>NZ_JBFCVL010000011.1 GCF_040712075.1 Fodinicurvata sp. EGI_FJ10296
CGTGTCTGCAGCGCGTCACTTCGTGACCGCGCAGCGCACGGGAATTGGAGATGGTGGAAGCCGCCCGAACCACCTCTTCCCCTCCCCGGAAGCACGAAGCACCATTCGGGGAAGGGACAGGAAACGGAATCCGCAGTCCCCCTGGACCCTCAGTTCACGCCCGGTTTGGCGGGAGCCGGCGGGGGCTCCGGCGCGTCTTCGTCGGCCCCGTCGTCTTCTTCGTCGGTTTCGAGATCGGTATCAGTACCTGAATCGTACTCACCCTCGCCCTCTCCTGCCATATCGTCAGCCGGAGGCATCTCGTCGGCGGGAGTTTCGGTATCAGCCTCAGTTTCGGCGGGTCCGGACATGTCGTCGGCGGCCGTTTCTCCGCCAGCGGCATCGTCCGATTCTGGAAGGTCGGGGGGCAGCGGCGGCGGCATCGCCGGTTCGGCATCCTCGTCCGTTGGCGTGGTCGGCAGCGGCGGCGGCTCAACCGGGAACAGGTTGTCCACGGCGTCGACGCTTTCCGCCGCCACCCATGCGTCCATGCCTTCACGCCAGACCAGGGAGTCACGGGTGACGTCGCCGTCGGATATCGCCGTCTCGATTTCGCTCAGCGGCACAGGTCCGACCGTCTCCCCTTCATGCGCATACCACCACTCGGCGATCGGCGGTGCGGAGACGGCGGCGGTTTCACCCGCTGTCGGGCCGGCGCCGGTGCTGGCCTCGGCGGCCACGGTCAGCCGGGCCGACGGCCAACCGGCCATGTCGAAGGTACCGACCCAGATATCATAGAGACCGGCGCGCGCCGAACCGATCCCGATTGCCGGATTCAATCCGTCGGAATCATCGTTGCACAGCCACTGGCCGTCCGGGGTGCTTATGATCAGCGTCGTATCGGCGGTGGATTGGACTGACGCATTAAGGCCGACCGTGCCGGCGCCTTGAATCTGAACGCGAAAATCGGGCGCCTGGGCGACCATTCCGACGCAAGCCGGCCCCAGAACCTGCTGGGCATTGATATTGCCGCCAGCCTGAAGGTCGATACTGACCTCTCCGCCTTCAGCGGTCGAAAAGGTCTGCGTTCCGTAGCTCGGCGGCAGGTTCTGGGCCGAAGCGGCACCTACCGACGTCAGTGCCAGCAGTGCTGCCCCGCAGACAGCGGCGTGAGAGCGACGGGCCCGATAACGCGAGATTGCAATGGATACGGACATGGCACCAGCAGCCCCATTTTGTTCATTATGTTTTCAAAAGTTACTTGCCTGACAAGACATGCGCAAGTATTTTTCGATTGGCGGCTCGTTGTCGTGCCGCATTCCATGATTGGCCGCGCAGATGGGAAAATGGCCATGATGCTCAAAGCTGCAATCCGGCTTACCAAAGCCAGATCGGTCGCCCTCGCGATCGCCGTCGCCATAGCCCTGCCCACCCTGTCGGTGCCCGAGACAAAGGCCCAGTCGACCTCATCAATCACCGTCAATGGCAGCTCGATCACCGTCATCGGTGGTCGCAACCAGTCCGTTCGATCCGTGAACAATGTCGCCCGCATCGACCTGGACGGCGTCGCGATCTCGATCGAGCCCGGCCTTATTACGGTCGATGGCGAGAGAATTCCCATCGAACGGTTCAGCAGGGCGGTGATTGACGCAACCGGCTGGGGGCTGACAATCACCATCGATGACCGGGTTGTTTTCACGATCGACGACATCGAGGGGCTGCAGGGAGCCGCGGAGGAAGGCGATGCGGCGGCTCAGAACAATCTCGCCAATCGGCTGTCCACCGGGCAGCATTCGACAGGTGGCGGCCCCGAAGAAGATGCAAGGCGCGCCGCCGAACTCTACCGCCTCGCCGCCGAACAGGGGCTGGTGGTGGCGCAATCGAATTACGCCTATCGGCTGTGGAACGGCAACGGCGTGGCCGAGGATCGGGCCGAGGCGGTTTCGTGGTTCCGTCAGGCGGCAGATGCCGGCAACATCATCGCCATGGTCGGACTGGCCCAGGCCCTCTTCGAAGGCGAGGGCACGGCGCAGAATCCGGAACAGGCGCTGGCCTGGTTCGAGCGGGCGGCAGAAGCCGGCAACACCGACGCGATGAATTATATCGGCCATATCCTCGCGACCGGCGCCGGGGTCGATCGTGATCCGGAACAGGCGGTGTCGTGGTTCCGCCGCGCCGCCGGTGGCGACCATGCGATGGGCACGCGCAATCTGGCCATCCACCTCATGCACGGCGACGGCGTGGAGCAGGACCACGACGAAGCCAGGCGCCTTCTGAATGCGGCCGTCGCCCTGGGCTATGAGCCGGCGCGCGAGGATCTCGCAATGCTGGAAGCCGATCCTGCGCCTGAAGAGGTGTCAGCGGACGATCCTCCGGTTGAGCACGAGACCGCGGAATACTGGTACGCCCTGCAGCGAGAATCCCTGGGGCCGGTTTCGCTGGGTGAACTGCGGGGCATGATGGATGAAGGCCGGATTTCGGAGACGACGCTGGTCTGGCGCCAGGGCACGCCCGACTGGGTCGCTGCCGGAACGATTGACGCGCTGCAATGAGGGGCGCTTTGCTCGCCGCCCGGCTGCAGCCGGGTTCAACCCAACCGGCCGCCGGGTGCTTGAGGAGTGCCTGACGGAAAACTGGCCGTCGTCCTCGGCGCCTATGGTCTGATCGGTGCTGCCTGTCTGCGGGCACTGAAGGCTGACGGATTCACTGTTGTCGGCGTGGGGCGCTCGATGAAAGCCGGCGCTGCTACGGATTCCGGCATTCGGTGGCTTTGCCGCGATATCGCGGCCACGCCCGCCACCGTCTGGGCGACCGACCTGGCGGGTGCCGATGTCGTGGTCAATGCGTCGGGCGCGCTTCAGGACGGCGCGCGGGACAATCTGACCGGCATCCACGAGACGGCGATCTCGCAATTGCTGGCGGCGCTGTCGGGTACCGGCACCCGATTTATCCAGATTTCGGCCGCCGGCGTCTCCGAAAACGCCTCGACGGCGTTTTTCCGATCCAAGATGCGCGGCGACCGTCTTGTCATGGCGTCCGATCTCGATTGGGTGATCCTGCGTCCGACCCTCGTCATCGGACCACAGGCCTATGGCGGGACGGCCCTGCTGCGGGGCGGTGCGGCGTTGCCGCTGGTCACGATCAACATTCACCCCAATGCACCGATACAGACCGTTGCCGTCGATGACGTCGCGCAGGCGGTTGTTCAGGCAGCGCGCGGCGACATCGCGGGCGGGACGGTCGCGGACCTGACGGAACCGGATGCCTCGACACTGGCGGATGTCACCGCACGCCTCCGGCGGTGGCAGGGGTTCCCGCCCCGGCGCTTCTCCATCACCATTCCCGAATCGCTGATGCGGGTTGTCGGATCCGCCGCCGACGCCCTTGGCTGGCTGGGCTGGCGGTCGCCGTTGCGGACAACCGCACTCAGAACCTTGAAAGACGGCATCACCGGCGATCCTTCGGCATGGCTGGCGGCCGGCGGCCAGCCATGCAAACCGCTGGACAGGACGCTCGTCGACATGCCGGCGACAGTGCAGGAACGGTGGTTCGCCCGGCTCTATCTGCTGATGCCGGTCATGGTCGCGACGCTGGCCCTGTTCTGGCTGGCATCAGGTCTGATCGGCATCTGGAGCCGCGAGGCAGCCCAGGCAGTCCTGACCGATCGGGATTTCTCAGGCGCTATCGCGGCGGTTGCGATCGGGGCGGGAATCCTTGCGGATATCGGCCTCGGACTGGCGATCCTTTATCGACCCTGGGCGCGTATTGCCTGCTTGGGCATGATCGCCGCCTCGATCGCCTATCTGGCCGGCGCGACGATCTGGACCGCCGACCTCTGGGCCGACCCCCTGGGTCCGCTGGTAAAGATCCTGCCCGGCATCGTCCTGTCCATGATCCTGGCCGCACTTCTGGACGAACGCTGATGCTCTACGACATCCTTTTGTTCCTGCACATCGTCGGCGCCGCGGTGCTGCTCGGCACTGGCATCGGCATTGCGTTCTTCATGGTCGTTTCCAATCACAGTCGCGACCCGGTCCTGATCGCGCATACGGCGAGAACGGTCGTCCTGGCCGATGGCTTGTTCACCGCCACCGCCGTAATAGCCCAGCCGATTACGGGCTGGCTCCTCGCCCTGGAGGCCGGCTGGCACCTGGCCGAGGATTGGTTGGTGCTGTCGATCGGCCTCTACGGCGTCGTTCTGGCCTTCTGGCTGCCGGTGGTGTGGATCCAGCTGCGCCTTCGAAATCTGGCGCGGGCGGCGCGCGATGCCGGAGGGCCACTGCCGGGCGCATACCACCGGCTTTACAAGATCTGGTTCGCCTGCGGATTCCCCGCGCTGTTCGCCCTTTGCGGTATTGTCTGGCTGATGCTCACCAAACCGATCTTCTGAGCCTTCCTTCAGGGTCGCTCGTCCATTCCTCCCTTCCGCACAACAGACGACGCCAGCACGGTTGAATTTGCCGTTTGACAACGCGCGCCTGACCTGCGAGCATTTGCTATAAGAATGGGCATAAGCTCGCTTACAGGGATAATAGCTGGCATTTGAGCAACTGCTCGATCAACAGCGACGCTCCCGAGGTGGCGGGCACCGCGTCACGACAGTCGTGAACCAAGGGAGGAAACCATGAGAAGATCCACCGTATCCGCCATCGCCCTTACGGCGGGCGGCGCCGCGTTGCTCGCCGCGGGTGCGGTCAGCGCGCAGTCGCTGACCATCGCCACCGTCAACAATTCCGACATGATCATTATGCAGGAGCTGTCGACCCAGTTCGAAGAAGAGACAGGCATCGAACTCGACTGGGTCGTTCTGGAAGAGAACGTTCTGCGCCAGCGCGTGACCACGGACATCGCGACCGGCGGCGGTCAGTTCGACATCATCACCATCGGTGCTTACGAGACGCCGATCTGGGGCCAGGAAGGCTGGTTGGAGCCGGTCGACGATCTCGGCGACGACTACGACTACGACGATCTTCTCGACCCCGTGCGCAACGGCCTTTCCCATGACGGCACGATGTATGCCGTGCCTTTCTATGCCGAAAGCTCGTTCACCTTCTATCGCACCGATCTGTTCGAGGAAGCCGGTCTGGAAATGCCCGACCAGCCAACATACGACGATATCCGATCCTTTGCCGAAACACTCCATGATCCGGACAACGAGCAATACGGCATCTGCCTGCGCGGGAAGCCCGGCTGGGGCGAGAACATGGCTTATGTCTCGACGCTGGTGAACACCTTCGGCGGACGCTGGTTCGACATGGACTGGGAACCGCAGCTCGACAGCGCCGAATGGTCCGACGCCATCAACTTCTATGTCGATCTGCTCGGCAATTATGGCCCGCCCGGCGCCGCGTCCAACGGCCATAACGAGAACCGGGCGCTGTTCGCCAGCGGCAACTGCGCCATGTGGATCGACGCCACCTCGGCCGCCGGATACATCTTCAATCCCAGCGACAGCGAGGTGGCCGACGTCACCGGCTTCACGGCGGCACCAACCGAGGCCGTCCCCAACGGTGCCGGCTGGTCGTGGTCCTGGGCACTTGGCATTCCGTCTTCGTCACAGCAGGTCGAAGCGGCCAAGGAATTCCTGAAATGGGCGACATCGAAGGAATACGTCGAGCTGGTCGGTGAGACTCAGGGCTGGACCGTCGTCCCTCCCGGCACACGGGCTTCGACCTATGAGCGCGAGGAATATCTCGAAGCCGCGCCGTTCGCTGAATTCGTCCACGAAGCGATCCTTGCGGCCGATCCGTCAAATCCGACCGCCGACGAGGTGCCCTATACCGGCGTCCAGTTCGTCGCGATACCGGAATTCCAGGGCATCGGCACGCAGGTGGGGCAATCCATCGCCGCGGCCCTTTCCGGCCAGATGGATGTCGAGCAAGCGCTGCAGGGCGCCCAATCCGCCACCCGGCGGACCATGGATCAGGCGGGCTATTACGACTGATCCGGGGCCCGAACCGGGCACCATAGTTCCTCCAGACTGCGGGACCGGCGTTCTTACCGGCCGGTCCCGGTTTTCTTCAGCTACCGTCCAGATCGGATCGAGACGCCATGGCACGGCCAAAAAGCGAACGACGCGAAGTCAGAACCCTGCCATTGGTCGCGCCATCGGTTATCGTCCTGCTGATCTGGATGATCGTGCCGCTGGCGATGACGATCTGGTTTTCGTTTCAGCGCTACAATCTGCTCAACCCGACGATCGGCGGGTTCGCCGGTTTCGACAACTATACCTATCTCTTCGGCGATCCCGCCTTCTGGGCGGCGATCTCCAATACGCTGCTGCTCGTTGGCAGCGTACTGGCGATCACCGTCGGGCTCGGCACGTTGCTGGCGGTGCTGCTGACCCAGGAATTCTTCGGCCGCGGTGTCGCCCGGCTGCTGGTCATCGCGCCGTTCTTCGTCATGCCGACGGTCAGCGCGCTGATCTGGAAAAACCTGCTGATGCACCCGGTCAACGGCTTCTTCGCCTATGTTACCACATCGCTGGGTATGGGCCGCATCGACTGGCTGTCCGACATACCGCTGATATCGATCATCATTATCGTGTCGTGGCAATGGCTGCCATTCGCGGTCCTGATCCTGCTGACGGCCATGCAATCGCTGGACGACGATCAGGTCGAAGCCGCCCGAATGGACGGCGCCCGGCCGGTGTCGATGTTCTTTTACATCATCCTGCCGCATCTATCCCGCTCGATCAGCGTCGTCGTGATGATCCAGACGATATTCCTGCTGATCGTATTCGCCGAGATCTTCGTGACCACATCGGGCGGTCCAGGAACGGCCACCACCAATCTGGCCTATCTGATCTATCTTCGCGCGCTTCTGGAATTCGATGTCGGCGGCGCGTCCGCCGGGGGGGTGATCGCCGTGATCCTCGCCAACATCGTTGCGATCTTCCTGATCCGCACCGTCGCCAAGAACCTGGACTGAGGCCGTCATGCCGTCGACACTGCGCACAAAGGTGATCTACACCATCGTCGGCTGGACCGTCGCACTGGTGATCTTCTTTCCCATCCTCTGGATGCTGCTGGCGAGCTTCAAGACCGAGGTGGTTGCGGTAGGCCGGCCGACCCTGTTCTTCGATCCGACTCTGGAGAACTATGTCCAGATCCAGGCGCGGGCGAACTATTTCCGCTTCGCCCTGAACAGCGTGATCATTTCCGTGGGGTCGACGCTTCTGGGACTGGCGATCGCGATACCGGCGGCCTATGCGATGGCGTTCTTTCCCACCCGGCGCACCAATTTCACGCTTTTGTGGATGCTGTCGACCAAGATGCTGCCGCCGGTCGGCGTGCTGGTGCCGATCTATCTGATCCTGCGCGATCTGGGTCTGATCGACAGCCGCATCGCTCTGGTCGTCATCTTCGCGCTCATGAACCTGCCGATCATCGTCTGGATGCTCTACACATTCTTCAAGGAAGTCCCCCGCGACATTCTGGAAGCCGGGCGCATGGACGGCGCGATGCCGCGCGAGGAACTGATCCATCTGCTGCTGCCGCTGTCTTTGCCCGGTATCGCCTCGACCTTCCTGCTGTCGGTCATCCTGTGCTGGAACGAGGCGTTCTGGAGCCTCAACCTGACCACATCGCAAGCCGCGCCGCTGACGGCGTTCATCGCCTCGTTCTCGGCACCCGAGGGGCTTTTCTGGGCGAAACTGTCGGCGGCATCGACCATGGCCATCGCGCCGATCCTGGTATTCGGCTGGCTTACCCAGCGCCAACTGGTGCGGGGCCTGACTTTCGGTGCCGTGAAGTGACCCACCGGCAGCAGGCAGCAGCACCCTCGCGGAACAGGCCCGCAATTCGGAGATCTTTTAAATGGCGGTCGTAAAACTGCAGGACGTCAAGAAGCGCTACGGCCAGTTCGAAGCCATTCGCGGTGTCAATCTCGATATCGACGACGAGGAATTCGTCGTTTTTCTCGGCCCGTCCGGCTGCGGCAAGTCGACTTTGCTGCGGATGATCGCCGGTCTGGAAGAGATCAACGAAGGCACGATCAGCGTCGACGGCACGGTGGTCAACGATACACCGGCGGCCCGTCGCGGCCTGGCAATGGTGTTCCAGTCCTATGCGCTCTATCCGCATATGACGGTCGCCAACAATATGGGCTTCAGCCTGAAACTCGCCGGCGTGCCGCAGGACCAGCGCATGGAGAAGGTGCACGAGGTCGCGCGGATCCTGCGCCTTGAGCCACTGCTGGAGCGCAAACCGCGCGAGCTGTCGGGCGGCCAACGCCAGCGGGTGGCGATCGGCCGCGCCATCGTGCGCGAGCCCAAGGTGTTCCTGTTCGACGAACCGCTGTCCAACCTCGATGCCTCGCTCCGGGTCGAGATGCGCCTTGAAATTGCCCGGCTGCACCAGCGTCTCGGCGCAACGATGATCTATGTCACCCACGACCAGGTCGAGGCGATGACCCTGGCCGACAAGATCGTCGTCATGCGCGACGGCGTCGTGGAGCAGGTCGGCCAGCCGCTGGAGATTTATCACCATCCCAAAAGCCTGTTCGTCGCCGAGTTCATCGGATCGCCGAAGATGAACACCATGCCGGTCGAAGTCACCGGAGTTGGTTCTGACGGCATCGATGTCCGGCTGCCGCAAGACGCGACCGTACCGGTGCCGGTCCACGCCGGCGACGCCAGGGTCGGACAGACGCTGACCCTCGGCATCCGGCCGGAACATCTGCGCGTCGACCCCGACGGCGCGATCGCGGCGGATGTATCGGTGGTCGAGCGGCTGGGCGACGAGACCTATCTGCACCTGGACACCCCGGACGGCCGACAACTGGTCATTCAGAGCGACGGCGAGGACGAGACGGAGGCCGGCGACTCCATCCATCTTTCGGTTGACGGCCGCTTTTGCCACCTGTTCGACGCCGAGGGCCGGGCATTGGAGCCTCTGGAACGTCACCGTCTGGCCGGCGGCACCCGCACGGGCCGCAAGGTCCGCTAGCCGGCAATCGGCCGCGACGACCATTCGAGAAGGAAAGAAGCCATGTATCTTGAAAAACTGAGATTGGACGGCCGCATCGCCGTTGTGACCGGCGGCGGCGGCGGCATCGGCCTTCGATGCTGCCACGCATTGGCCGAAGCGGGCGCCACCGTGATCATGGCGGAACGTGACCCCAGGGCGATCGAATCCGGCGCCGCCTTTCTGGCTGAACAGGGATACACCGCCGACAGCGTGGAATGCGACGTCGCCGATCCCGACGCAGTCAATGCGGCCGCGGCGACGGTGATCGAACGCCACGGCCGGGTCGACATTCTGGTCTGTAATGCCGGCATCGCGCGCAGCGGGACTCCGGCCGAGGATGTCACCGACGAACACTGGCGCAACGTCATCGATATCAATCTGAACGGCGTCTTCTGGTGCTGCCGGGCTTTCGGCGCACCGATGCTGAAACAGAAATCCGGTGCGATCGTCAATATCGGCTCGATGTCCGGGTTCATCGTCAACAAGCCGCAGCAGCAGGCCTATTACAACGCTTCGAAGGCGGGCGTGCACCAGCTGACGAAATCGCTGGCGGCGGAATGGGCCGACCGCAATGTCCGGGTGAATGCCGTCGCGCCGACCTATATCGCCACGCCGCTGACCACCTTTGGCGCCGAGGACAAGGAGATGTTCAAGGTCTGGATGGACGGCACGCCGATGCGCCGGATGGGCGAACCCGAAGAAGTCGCATCGGTCGTTCAGTTTCTGGCATCGGACGCCGCCAGCGTGATGACCGGATCGATCGTCATGGCCGATCTCGGCTATACCTGCTGGTAGGCCGATCGGTATGACGAGCGGGTACGACTACATCATCTGCGGTGGCGGCAGTTCGGCCTGCGTCGCCGCCGCGCGTCTGGTCCGCGATCACGGCGCGCGGGTGCTGCTGCTGGAAGAAGGCGACAGGGCGCGCGGCATGCTGGTCGACATGCCGGCCGGCTTCATCAAGTTTCTCAAGGGCCATCCCTATCTGACCATGCACAAGCCGGTGCCGCAGGCCGCGCTCGGCGGTCGGCAACCCATCGTCCCTCAGGGCAAGGCGCTGGGCGGGTCCAGCATGGTCAACGGCATGGTCTATATCCGGGGCCAGCCGGGCGACTTCGCCGCCTGGGACGCGGCCACCGGCGGCGCCGGCTGGGGCTATGACGATCTGCTGCCCTATTTCATCCGTCAGGAGGGCAATCAGCGTCTCGGCGGTCGGTATCATGGTGTGCTCGGCCCGCTCAAGGTGTCCGACCACATCCACAAATGCGATCTGTCCTATGCCTTCGTCGCCGCCCTGCAGAATATGGGCTATCCGCTCAATCCCGATTTCAACGGCGCACGCCAGGCCGGTGTCGGCTTCATGCAGTTGACGACGGAAAAGGGCAAGCGCTGCCATGCCTACAAGGCCTTTCTCGAACCGGAAATGGGCAATGGGAACCTGACGGTTCAGACCGGGGCGACCGTCACCCGAGTGTTGATGGACGGCGATCGCGCCACCGGCGTGGAATATGTCACCGGCGGACGGACCGAACGCGCCGAAACCGACGGCGAAATCCTGTTGGCCTGCGGGGCGTACCAGACGCCGAAACTTCTGATGCTCTCGGGCATCGGCCCCGAAGACCAGCTGCGCCACCATGGCATCACGGTGCATACCGATCTGCCGGGGGTGGGCCGGAACCTGATGGATCACCACGAGGTGCCGATCGTGGCGGCCACCAACGGCGCCTATGGTTATTTCGGCCAGGATTCCGGTTGGCGCATGGTCGCCAATGGCCTGCAATGGCTGCTGTTCAAATCCGGGCCCGTGACGTCCAACGGCGTCGAAGCCTGCGTGTTTCTGAACCCGGACGATCCGGCGGCCGATCCGACGATCCAGCTTTATTGCGTGCCGACCGTCTATCTCGACAGTGACGTGGCCGGCGTCGACGCCACCCATGGCGTAACGCTGAACGCCTGCCTGCTGCGCCCCAAAGCCAGAGGAACCGTCAGCCTGCAAAGTGCCGATCCGACCGCCCTGCCCGTCATCGACAACAACTATCTGGGTGACCCGGACGACCTGCGCCTGTCGATCGCCGGGCTGCGGGCCTCACGCGCGATGCTGACCGCGGAACCACTGAAATCCATGATCACCTCCGAGATCCACCCCGGCGACAGCGCTACCGACGACGAGGCGCTGGCCGCCCATTGCCGGCGGACGGTCAAGACCAACTATCACCCCAGCGGCACCGCACGCATGGGCGCCGACGACGATCCGATGGCGGTTCTGACGCCGGATCTGGCCGTGCGCGGCGTCCGCGGGCTGCGGGTGATCGACGCCTCGATGATGCCCAACATCGTCTCCGGCAACACCAACGCCACGGTGCTGGCCGTCGCAGACCGGGCCGTCGACCTGATCACCGGCACCCCGCCGCTGGAGCCTGTTCCCGCCGCAACACCCGCACCTGATCGCCCCTGACACCGATCAGGGGCCCGAGTTACATGCACCTGGCTCGCATTGCGACATCGCAAGCTGCTGCTCGAGGTCCCCGCTCAAGGCGGGGACGATCAGGGAGTGGCGGCGCGGACGATCAGGTTGAGTTTCCTACCCCTACCTGAGCGCCCCTGACACCGATCAGGGGCCTCGAGCCGCATGCACCCGGCTCGTGTGTCGGTATCGCAAGTTGTCGCGCGAGGTCCCCGCTCAAGGCGGGGACGATCAGGGGGTGGCGGCGCGGACGATCAGGCTAAGCTATTACCCCCTACCTGATCGCCCCTGACACCGATCAGGGGCCCCGATCCGCATGAGCCCGGCCCGCGTGTCGACATCCCAAGTTGCTGCTGCCGAGGTCCCCGCTCAAGGCGGCGACGATCAGGGGGTGGCGACGCGAACGATCAGGACGGCGGCAATGCACTTTCAACCGGCGAGCCCCAATCTTGGTCGATTTCGCGCCAGTCCGGATTCAGACTCTCGATCAGTTCCACTTTCCACTGCCGACGCCATTTCTTGATTTGGCGCTCACGGCGAAGCGCCGCGATCATGGACGCATGGCACTCGATGTACACCAGCCGACAGATCCCGTATTTGCGCGTATGTCCGGCAACGAGACCGTTGCGATGCTCCCAAAGTCGCTTTCCGACGAATTCGGTCGCACCGACATACAAGGCACCATGGGGCCTGCTGGCAAGAATGTAGACCCAGGCGGCTGGACAGTGGCCGACCGTCGGCACCCTCAGATCAGCCCCATGGCTTTCAAGCTGTTATAGCCATTGCGGGCGATGATCACGTGGTCGTGCAGGTGGACCTCAACGGTCTTGAGGGCGCGGGCAACGACGCGGGTCATCTCGATATCGGCGGTCGACGGCTTGGGATCGCCGGAGGGGTGGTTGTGGACCAGCAACACCGACGACGCATTCAGTTCAAGGCTGCGCCGGGCAACTTCGCGCGGATAGACGGGTGCGTGGTCGACGGTTCCCTTCTGCTGGCATTCGTCGAGGATGACGCGGAGCTTCTTGTTCAGATAGATGACGCGGAATTCTTCGGTTTCGAGGTATTGCATTGACAGCGCCAGATAATTGATCACCGCCTGCCAGTTCGACAGGATCGGCTTGCCCTGGTAATCCTCGCGCAGCATACGTCGCGTACAGGCCGCGACGATCTTGACCTGTGCCGCCTGTGTGCGGCTTAGACCGGCCGAGCGCTCCAACTGGCCGGCTTCGGCGTTCAGCACGCCGCCAAGAGTACCGAACCGCTTGATCAGCGCCTTGGCCAGTGGCTTGACATCGCGCCGGGGAATGGCCCCGAAGAGCAACACCTCCAGCAGTTCGTGATCGGACAGCGCATCGTCACCGCTATCCAGAAAACGCGATCTCAGCCGCTTTCTATGCCCGCTATTGGCGTGTTCGACGGCGCCAGTGGCCGCCGGGGCCTCACCGTCGCCGACGGCGGCCCCGTTGTCGTCGAGCCCGGTCACCGGCTCGACGTATCGGCTGTATAGGGAGGACGGGTGTATCCGGCGGGCGACAGCGTGAAAATCTCGCAGCCGGTATCGGTCATGCCGATCGAATGTTCGAACTGAGCCGACAGACCCTTGTCGCGGGTCACGGCCGTCCAGCCGTCCGACAGCACTTTGACGTCGGCCTTGCCCGTGTTGATCATCGGCTCGATGGTAAAGAACATGCCGGGCTTGAGCACCGCGCCCTCACCTGGTCGGCCGTAATGCAGCACGCTGGGCGGAGCGTGGAACTGCCGGCCCAGACCGTGGCCGCAGAAATCGCGCACGACCGAGAAGCGCTGCGATTCCGCCAGCGTCTGAATGGCGTGCCCGATATCGCCCAGCGTGGCGCCCGGCTTGACGACGTCGATGCCCGCCATCAGGCAATCATAGGTAACATCGCACAGGCGCCGTGCCTTGATGCTGACCTTGTCGCCGGAGATGAACATCCGGCTGGTGTCGCCATGCCAGCCATCCAGAATGACCGTGATATCGATATTCAGGATATCGCCATTGCGCAGCCGCCGATCGCCGGGGATGCCGTGGCAGACGACGTGATTGAGCGAAATGCAGGTGGCCTTGGGAAAGCCGCGATAGTCAAGCGGCGCCGGCACGGCACCGTTATCGCGAATATAGGCATGACACAGCGCATCAAGTTCCCCGGTCGTGGCGCCCGGAACGACATGCGGGGTGATGTAATCCAGCACCTCGGAGGCCAGACGGCCAGCACGGCGCATGCCCTCGAAGTCATCGGGGCCATGTATGGGTATTCCGGCCTCCGCCGTCCTGTCGATTGCCGCCTCGATCACCTGACCATCCCCGAATTCTTCCACCGAAAATCCCCGCGCAGGCCGTCAAACAGACATGCTGCCCGGCCCGCCTGCTTCTATATAACAACCGGCAGCCGCCGATCCACCGTGATACCGCCCACAGCGATCCGGCAAGCGTAACATACGATCTCCACCCCTTGTTCGGCTACCCTGGAAAGGGTGGCAGCATAGACCGGATCGATATCGGCAGCGGGGCGGAAATGGTCGCAATCCATCCGCTGAACGATAAAGCACATCACCGCCCGTCCGCCCCCGGCAACCACCGCCGCCAGTTCGCGCAGATGCCGGGTGCCGCGCGCGGTGACGCAATCGGGAAATTCAGCGGCGGTCGGATGGAGCCCGTCCTCGCGGCGGAGATGGACGTTCTTGACCTCGACATAACAGTCCGGGACCTCGCGCGCCGGGGCGTCCGCCGCCCCCGACAGAACCAGATCGACGCGGCTGTTGGTGCCGTATTTGACTTCGTGCCGAACGGTGGCATAGCCGGAAAGTTCGGAAAGGGTACCGGCCGCGATTGCTTCGGCCGCCAAACGATTCGGAAGCCCGGTATTGACGCCGACGAGTCCGGACGGCAAATCCACCAGTTCCAGCGTGTGCGGATATTTGCGCGTCGCCACCGCCGATTCGGAGATCCATACCGGCAGACCCGGCGCGGCCAGCCCCAGCATCGCCCCCGGATTGGGGCAATGGACGGTCAGATCCCGGCCATCGTCCAGCGTGACATCGGCCAGAAACCGCTTGTACCGGCGTTGCAGCCGACCGGGGATCAACGGGGCGGGAAAATTCATGCCGGCGACCCTAGAAACGCAGCGCCCGGAGTGCAAGTCCGCTTGTGCTGTCGTATGGTGCAGCGGACGAAAGCGAGGAAACACCCGATGACATCCGACACCACGGTTACCGCCTGCCTGCTGCTGATCGGCAACGAGATCCTGTCCGGCCGCACCAAGGACGCCAATCTGTCCTGGCTGGCCGAGGCACTGGGCGCGGCGGGCATCCGCCTGCGCGAGGCGCGCGTGATCCCCGACGATCCGGAGGAGATCGTCGCCGCCGTCAATCATTGCCGCGCCCGCTATGATCACGTCTTTACCACCGGCGGCATCGGCCCGACCCATGACGACATAACGGCCGGCTGCATTGCCCGCGCATTCGGCGTGCCGCTGGAACGCAATGCCGACGCCATCGGCCGGCTCGAACGGCACTACAACGACCCCAGCAAGCTGAACGAGGCCCGGCTGAAGATGGCCGAGATTCCGGTCGGGGCGAGCCTGATCGACAATCCGGTCAGCGCCGCGCCCGGTTTCACCCTGGAAAACGTCCATGTGCTGCCCGGCGTGCCGAAGATCATGCAGGCCATGGCCGAAGGGTTGATCAAGACGCTCAAGGGTGGCCGGGTCATGCTGTCCAGGACGCTCGTCTGCCGGATCATGGAAGGCACGGTCGCCGAAACGCTGGGACGGGTGCAGGCAGCCCACCCGGACGTCGAGATCGGCAGCTATCCGTATATGAGCCCGAACAACGCCGGGGTCAGCCTCGTCTTCCGCTGTGACGACGCCGCAAAGCTGGAACTGGCGGTGGCGGCGATGGAGGGGGAACTGAAGGCACTCGACACCGAATACCGGGTCGAATAGCGCGCGGATGCCCCGCCTTCAGCGCCAGCCCATATCGGCACCGAAGAACTGGTACACCGCCGCGATCGCGACGATGACCCCCAGCCAGATCGCGGCATAAAGCAGGACCGGCTTGCCACGCGACATGGCGATCATGCGCGGGAAGTTCCACGCGATCAGCGCCACCATGCTGATCAGCGCCAGAATCTGAACGGTCGTCATGTCTGAGCGGCCCCTTCTGCTGCGGCTCGCGCCACCCGTCGGCACGACGTCCCGACATCCTTAACGACCGAGAGCCCTTGCGTCCACCCGTTGCTGCCGGTAAGAAATCGGGCGTGATTGCGGGCGGACGTGGCGGAATCGGTAGACGCACCAGACTTAAAATCTGTTTCCCTTTTGGGAGTGGGGGTTCAAGTCCCCCCGTCCGCACCACTCGGTCACCGAAGGTCGCCTCTGCGGCCGAACACAGCCACATGATTTGCCTGTTTTTTGGCCCAGGATGACCTGTGCGCAGCACATGTATCATGAAATCGAGGAATGCCATGCCTCCATCACCGGGGCCTGATCAGAAAAGGACGTGGCGGTCCATGCTCCGGGTTCGCTGTGGCTTTAATCGGCCGAGCGACCAGAATCGAATTTCCACGGCGGACCGGGAACCAAGCTTCTGGCCTTTGCCTGAGCCGGACCCAAAGTCCGCCTGAACGCACGCAACATGAAGCTGTCCTCGGCGCAAAACGCCCGGATCCAGCGCAGGATATGAAGAAGTCCAGTAGCAGCCAATTTTGTGGCAGGCCCTTTTTTTCTGACGATAGCGAGCCGGCAATCATACTTAAGAAAAAATCCCGCTTATAAGTTGGGTAATCTTGTGATTGACTGAAACTTGGGCGTCACTAAAATTCGTAATAAATGTACGCACGTCATGATTCCGACAAAAATTTGCTCTATCTTGTCTCCTTTAGTGCATTATACTCTTCCTCTGATGAAATTTTCTCAACAACCAAGGAAACCCAAGCATCATTATACGTGTAATCACCATGGGCCTTGTGGAATATGCAATACCTCTTGTCTGTATTACTCTTTTCAGTCGCACCTGATTGAGGTCTAACCTTATACCTTTTCCAAGCTTGCTTGTGATTATATAGTGTGAATTTCCTTCCAGACATTTCGCGTATTTTTTCTCTCGCCTGATCCGGCTTATAAGGATAGTCATCGTCCGCAATAACCCGTTTTTCGAGAATATTATGTATCTTCTTACCTTCCTTCGATTCAGGTCTAACGAACTCAAAGTTCGCTTTATTTTTCGACGCTCCCTCTAATAAATATACAACGCGAAAACGATATTCCAAGTCGGCCTTTTCTGCCTCCGATAACCTTCCTTCCAGCTCTGCATCCAAGGCGGAAATGTGCTCCGGAATGTCATACTTCTGAAGATCATTCAACTGCGTGAAATTCATCTTTGCAAACTGTAGCGCAATTGATAAATCAGATTTAAGAGATATGCTATTTCCAAATAATTCGCATATAGATTGATCGAAATTTAAACATGCGGCCTGAAATAATGAGAAAAATTTTACATCTGATCGACCAAGAAGTTTGTGCTCAACGGCATCTCTAATTTCGTTGATATCTCTGATATTATTTCTTATGCCGTCACTCAGAGGAAAATCACTTCTTTCAACCATTTTTGATAGAGAAAATGTTCTGCCATTTTTGTGAACAATATTTTTATCTTTACGAATATAGTACTCATGCAAAAGATAGGTCCACGCTATATTTGACTGAACAGCAAATTGTTCCGTTTTAAAACGAAGACTAGGACTATTAAAGCTTTGCACTGCGAGAATCATAGCCTCACGTGCCCGAATGAGACGTTCGTCATCATATAAATTTAGACCAGTTACGGGATCGTAGGAATTTTTTTTATGCATATAGAACTCTAGGTGATCGGATGCCGCCGGCTCGACGTCGGCACTATTCTTTACCTCGGTTATCCGTGCACTGTTAACGGTCGCAATGCGGCCTCGGTTAATAAGGTGCTGAATGTCTTGGTTGCGCCACCCCTTTGCGAGCAAAGCCTTAACGATGCACCTCTCTTCACAGGTGAGTGCGCCCTGTGGTTTGCGTATCACCATAGTTCTTTCTCCATAGATCATCTAAAATCGGAAATCGAGATCTGTATAGTGGTGGCAAATTTACATTACTATGAATTCAGTCGTAATAATCATACTTCTTAAATACTAAAATATTCGCCAGTTGCGCAAAATTATCAGTACGTTACTAGTATAGTTTATATATTTAGCTAATTTTTATAATTAAATATTTTGTTTTAATAGTATATTAAACATAATATAGAATATAATGAATGTTTTAATGGATTAGAATCAAATTTTTATTATCATTAGGTCCAGAGAGATGGATCAATAAGATTTTTTTCCCACTCGACTCAGCGACTCCCTTCTCGGCCAACTGTCATACATCGTACTCTAAGCCGATGTATGGTGCGCACGCTAGAGTTAATCGCCACGCATATACACAACCATAAGATTTGCCGTCTTGACTCAATCACCCAGCTTGCATATTTACGGGCGTCGGGAAAAGCCGCCAGAGTGCAGATCATCATCAGAACCAACGGCTTTTGCCCAGATTCGGGGCTCACTTCTCAAGACCCCAAATTCTGCCTATCTATAAAGAATACACCTCACCATTCGAGATGACTGTGCCCTGCGCCGCACGCAAGTGACGCTCCGCCCGAGCGAGGGCAGGGGCAAAATGCCAATTAATCCACGGGTGTCTAGCGAGTGGGGATGCGTCAGTCAGAACACGGCCCACTCAGATCGGCTTCAGCCAGTCCAGTTGATCCAGCACCGTCTGCGCGGCATCGACGACGGCATTGACGGCCGGCCGCCAATCGTTGCTGCGATAGGCGGCGCACATCAGCGACGGCTCGATCTGCGGCCGACATTGTAGTGCCGTCAGATCGCCGGCACCCAGCCGGTTCTGGACCAGCCGCCGGGGCAGGATGGCGATGCCGACGCCGGCGGCGACCAGATGGGCGATGACCGTGATGCTGTTGCTGAGCGAAATCTGCTTTGGCTCCAGCCCTGCCGCGCTGAACCAGCTCGTCGTCTGCTGAAAGCCCGGCGACGGGCTGGGGGTGGTCAGGATCAGGTAATGCGCGATGTCGTGCGGCCGGACAACCGGCGGCAGATCGGCCGTGCCGTCCGTGAACCACGCCGCCTCTTGGACACCCAGCGGCGTTACCCTCAGCCTCGGCGCGGAGCTGAGATTGATCCCGAAAGCCAGATCGATCTTGCCGCTCAACAGATCCCGCTCCAGGGCGCCGCTGGTGCCGATTTCGATGTCGAGGCGCAGGGCGGGATGTCTGGCTGCCAGATCCGGCAGCATTTTCGACAGGCCGGCCAGGGCAAAGGCCTCGCTGACGCCGACCTTGACCAGCCCCGACGTTTCCTCCGGCCGCGCCTTGCGATAGATCTCCTCGACCTCGCCGACGACGCGCGCGGCATGGTCCAGAATTGCAAGGCCGTCGGGGGTCAGGCGCACGCCGCGCCCTTCGCGGCTCATGATCGGTTTGCCGACCGCCGTGCTCAGATCGCGCAACCGCAGGGAAACGGTTGGCTGCGTCACGTTCAGGTGCCGGGCCGCCTCGGAAATGCTGCCGAGGCGCACCGCCCAGAACAGCGCCTCAAGTTGCGCGAGACTGATCTTCATCCATAAGTTTCTTCAATACCCCATCCACGGATATACTAATTAGCATAGCGTTCCCTATGTTGATACGATCCTTCCTGAATACCATCCTCTGCAGGCCGCTGGCTCCACCGGCCGGACCGGCCCGATAGCAGGGCTTCGTTCAAGGGAGGCTTTGAGATGTTGAAATTCCCAGGGATCACCGGCTCCGTTGCCGCTCTCGCATTGGCCGCCGCGTCGGGTGGCGCTTTCGCCGACGACCTTCAGAGCGTCGACCTGAAGGTTTCCGGCGGCAACCAGACCCAGAACCAGTTCCGCTATGTGCAGGAGCCGTTCTTCAACGACCATCTGCCCGAAGCATCCGGCGGCGCGATCACCACGACCTTCAATTCGCTGGACGATCTGGGTATTCAGGGCCCGGAGGTCCTCAGGCTGCTGCGCCTCGGCATGTTCGACATATCAGAGGGCACGCTCAGCTACATGGCGGGCGAGGCACCCCATTTCGAGGCCCTCGACCTGCCCGGGCTGACTGCTGACATCGACGAACAGCGGGAAATGACCGACGCCTTCCGGGCGGAACTGGCCGAAGTGATGGAGCGCGATTTCGGCGTCACGCTGCTGTCCATGTCGCCGATCGCGCTGCAGGTGCTGTATTGCAGCGTGGAGGTCAACGAACTGGCCGATCTCGAAGGCCGGACCGTGCGCACCTTCAACCGTTCGATGTCGGAACTGGTCGAAGCGATCGGCGCCCAGCCCGTCAACATTCCCTTTGCCGAAGTCGTGCCCGCCATGGAACGCGGTGTCGCTGACTGCGCCATTACCGGCACGTCGGCCGGCAATACGGCGCGCTGGTGGGAGGTGACCGACCATCTGGTCATGCTGCCAATGGGCTGGGCGATGACTTTCTTCGCCGCCAATTCCGAGAACTGGAATCGTCTTGACGAGGAAACGCGCGACTTCCTGCGCGAAGAGTTCGCCGGCATGGAAGACCGGCAATGGGAGCAGGCCGCCGCCGATATTCAGGACGGCATCAACTGCAACACGGCCGAAGGTGATTGCAACGACGGCATCGTGGCAGAGCCGGCCATGACCCTGGTGGAACTGTCCGACGAGGACCAGGCGCTTGCCCGCGAACTGCTGCTGGAAAGCGTGCTGCCGGATTGGGCCGAGCGTTGCGGCGCCGATTGTGCCGAAGCCTGGAACGCGCAGGTCGGCTCGGTCGTCGGTATCGACGTCGCCGTCAACTAGGGCCGAATCGGCACGATGATCGAGCGGTTCTTCGCCTTTGTCTCTCTGCTGATGGCCAGGATCGGCGGCGCCCTGCTACTGGGCGCCGCAATCCTGATCGGGACGGAAGTCATCCTGCGCTACTCGCGTCTGGGGGCTTTCAGCCTCGGCACGGAGTTGTCGTCATACGCCCTGGCCGTCGGCGCCAGTTGGGCGCTGGCCTATGTCGTGTTCGAACGCGGCCATGTGCGCATCGACGTCCTGCCCCAGCGCCTGCCGGCGCGCGCGAAAGCCGTTCTGGACATCCTCGGCCTCGCCAGTCTGGCCGGCATTGGCTTCGTCCTGTCGGCCGGGGCGTTGGAAATGTTCCAGACGTCGTGGGGTCTGTCGGCCAGAGCCAACACGCCGCTTGGCACTCCGCTGGTCATTCCACAGGGGGCCTGGACGGCAGGGCTGTTCTGGTTCACGGCCATCGCGGCCTGGCGCACGGGCCGGGCCTTTGTCGCCATGATCGCGGCGGACTTCGCCCGCGTCGACACCATCGCCGGGTCGCCCGGCACTGAAGAGGAGGTCGAGGAAGCAATCAGCGAGACGCAACAATGGCTGGGGAAATCCCCCGATAGAGCCGACGACAGGGGGACCGTCTGATGGTGCCGGTGACACTTTCCCTGCTGTTCGGGCTGCTGGCACTCGGCCTGCCGGTCGCCGCAGTCATGCTGATCCTGGCGCTCGGCCTCGACTGGATCTATTCTCCCATGCCGCTCTATCTCGCGGCGGGCGAACTGAGCTGGGTGTCGTCGTCGAACTATCTGCTGGTCAGCATCCCCCTGTTCGTCATGCTGGGCGAGATCCTTCTGCGGTCGGGGCTGGCGGAACGGCTGTATGGGGCGATGACGCAGTGGATCGGCTGGCTTCCGGGCGGTCTGATGCACGCCAATATCGGCGCCAGCACCGCCTTCGCGGCGACGTCCGGGTCCAGCGTCGCGACGGCGGCAACCGTCAGCGTCGTCGCCCGGCCGATGGTCGACCGCTATGGCTACAGCGAGCCCCTGTTTTACGGCTCGATCGCGGCCGGCGGAACGCTGGGCATCCTGATCCCGCCATCGATCAACCTGATCCTGTACGGATGGCTGACGAACACATCGGTACCCGCGCTCTATATGGCCGGGTTCGTGCCGGGCCTGCTTCTGGCCGCCGTCTTTTCGTTTGCCATTATCGTGCTGTGCGTCCTGCGGCCCGGGCTGGGCG
The DNA here is from genome assembly GCF_040712075.1 of Fodinicurvata sp. EGI_FJ10296. Lineage (NCBI taxonomy): Bacteria > Pseudomonadati > Pseudomonadota > Alphaproteobacteria > Rhodospirillales > Rhodovibrionaceae > Fodinicurvata > Fodinicurvata sp. EGI_FJ10296. The sequence continues at coordinate 21,537 of NZ_JBFCVL010000011.1, forward strand.
GGCGGCGGGTCGAGACCGACTGGGGCGGCCGCCTGCGCAGCCTGCCCGACCTGCTGCCGCCGCTGGCGATCTTCGTCGTCGTCATCGGCAGCATCTATGCCGGTGTGGCGACGCCGACGGAATCCGCCGCGCTTGGTGTCATTGCCGCCCTTGTGCTGGCGGCGTTCAATGGCCGCCTGAACGGGCGCATGCTGCTGGAGGTGCTCGACGGCACCATGAGAACCACGGGCATGATCATGCTGATCGTTATGGCGGCGTGGTTCCTGAATTTCGTGCTGTCGGCGATGGGGCTGGTGACGGCGGTCAATCAGGCGGTCACCGAGATGGGGCTGAGCCCGTTCGGGCTGCTGCTGACCATCATCGCCATCTATCTCGTGCTCGGCTGCTTCATGGACCCGTTGCCGATGATGATCGTGACGGTGCCGGTGCTGACGCCGCTGGTCGTCAATGCGGGGTTCGACCCGGTCTGGTTCGGCATTCTCATCGTGGTCCTTTGCGAAACGGCCCTCATCACGCCGCCGATCGGGATGAACCTGTTCGTCGTCCAGGGCGTTCGCCGCAGCGGATCGATCGTCGACATCATGGCCGGCGTCATGCCGTTCATGCTGGCGCTCGCCCTCATGATTGTCCTGCTTATCGCCTTTCCACAGATCGCGCTGTGGCTGCCGGAACTGATCCGGGGCTGACGTGCGGCATTCACAACCGAGGAAACCATGTCAGAGGAATTCACCGTTCGCCTTCGCGGCACCACGGTCGTCGTTACAGAGGCCATGCGCATGGCCATGCTGGAAGAAATGCCGGAGATCGACTGGATCGAATCCACCGACCTGCGTACGAAGGTGCTCAACGCCTGGGCTGCGGCCCTGGCCGCAAGCGGCCTGAACCGCCTGGGCGACCTGAAGCCGTCGGGCAACTATAACTCAAAGCCGCTGCGCGTCGGCACCCAGGCCGACCATATCCGCTCGGTGACGCGCCTCGCGGTCAAGATGGCCGAGGAGATGGACCAGTTGTTCCCCGACTTCACCTATGACCGCGATATCCTGATCGCCGGATCGCTGTGCCACGATATCGGCAAGGTCTGGGAATTCGATCCGGCCAATGTCGCACGCTGGACCGACGACCCCTCCAGGGTCGGCCAGCCGTCGATGCGCCATCCCGGCTACGGCATTCACATCTGCCTGACCTGCGATCTGCCCGAGGCCGTGGCCCATATGGCCGGCGCCCATTCCGGCGAGGGCGATCTGCTGACCCGCAGCAAGGAAAACACCATCCTGCACTGGGCCGACTACAGCTTCTGGCAGATCGCCGAAGCGGGCGGCCAGCTCTCCGACACCGACCCGTGGCTCGATCAGTCCAGGAAGTGACCCTCCCGGTGGTGACCTCGACGGTATTCACACAACGAAATCGATCGCGGAAACCGTGATTCTGCACCCTGATCGTCCCGGGCGCTGCGCGGCCACGAAGTGACGCGCCGCCAACCCGGGACCTCGGCAGCAGCGACTCTCGATCGTGAAACACGAACCGGGCTCATGCGTCTCGGGGTCCCCGATCGGTGTCCTACGGCATTCCCACAACGTGATCGATAGCGGAAATGGTGAGTTCCGCCCCCTGATCGTCCCGGGCGCTGCGCGGCCACGAAGTGACGCGCTGCAGACCCGGGACCTCGTGCAGCAACTCTCGGTCGTGAAACACGAACCGGGCTCATGCGTCTCGGGGTCCCCGATCGGGGTCCTGGGCATTCCCACAATGTGATCGATAGCGGAAACGGTGAGTTCCACCCCCTGATCGTCCCGGGCGCTGCGCCGCCATGAAGTGACGCGCTGCCGACCTGGGACCTCGTGCGGCAACTCTCGATCGTGACACGCGAACCGGGCTCATGCGTCTCGGGGTCCCCGATCGGTGTCGGGGACGATCAGGAGGGGATAGCGTTGCCGCTGGCGATCTGTGAATCGCATAGAGTGGTGACCCTCGTTGGGCCGGCCGCTCCCGGGACTTCTCCTAACCCTGGGCCCCTTCCGGCCCGGCCCCGCAGACCAGCGCGCAGACCCGCGATCCCGGCGGTATGGTGATCGCCCCGTGGCGGAGTGCCGCCAGAGCCGCCGCGCCGCTGAGATCGGCCGAAAGGCCCATCTCGAACCACAGCCACGCCGCCGTGTCGCGCATCTGGTCGTCGTCGACGAGAACAATCTCGTCGACCCGGTCGCGAACGATTTCGTAAATGCCCTCATCGGTACGACTGCAGGCCAGTGTCGGCACAGACGTCGTGATCCGGTCGAGCGTCACCACGCCGCCGGCTTCCAGCGAATTCTTCAGGGTCGGCGCGCCCACCGCCTCGACGCCCACGACCCGCACCGACGGTGCCAGTGACTTCAGCGCGGTGGCGGTGCCGGCGATCAGCCCGCCGCCGCCGATCGCGATGATGACGGTATCGACATCAGGCATCTGCTCCAGAATCTCCAGTCCGGTCGTGCCTTGCCCGGCGACGATCAGCGGATCGGCGAAGGGGTGGAAATAGGCGGCGCCTGTCTCTTCCACACGCTTCAGCGCGGCGGCATTGGCTTCGTCCCAGACCGACCCGGTGATCACGGTCTCTGCATTCCAGGCCTGAAGCTTGGTCACCTTCGACGGCGACACGTTTTCCGGCAGAAAGATCGTCGTCGGCACGCCGGCCAGATAGCCGGCTCGGGCCGTTGCCAGTCCGTGATTGCCGCCGGATGCCGCCACGATGCCCTTCGTTAGCGTTTCCTCCGGGGTCGCCATCAGCTTGTTCGTGGCGCCGCGCGCCTTGAACGAGCCCGTCACCTGCAGCAGTTCGAGTTTCAGTAGCAGGTCGCTTCCCTTGATGGCCGGGGCCTTGAAATGGCTCGCCTCGACCATCGGTGTATGCCGGACGTGGCGGTCGATGCGGGCAGCGGCGGCGCGGATATCCTCGATATCGATCATTTCAGCTCACCCTCATACGGTACGGCGACGACGAAGCAGCAGTTCCCGGGCACGACCCGGCCGGGCTGACGCCAGCCATACAGTAACCCGTCAGCGCCGAAACGCAGAATCTCCGGCGGCCTTGCCGGGTCGGTCAGGTGATGAACACGGCCTGCTTCCTGTCCGGCCCGAACCATGGTGCCCAACGGGTGAAAGCTTTCGAACACGCCGCTGGTGGGCGCGAAGACATAGCCCGACGGGCCGGGGATCTTCAGGATCCGGCGCTCGCCGGCCGGGCTGGAAGCCGAACTTTTTTCCGGCGCCGGCAGCACGCCCAGATGCGCCAGCACATTCCGGACCCCTTGGCGGCACACTTTCAGCGCGTCGAGCGAGACCGTGCCGCCGCCGCCCATTTCGGTGCCGACGGTCGTCAACCCTGCCCTGACGGATGTCGCGGTCGAAGTGCGCGCTTCGCCGAGATTGTCCACGACCACGGTCAACGGCGCGTCGAAGGCCAGAACGGCCGCGACATTTCGTTTGTGATGTTCCGGATCGACGGTCGGCTCGACGATGGCGCTGGGCAGAATCATCAGCGACGATCCGCCGGAATGCAGGTCGAGAAATGCGTCACCCATGGGGTAAATGACGTCGGTGACATATGCGGATATCTGCTGTGTGATGGTGCCGGCCGGATCGCCCGGATAGGTCCGGTTCATGTTGAGCCCGTCGACCGGGGACGTCCGGCGCCCCATCTCGACCGCGGCCACATTGATCGCGGGCAATATGATCAGGCGGCCCTGTATCGAGGAGGGATCAAGATCGCGCAGGATCTCGCCCAGCACGATGGGTCCTTCGTATTCGTCGCCGTGGCAGCCGCCCTGCAGAATGACGGTCGGGCCGCTGCCGTTCGCGATGACGGCGAGCGGGATGCGCGTCACGCCCCAGGCATCTTCATGGGGAGAATGCGGGATATGGAGAAACCCGGTCTGTTTGCCCTGTTTCTCGAAATCGATATCCGTGAAGGCCGTGGACTTGCGCGCCATGTTCAGATCTTCATGTTTCAGTTGCCAGAATCGGGCGAATAAAAATCGGGCGGAAAAATGGGGCGCATCGAGACGCGCCCCATCAGCATCGTGGTCAGAGGCTCGGGAACGCGTCGGGAAGCGGCTCGCCCAGCCATTCCTCGGTCAGATCCGAAAGGCGGTTGTTGTTCAGGTTATAGAAGACGAAGGTATCGACCCAGCGCAGCAGTTCCGGGTTGCCCTTGGGCACGCCCACATGGGTCGGCGAGTAGCGGAAGACGATCTTCGATTCCAGGGGATTGTCGGGATCGCGCTCGGTAAGGTCCTTGGCGATGATGTTGGCCGTTGCGAACAGATCGGTCTGACCGGAGAGATAGGCCGACGCCGCCGTCGCGTCATCGTCGAACCGGCTGATATTGGCGTCCGGCGCCATGGCGGTCAGTTCGATGTCCTGGGTCGTGCCCCGGGCCACGGCGATGGAGTAGTCGCCGATGTCTTCGACGCCCGAAACGTCGATGTCCGGCGGGCCGTAGAGACCAATGGACAGCGCCGAATAGGGCGACGAAAAATCGATCTGGAGCGCGCGCTCCGGCGTTGCGCCCATGGCACAGATGGTAAGATCGATCCGCCCCGTGGCGAGATACGAGATCCGGTTCGCACTGGTAACGTGCTGCAACTCCAGTTCGACCCCCAGGGCTTCGGCCACCATGCGGGCGACCTCGATGTCGAGGCCGATCGGCTCGTTGCTTTCGTCGAGATAGCCGAAAGGCGGCACATCGACCGGCACGCCGATACGGATCGTGCCGGCGTCGAGAATATCCTGAAGGTCGGCCTTGGCCGGCGATCCGAATGCGAGGGCGGCGGTCAGGGCCAGTGCCGCGAAGCCAGTCAATTTTTTCAGCATATGATTTTCCTTCTCCCGGTTCTGCCGTTAATGGAGAACGGCGTTCAGAAAGCTCTTCAATTCGGGCGTCTTGGGGTCGGTCAGCGTTTCAGCCGCCTTCCCTTCTTCGCGGATGCGCCCTTCGTGCATAAATACCGTCCGCGTTCCGACAGTCTTGGCGAAGTTCATTTCGTGGGTGACGAGCATCATCGTCATCCCGTCCTGAGCCAGGGATTCCAGCGTGCGCAGAACCTCGCCGACCAGTTCCGGGTCGAGGGCCGAGGTTATCTCGTCGAAAAGCATGATCTTCGGCCCCATTGCGAGCGACCGGGCGATCGCCACCCGCTGTTGCTGCCCGCCGGACAGTTCTTCGGGATAGGCCTTGAGCCGGTCGGCCAGCCCGACCTTGGCGACCATGTCGGCGGCGATGTCGCGGGCTTCGGCGTCAGGTGTATTGCGGACGACCTTGAGCGCCAGCATGACGTTACGCTCAACATTCAGATGCGGGAACAGGTTATAGCTCTGGAACACCATGCCGACCCGCTGCCTGAGCGCATTCAGGTCGGCGCCGGGCGCGGTGACGTCGGTTCCGTCAACCGTGATGCGGCCCTTCTGAACGGGTTCCAGGCCGTTGACGCAGCGCAGTAGCGTGGACTTGCCGGAGCCGGAGCGACCGATGATCGTGACGATCTCCGACGTTTCGATGTCCAGCGTGATGTCCTTCAGCACCTCGACCTTACCGAACGCCTTGTAAACGCCCTCAAGCTCAACGAGCGACATGGTATCTCCGTTCGAATTTGACACTGGCCTGCGAAAGGCTGAAGCAGATGACGAAATAGATCGCCGCAACGGTCAAATAGACAGTCATCGGCGCGAAGGTCGTATTGTTCATGATCTGGCCGGCGCGGGTCAGTTCGACAAAACCGATGACCGATGCCAGCGACGTGTTCTTGACCAGTTGCACCAGGAACCCGACAGTCGGCGGGATGCTGATCCGGACGGCCTGGGGAATGATCACATAGCGCAGACGCTGCACGTATTTCAGTCCGAGGGCCGCCGATGTTTCCCATTGAGTCTTCGGCACGGATTGCAGGCTGCCACGCCAGATCTCGGCCAGAAACGCGCTGGCATAGATCGAGAATGCGGTTACCGCCGCCGTCCAGGCATCGACATTGAGGCCGAAAATGCTGAGACCGAAAAAGAAAACGAAGAGCTGGCCGAGGATCGGCGTTCCCTGAATGAGATTGATGTAGCCGATCGCCAGCCAGTTGGCCGGACGGAACGGTACGATCCGCAGAATGGCGACGAACAGGGCGATAGCGCCGCCGATCAGGGCGGAAACAACGGTCAGAAGCACGGTCCAGCGCGCCGCGAGAAGCAGATAGACGGCATCGTCGAACCCGAATTCGCGCATCATCGGGCGGGCCTCCTCACAAACACGATCCAGTAAAAGGCGGCAAAAGCCGATCGGAACCCAAGGGTCAGCACCAGATAAATCAACGTGATGGCGGTATAGACCTCGAAGGAGCGGAAGGTGCGGGAGTCGATGAACGAGGCGGTGTGGAACAGCTCGTTCGCCCCGATCGTCGACACGATGCTCGTGGTCAGCATCAGCAGTATGAACTGGCTCGTCAGTGCCGGATAAATCGCCTTGAGTGCCTGAAACAGGATGACGTATCGGAATACCTGGAATCCGTTCAGCCCCAGCGCGAAACCCGCCTCGCGCTGGCTTTTGTGAACGGATTCGATACCGGCGCGGATGATTTCCGCACTATAGGCGCCCAGATTCAGTGACAGCGCCAGGAGTGCGGCCTCGTTGGCCGAAAACCGCAGGCCAAGGCTCGAAAGACCGAAAAACACGATGAATAGTTGGACGAGAAGCGGCGTGTTCCGGAAAGCTTCGACATACGACTTCGCCAGTATCTGCAGCAGCCGGGGACCGCCAGTCCGCAACGCAGCCACCAGAATACCGATGAGGAGTCCAATGAGAATGGCGATCGCCGACAATTGCAGGGTCAGCACCACGCCTTCGACGATGTCGTCCCAATAAGGCGCGAGCGCCCCAAATCTGAAGTTGTAGTTCATTAGCGCAGCCCACTCCCTGCCATGCCTGCTTAATCGCGATTATTCTGGGGCTCAGCGTTTCCATAATGCTATATCTGGTTCATATGTAAGGTCAAGACTCATGTATGAAACGAATCCTGGTGCGATCGCATGACAAAGGAACAGGCGACTTATGCGGCCCCCGCGCTCGAAAAGGGCCTGGACATTCTGGAATTGCTGGCGGCAGAGGGCCGTGCTCTGACAACCCGCGACATCGCCGAAAGGCTCGGCCGTTCAAAGAACGAGATTTTCCGGATGGTTCGCGTCCTGATCAATCGGGGCTATATCGCCCGCGACCGCGACGGCGAAGGGCTGACGCTGACCAACAAACTTTTCGCACTGGGTATGCAGACGGCAAAGACCCGCGATCTCGTCGCTGTTGCCGGACCAGTGGTCGAAAATCTGGCCGAAGAAACCCGCCAGTCGGTTCATCTGGTCGTGGCCAACCGCGGCGAGACGGTTGTCATCGCAGCCGCGTCGGGCGGTTCGGACATGATGTTCACATTGCGCCTGGGATATCGCCGACCGCTGATCGACGCCCATTCCGGTTTGTTGCTGATCGCTTTCCAGCCCGCAGAAACCCGCCGCCGCATGATCCAGGAAAGCATCATCCTCATGCGCAGCGACGTCGACATGGCGGCGCTGGAAGCCGACCTCGACGCAGTTCGGCAGGAAGGTTCGCTCGTCCGCGACAGCCGGGACATCGTCGGTATCACCGACATTGCCTCGCCGGTAGTGCTGAATGACGGCCGCGCCGTCGCCTCTCTTATCGTCGCTTATCTCAACCGCCGCGAAACGACAGCAAACTACGAAGCGGTTCGGGAAAAAGTCATTGATGCCTGCGCCGATATCGCCGCCGGGCTGGAGGATTATCGTCCGCCGGCAATGCAAGCCAGGCAATAAAAGCATGGACCGATGAAAGGGCCGTGCGACTAGGGGAAAACCGACCGGGCACCATTGCAGGGAATTCTATAGGATGCGCCCTCTCAAGAATCCGAACCTGGGGGAGAGCCGGAATGATTTTGCCGAGACAGAAGACGCCAGACTTGTCGGTCAACGTGATCGAAGGTGACAGATTTGACATCGATGCGGTCTCGTCGCCTCGCGGCGTTCTGATCTGCGTCTATCGGGGGCTGCACTGCCCGATCTGCGCGACCTATCTGAAAACGCTGGACAAGCTGACGCCGGAATTCGCGCAACGGGACGTCGAAACCATCGCCATCAGCGGCGACGGCGAGGAACGAGCTGCCGGAATGGCGGCGCAACTCGAAACCAGAGCGTTGAGGATCGGCTACGACCTGCCTTTGTCAACGGCCCGGGCCTGGGGCCTTTATCTTTCGACATCACGCGGCAAAACCTCGATCGGAATCGAGGAACCCCCATTGTTCCCGGAACCCGGCGTCTTCCTCGTCCGGCCCGACCGAAGCCTCTATTACAGCTATATCCAGACGATGCCGTTCGTCCGACCGGATTTCCGGGAACTGCTGAAGGCGCTCGATAACGTGATCGAAAAGAATTACCCGGCGCGCGGCGAGTATGACGGCCCGGTTTGACATGCGGCTCGCCCGGTTTGTGGCGGGGACGTTCAGATGGCTGGCTACACGGGGGATCAGCTGTTTTAAGATAAGCATCCAGGACTGACCGGGGACCACACGACCGGCGTTCTCCCGGTCTGTATGGCCCCCGGACGTCAAATTGCCGCAAGTTCGGTTGGCCTCAGGCCAGTACCCTTCGGGTCAGTAGGACGGAACGCCGGCAATCCGCCCGCCGAACCGGGTGTAGACCTGCTTGACGCTGCCGCTTGGCCGCAGTTCAACAACAAGATATCCAGGCTCGCCGCCGGGGATCTCCACCCAGGCTCTGTAGCCGTCGGAATATTCGTTGTCACCGGTCCGGACCTTCATTTCATGGATGGACAGACTGCCGCTGTTCATTGGAATACCATGCTGCTGCATGACTCCATATACGGACTGCTGTATTCTTTCCGGCGCGGCGCCCATGACCGCCGCGGACGCGAAAATCGCGGCGCTGCCGACTACAATCGCTGCTGAAAGCCGTTTCATGATCGACTACCTTCTCGTCATATTCGTTAAATAGAGCGCCCCTACGATCCTCGGCATTACATGGTATGCTAGAGGCTGGCACTCAATAGCAATATCAAGGCTGCCCCCCATGTTTTCTCGGGTAGCCCCCTTTGCGCAGGGACCCGATCATTCGGATCGCTCTCCCGGCGCTGATTACTGCTGAATTCCGATCGTGCAACGGTTTCGGTCCGCGCTGCTGTCATGAAACTGCTCGCCATAACATCGAACATCGCCGTAACTCCTGCTAGGATTGTGCGACCATCAGCATCTCCGTTTCCGTGACGAAACGTGAATCATGAATGGTTACCAATCGTAAGCTGGAGTTACAGATGGACTGGTCTGCCCTGCCGTCGCTTTCCTGCCTGAAGGCGTTTGAGTCCGCGGCACGGCATCGAAGCTATACCGCCGCCGGCCGCGAGATGAACGTCAGCCACGCCGCTGTCCTGCAGCAGGTGCGGCGGCTGGAGTCGTGTCTCGATATGCCGCTGATGCAGCGCGACGGCTCGCGGCTCTCGCTGACGCAGGAAGGCGCAGCTCTGGCGGCCCGGCTGTCGGAAGGTTTCGGCATCGTTCACGACGCAGTTTCCGCGCTGATTGCGCAGGAGGCTGACCGGCCACTGCGGATCTCCATGACGCCGAGCTTTGCGGTACGCTGGCTGATGCCGCGCATCGCCTCATTCCGCGCCGAAAACCCCGACATCGAACTGATGCTTAATCCGTCCGTCGACCTGGTCGACATCAAGGGCGGGACGTTTGACCTCGCCATCCGCTTCGGCACCGGCGGCTGGCCGGGCCTGGACGAAGAACTGCTGGTGCCCTCGAACTTCGTCGTCGTGGCGGCCCGGGAACTGGTCGACCGCGAGAAAATCGCGACGCTGGAGGATCTGATGCGCGTGCCGTGGCTACAGGAACTGGGTACCGACGAGTTCATTCGCTGGCTGGGCGTGCGCGGCGTCAAGGTCGAGAACAAGCACGACATAACCCACTTGCCTGGACACATGTTACTGGACGCCCTGCGCGACGGTCAGGGGATCGGCAGCGTGGCGCGAGTCTTCGTCGAGGAAGAAGTCCGGGCGGGCCGGCTCGTCGTTCTGTTCGAGGAGGATCCGGCCGTACCCACGGGCTATCGTCTCGTCTATCGCCCCGGCGTAATGCGGCCCGCACTCAAGAGCTTCACCTCCTGGCTTCGCCGCGCGGCCCGTGAAGACGTCGAGGTTCGGTCCGCCTGATCGCGGCGATTTTGGTTGCGACTGGCAGTTGGGGTATCCTCGTCCATGCGCGACTCGGCGGCTCCGCCGTGCTGCACGATACCCACGGCAAACCCGGACAGGCTAACCGCGTGAAACACCCTTTTGGAACGGACCGGGTTCAGACATGGTTGCTGGCGATCATCGCCACCGGCTTCATGCTCATCGTCCTCGAACAGGGCCGCTCGTTCCTGCTGCCACTAGCGATCGCGATCCTGATCTTCAGCCTGCTGACCGCTGCCGCCGACAGTATCACGCGAGTCCGGATTCTGGGGGTTTCGGCGCCTTACTGGCTGTCCAACATCATCGTCATTTCGGTCAGCGCGCTCTTTATCCTGATCATCGCCGGCATCCTGGCCGGTCAGATTGACGCATTTGCAGCGGCCGCCCCGCACTATGCTGCAAGAGTTCAGGAAATCGTGATCGATCTGTTCTCGTGGCTTGGCGATGACATATCGGCCGGATTGGTCGACAGCGTCGCCGAGATCGATTTCGGCTTCCACGCCCGCTGGGTCGCCGGCTCCGCCGGTTATGGCCTGACCACGGTCATCCTGATCGTCATCTATATCGGCTTTCTCATGGCCGAACGCTCCCATGCGTCGCGCAAGTTCGACCGCCTTTTTACCAGCCCCAGGCGGGCCGAGGTCGTGCGCGGCGTCGTCCAATCGATCGGCTCAAGCATTCGGCGGTATATTCTGGTCAAGACGATCGTCAGTTCCCTGACCGGCCTGCTCACCTACGCCGCCCTGAAATCGATCGGCGTCGACTTTGCCGAAACGTGGGGGCTGCTGGCGTTCCTTCTGAATTTCATCCCCAATATCGGCTCGATCATCGCCTCGGTCCTGCCGACGCTGGCGTCGATGGTGCAATTCGAAATCTGGACGCCGGTGCTCGTCGTGTTCCTCGGCCTCGGAACTCTTCAGTTCGTGATCGGCAACATCGTCGAGCCAATGTTGATGGGGCGGACCCTCAACCTCAGTTCGTTCGCCATCATATTGTCACTGACATTCTGGGGCGCGGTGTGGGGGATCGTCGGCATGTTCCTGGCGGTGCCTATTACCGTGATGCTGATGATCATCTGCGCCCATGTCACGCCCCTGCGGCCACTGGCCGTCCTCTTGTCGGCCGACGGTGAGCCGCCGGACAATCTGCCCGAGTCGTCACACCTGTCGCCCGATCATCACGAGGCGGGATGAATGCCGTGCAGACGGTCGATGATGCGGTACACCAGTGCGAGGTCGTCAAAGACGGCGTGGAGATCGTCCTCGATCCCGGTCACCGGCGTCTGCAGCGATCCCATCTTGAGGAAATCCTCCTTGCGGCTGAGGGCCAGGAAAAAGCGATCCTCATGGAAACCGGCCTGCAGGCCGCGCGGTCCCTCGGACCCGCCCTCGGCCTCGGCGATCGCGATCAGATTGTCCAGGAAAGCCGGGGCCAGAACGGCGCGCGCTGCCTCAGGGTCGTCGGCATACACTTCGAACTGTGATTCAAACTTCTCATGCGGCAGTGCGACCTTGGGCATGCCGCGGCCGGACTTGCCGGAGAACATCTCGGTCAGCTTGTTTCCCACGCCGCCATAATCCCGGGCGATCAGAATTCGCGTCCGCAGGGTTTCCGGCACGCCGATGCTGAATAACAGGCCGTCGAAAAGCGTCTTCGACGAACTGCTGCTGTTGTCGTCATTGTTGCTGCTTTTGCTTTTCAGCTTCGCCTCAACCATTTCGAACGGGGTCTCACGATAACGGCCTTCGAGCCGGTCGCTGAGCGTGGACTCGTGGAACGACTTTATGACGCCAAGTCTTTGCATCCGCTCCAGCGGAAACCCCTTGTCGGCCTCGCGATCATAGGCAAGGTCGCCGACAAAATCGCACACGGCCGGCATCACGGCCTGAGCGACAGATCCTTCCCATTGCTTCTCCTGGCGCTTCCACAGGATGAACGCGCCCACAGCGCTGATCGCCACCGGGATGCCGAAACCGAACGCATAGCCGGCTATGCCGGCCGAATTGCCCCCGGTCCAGACCAGCAGCAGGCCCAGAACCAAACCGATGCCGACCGCAATTGCCATATGACGTTTGGCCGTTGCCAGCAATTGACGGCGGACACCTTCGAGGCGATCGAGCTCAGGCGCGACACGGTCAGCGAAGACGGCCGCAAAGCCACCTTCGGCCGGCGAACGTTCGGTAAATGTTGCGGTCATGAAGCCCCATTGTATTTATGTATCGGTAGGTTATGGTCGCGCGGATTGCCACTGGTCAGCACTTATATACGCCAACCCACGATAACGGAGGCGGGCCTATACTGGAACCCCACCGGATCAGATGAATGAGGATTGCAGGGACTTGGCGGAAATGCGGGGCGGAAATGCGCCCGGTGCGCAACCTGAACAAGGGTGTGGAGCCTGAATGAGCACATCTTCGAGCCTATGGGGCGGGACCCGATCCAACGGCCAGGCGATCGCCGTCATGAGCGCCGGCATTCTGTGTCTGGTCGTGAACGACGCCATGGCAAAATGGCTTACCGATTTCTATTCGCCGCTTCAGATCGTCTTCCTGCGCAATCTGCTGGCGATGCCGATGATTGCCGGTATCGTCTTCGCAGTCGGCGGTCGATCGGCGTTCCTGACGCCCCATCTCGGACTTCACGCCCTGCGGGGGCTGTTTCTGGTCGGCGGCGCCTATGCATTCTTTATGGCGCTGTCGTTCCTTCCGCTGGCAGAAGCGACGTCGCTTATTTTCGCCGCGCCGATCTTCATCACCGCGCTTTCGGTGCCGTTTCTGGGCGAGCAGGTCGGCTGGCGGCGCTGGACGGCGGTGATTGTCGGGTTCGCAGGTGTCCTGATCGTCGTCAGGCCCGGCGCGGCCGCGTTCCAGCCCGCATCCCTTCTCGTCGTCGGCACGGCCGCGTTATATGCCCTCGCCATGATCAGCGCACGCTGGATCAGCCGCGACGAAACGGTCTGGACGATGATGTTCCACGTCGTCTTCTTTCCGCTGCTGATCAGCGCGGCCCTGGCGCCGCTCGCCTGGCAGACGCCGCAAATGAACCACTTGCCGCTGTTCTTCGGCATGGCCGTGTTCGGCACCCTGGGCATGACCTTCATCACCCAGGCCTTTCGCATGGCACCGGCAGCGATCGTCGCGCCTTTCGACTATACCGCTCTTGTCTGGGCCAGCCTGTTCGGCTGGTTGATCTGGGGCGAAATGCCCGGCGTCTGGACCTATACCGGCGCCGCCGTGATCATCGCCAGCGGCATTTATATCGTCGTTCGGGAAACGCGCAAGACCCCTGCCCTATGACCTGAACAATGCCTGCAGCCCGGCAAGCTGATAGCGCCAGAACAGACCGAACGCCCGACGGATGGAGTCGGCATCCCCGGAATGGCGCAATATCGCCGCGATCATGCCGACGGTATGGTCGAATGTCTGGCGAATGACGAACACCATTTCGGGTGTCAGTGACTCCGGACCTTGCCGTTCCCGCAGCCAGGCAACGGCCAGACGTTCCATTTCCCGGGCGATCAGCACACGGACATGCTCGTACCTCGTACCGTCGGATCCGTCCAGAAGGATCAGAACCGCCAGTCGTTGCTCGATCCAGAATGACAGCAGCGCGTCGGCCCGGCGCGACCCTTGCGCATCCGCGGCCGGCCAATCCTCCATCGTCCCCAATTCGCGGACCCGCGCCCGAAGCAACCTCAGGAGCCGCGCCGCCGTGGGCGGGGTCACGACATCATTGAACAGGTCGTCCTTGCCGCCGAAATACTTGTAGATGTTCCCGGTACTGAGATCGGCCTTTGCCGCAATGTCGGACAACCTGGCGCCGGTGTATCCCTTTTCGGCGAATACGGCGGCGGCGGCGGCAACGATCCCTGCGCGGATTTCCGGCTTCAGTCGCTGCGGCACGCCAGTGCCTCCGCCAGCGCCACCAGCCGGGGCTGCCAGGGCGCCGCGGCCTCCAGCTGATATGCCAGTGAAAACAGCACTTCGTCCCGGCCCGGCGATGCCGCGAAATGACAGCCGATTGGCAGCCCCTCGTCTGTCCAGTACAGCGATACGGACATTGCCGGCGAACCGGCCATCGATGCGGCGAACCTATAGCCGGCCAATCGCCCGGTGAAGTCGATCAGGGCGTCGGTGTCACGATCCGGCCCGTATTGCCCCAACTCAAAGGCGGCAAAGGGCACGGTCGGAGAAAGGACGGCATCGAACGGCGCCATCGCGTCGATCAAACCGCGCTCGGCGTCGGTCAACGCGGATTGCGAGCGCTCGTATGCCTCGGGCCCAAGACCCTGCGCCCGCCGGATGACTTCGCGGGTATGTGGCTCCAGCAGCGTGTCGTCGAAGGCCGCTCCCATCATCGCCCTGAACTGGGCCACCATACCGTTCAGAACCAGTCCGGTAAGGGCAAAGAACGCCCGGCTGGTTTCATCGGCATCGAATGGCGGGGATTCGATCTCGACAACCTCATGGCCCAGATCCTGGCAGAGGCGCCAGGCCGTCTCCAGGGCGGCGTCGGCTTCGGGGCTTGGCGGCCGGCCGAACGCGTCGCAGCGATAGGCGCCGATCCGCAGCGGCGCTGGCGCGGAATCGCGGGACGAGGATCGACCCTGGTCGGGCTGCTCGGTCGCTTCCAGCCATGCGGCACTGTCGCGAACGGATCGGCTCACACAATGCTCGCTGACCAATCCTGCGGTCGGCAGATCGGCGGGCATGCCGGCCGACACCGTCCGCCCCCGGCTCGGTTTAAAGCCGAACAGGCCACAGAACGATGCCGGCCCCCTGATCGATCCGCCGCCGTCGGAGGCATGCGCGATCGCCACCATGCCCGATGCGACGGCAGCCACGGCCCCGCCGGATGATCCGCCGGGCGAGCGGCGAAGATCCCACGGATTGCGCGTCGCGCCGTTGGCGGCCGTCTCGGTCGTGCCAAGCAGACCGAATTCCGAGGTCGCGCTCTTGCCCAGAACGACAAGGCCGCTTTCGTCGAGAGCTTCGGTATAGGGCGACCCGCCCTGTGCCTTCTGCCCTTTGAACAGGCGCGATCCCAAGGCACATTCATAACCGGGATAGGCAAGCAGATCCTTGAGCAGGGTCGGCACCCCGGCAAACACGCCCTGCCCGGCCGCATCTCGCGAATGCTGACGCGCAAGATCGAAATCGGCCGACGCAAGGGCATTGATCCGCGGATTCAGCCGCTCAATGCGGCCAATAGCAGCCTCAGTCAGTTCCAGCGCCGTGACCTCGCCGTCGCGGACCAGCCGCCCTTGCTCCGTGGCATCCATATGGACGAATTCATCCATTCGCGATTGCGTGTCGCGGGACTGTCCTGGTTGCATAACCGCCCCCTCTTCGCCAGAAGAATAATGAATAATATATTCTCTTTTCAGTGTCAACATCGACCGCGCTGCCCGATCGGCAGGTTCCGAAACCCTGGACTTCGGGCGGATGCGGCTTGTATCGTCGACTTTCCCGACGGTCACCCTCGCCGGTAAAAACAAACGCCAGGTTGCGGACAAGCATGGCCCCTATGAGCGACAACATGCGCGGCGCCGCTCTGATGATGGGCAGCATGGCCGCTTTCGTGACCAACGACACGCTGATCAAGCTGGCATCACAGGAGATGTCGCTTTTTCAGGCGATCCTCGTGCGCGGCATATTCGCGACGCTGCTGATCGCCGTCGTTGCGTGGCGGCAAAAGGCATTGCTCGTCCGCCTGCCGCCGAACGACCGGCGTCTGGTCGTGCTGCGGACCACCGGCGAAGTAGGCGCGACGGTCTGCTTTCTGACCGCGCTGATCAACATGCCGCTGGCCAATGCGACGGCGATCCTGCAATCGGTCCCGCTGGCGCTGACGCTGGCCGCCGCCATTTTTCTAAAGGAACCGGTGGGCTGGCGCCGATACGCCGCCATCATCATCGGCTTCGGCGGCGTCATGATGATCGTTCGCCCCGGTGCGGCCGACTTCAACAGCTATTCACTGCTGGCCCTGGCGGCGGTGGGGTTCATCGTTCTGCGCGAGTTGACGACTTACCGACTGTCACCGGGCATTCCGTCCCTGCATGTCGCCTTCGTCGCCTCGGCAGCGATCCTGGTGCTGGGGGCCGGCGGCTCGACGCTCGGCCCGTGGACGCCAATGACCGCTTACGGCGTGATCGTCCTTGCCGGCGCTGGCCTGTGCCTGTTCGCCGGTTATGTGCTCGCGGTCATGACCATGCGGGTCGGCGAGATCGGCTTCGTCACGCCATTCCGCTATTCGATCCTGATTTGGGCGATTATCCTGGGCATGGTGGTTTTCGGCGATATTCCCGACGTCTGGACCGTGCTGGGGATTACAATCGTTGTCATGACGGGGTTGTTTACAATTTACAGGGAGCGCAAACTGAGCCGGCAGGCAGCGGCCGAAAGGACCCGCGACACGACAACCGGCCATGCCGCAGCCCGGCGTAGCGAAGCCGACGAAGGATGACGGAGATTGAGTTTGACGAACGAGGCTCCCGGTAAACGATGGGGATTTATCGACCGGGCACCGGCGCGCTCGAAGCTGATCGACCCGATGTTCGAAGAACTGGCCGCGCCGGTCGGCCCGAAGGCCCGGGCGCTCTTCGATCTCTGGCGCGAGGTTTCGCCGCCGGGGGACCTGCCTAACCGGACCGCCTTTACCTTCGAGCGCATACAGGAATGCGGTTCGATGGGGTATTTCTTCGTGATCGAGCCCATGGACGGCGGCCGGGACTGGCGCTACCGCCTCGTCGGCTCCCGCATTACATGGTTGTTCGGCGAGGATACGACGAATGTGCCGTTTACGGTGCATTTTTATCCCGACGAAGCCGAACAGTGCATCGCGCTGTCGAACAGTGTCGTGAGAACGCGCGTCCCTTTGTTCCTCAGGGCCCGCTTCGTCTCGGGCAATTTCTCAGGTGAACTGGAAACCATGTCGCTGCCCGTCCACAGTCCCGACAACTCGGAACTGTGGCTGGTTGGCGCGTCCTATCCGACCGGAGAGGCAGCGCGGCTCGCCGGCATCCAGGGCGACGGCTAGAGCTTATGTGACGGAATACGCAGCGTAGTCATCCGCCGTCTGCGTCGCCGCCACGCGCACGAAATGCACCCACGCCGCCAGGCCGTCGGTCAGGCCGCTCATTCGAAAGAATTCGTTGGGCGCGTGATAATCCTCGTCAGCGGTGGCAAAGGCCAGCGGCACGGTATCGAGACCCAACTCGGTTTTCATGATCGCCGTCAGTGGCAGCGTCGCGCCCATCCGCACACGCAGCGGCTGGGTACCGAGAGTCCGGGCGAAAGCCGTCTCGACAGCGGCCAGCAGCGGGTGGTCCAGCGGCGTGGAATAGGCCGCGCAGCCGCCGCGATTGTCGTCGATCGCCACGGAAGCACCCGCCGGACAGGCCGCTTTCAGATGAGCGACGACGGCGGCCTGCGCGGTGTCGGGATCCTGGCCCGGACCAAGACGCATGGTCAGTTTTGCCGTGGCCCGATTGGGAATGACAGTCTTCGACCCCTCGCCGGTATAGCCGCCCCACATGCCGTTGACCTCGATCGTCGGGCGGTACCACAGCCGCTCCAGCACATCGAATCCGGCCTCGCCGGTATCGACCGTTCCCAACGCGTCGAAGAATCCCGCCCGGTCAAACGGGATCGCCATCATCGCCTCGCGCTCGGCGTCGGTCGGCGGAATCAGGCCGTCAGTGAAACCCGAAACGGCGATGGCCCCATCCGGACGGTGCAGGCCCGCCAACAGTCCCGCCATGACATGCAGGGCATTGGGCACCGCGCCGCCGTACCGGCCCGAATGCAGGTCCTTGACCGCCGTCGTGACGGTCACCTCGAAGCCGTTGTTGCCGCGGGAACCGACATTGACAGTCGCCAGATCGGCGCGCCAGCGGGCGCCGTCGGCGGAAACGACGGCATCGGCGGCCAGACGGTCGCGATGGTGCCGGCAAATCGCCGCCAGGCTCCGGCTGCCGGTCTCTTCCTCGCCTTCCAGCAGGATCTTCACATTGATCGGCAGCCGCCCCTCTATCGATATGAAGGCGCCGAGTGCCTCGATCGCCGTCAGAACCGGGGCCTTGTCGTCCGACACGCCCCGGCCATAGAGGCGGCCGTCGCGCTCGGTCAGGGTAAAGGGCGGCGTCGTCCACAAGTCGAGCGGATCGGGCGGCTGGACGTCGTAATGGCCATAGATCAGCAACGTCGGCGCACCCGGCGCCTCCAGTGACTGGGCATACACCGCCGGTTCGCCGCCGGCTTCCAGTGTCGTGACGCCGGAAAATCCCAACGCCCGAAGCCGGTCGACCAGAAACGCACGGGCGTCAGCCATGCCCTGGGCATAAGCAGAATCCGTCCCCACCGACGGAAAGGCCACATAATGGGCCAGACGATGGACCAATTCGTCGACCCGGCCCAGCAGATCGTTAAGCACCGGATCGTCGGTACCGGATGGCAGAGGCGTCGTGGACATGGCTCGCTTTCTCAGAAATTGACCCGGTCGCCGCCCTTCAGCGTCAACATTTCCCGCGTTTCGGTCGGCGTCGCCACTTCCAGGTCGAGCGCCTCGATGATGGTGCGGATCTTGGTTACCTGTTCGGCGTTGTTCGCCGCCAGTTGCCCCGGCCCGAGATAAAGGCTGTCCTCCAGGCCGACACGGACATTGCCGCCCATGACCAGCGCCTGGGTCAGGCTCGGCATCTGGTGGCGCCCGGCCGCCAGAACCGACCAGACGAAATCATTGCCGAACAGCTTGTCGGCGGTGTGCTTCATGAAGGTCACGTTCTCGGGATCGGCCCCGATTCCGCCCAGAATGCCAAAAATCGTCTGGACCAGGAACGGTGGCTTGATCATGCCGCGATCCACGAAATGCGCCAGAGTGTAAAGATGCCCGACATCGTAGCACTCGAACTCGAAGCGGGTGCCGTGCCCCTCGCCCAGTTCGCGCAGGATATAGTCGATATCCTTGAAGGTGTTGCGGAAAATGAAATCGTCGGAAGCTTCGAGAAACGGCTTTTCCCAATCGAACTTCCAGTCCTTGTAGCGCGCGGCCATGGGGAAGATGCCGAAATTCATCGACCCCATATTCAGCGAGCACATTTCCGGCGCCGCCTTCATCGGCGCGGCCAGCCGCTGATCGACGGTCATGCCCATGCCGCCGCCGGTGGTGATGTTTACCACGGCATCGGTGCTCTGCTTGATCACCGGCAGGAACTGCATGAACACGTCCGGATCGGGCGTCGGGCGGCCATCGTCGGGGTCGCGGGCGTGCAGATGCAGGATAGACGCGCCGGCCTCGGCGGCAGCGATCGCCTGGGATGCGATATCGGCCGGTTTATACGGCAGCCCCTCCGACATGGTCGGCGTGTGTATCCCGCCGGTGACGGCGCAGGTGACGATGACTTTGCGTTTCGGTTTGGCCATGGCGGCGCTGCTCCGGCTGTTGAGGTTATCGATCGTCATCGAGGATCGCGACCGCCCGGACGAATCCGGCCGACGCGTTCCTTATCTTGAACGGAAAGCACGAAAGCGTGAACCCGGTTGCGGGCAATTTGTCGAGATTGGTCAATTTTTCGATGTGGCAGTAGCCGATTTCCATACTGGCGCGGTGACCCTCCCATATCAGGGTGGGATCGCCGGTTTCCTCGAACCGCCGGCGCGTATGCGAGAATGGCGCATCCCAGCTCCAGCCATCGGTGCCGGTGACGCGAACGCCCTGCTCCAGCAGCCATAGCGTCGCCGCGCGGCCGACACCGCAGCCCCGGTCGATATAGTCGTCGTCGCCATAAGCCGCACCAGCCGCCGTGTTGACGACCACGATTTCCAGCGGCGACAGGGTATGGCCGATCCGCGCCAGTTCAGCCTCGACATCGTCCGGCGTGACCACATAGCCGTCGGGCATGTGCCGGAAGTCCAGCTTTACGCCCGGCTGGAAGCACCAGTCCAGCGGCACCTCGTCGATGGTGATCGCCCGCTTGCCCCCGTCCATGGTCGAATGGTGGTGATAAGGCGCATCGAGATGGGTGCCGTTGTGGGTGATGATGTCGAGCTTCTCGATCGCCCAGCCCTCGCCGCCGGGGAGATCTTGCGGGCGCAGACCCGGGAACAGCCCGGCGACCTGCTCGGCCGTCTGCTCGTGCCCAAGATACGTGATTTCCGGCTCGAAACCCGGCGGGTCGGAGGCAATTCCGGTTTCCAGGGCGACAGAGAGGTCGATGATGCGGCGAGACATGGCGGTGGCTCCGTTGGCGTATTGGCAAGCCGTGGGCATCGGGCTGCGACGAGCCCGCTATAACAGACCCGTGGCGATGGGCGGGAAGGCAACGATCAGGGCCAGCACGAACAGCATGATCACCGCGAAGGGCGCCGCCCCTGCAAATACGTCACCCAGTCCGATCTCCGGGTCGTCCAATGCCCCCTTGATAACATAGACCGACAGGCCGAGTGGCGGCGTCAGCAATCCGATTTCCACCGCCAGCACCGTGATGATGCCGAACCAGATCAGATCGATCTGCATCGCCCCGGCAACCGGCAACGCCAGGGGCAGGGTGATCAGCATGATCGACGAACTGTCCAGGATCGTTCCCAGCACGATCAGCACCAGCACATAGAAGAAAATGAACCCGTAGATTCCGGAATCGAGGGCGATGATCCATTGTGTCATTGCCGCCGGCAGGCCGGAAAGCGCGAGCATGCGGCTGTACATGGTCGCGGCGATGATCAGGAAGCAGATCGCCGCTGTGATATGACCCGTCTCCAGCGTCACGCCCCAGAGCGCGCGAACCCCCATGCGGCGCTTGACCACAGCAATCGCGATGGCGCCCAGCGCGCCCACCGCCCCGGCTTCGGTCGGCGTGAAGATGCCGCCATATATGCCACCAAGCACCAGTGTGACCAGAGCCAGGATCGGCAGCAGCTTGCCGATGCTGTCCGCGAGCAACCCGCGCCGCGCTGACGTATCCGGCGCAGGCGCGACCGGGACACCGGTAAACCCGCTCCAGAACCTGACCATTACCCAGATGCCGGCGCAAAAGGCGACCGCCAGCAGAATGCCGGGAAGAATACCGGCGATGAACAACAGGCCAACCGACTGTTCGGCGATGATGCCATACAGGATCAGCAGCAGGCTGGGCGGGATCAGCATGCCGAGAACGGAACTGCCCGCCACGACGCCGGTCGCAAAGCGCGGCGTATGACCGATGCGCAGCATTTCCGGCACGGCGACCTTGGCGAAAACAGCCGCCGACGCGATCGAGATGCCGGTGATAGCGGCAAATACCGCGTTGGCTCCGACCGTCGCCATGCCCAGCCCGCCGCGCACGCGGCGAAAGATCCGGTTGGCGACGTCGAAGGTATCCCGGCCGATATCCGCCCGGCTGACCACCAGCCCCATCAGAACGAATAGCGGCACGACACCGAACAGATAGCTGGAGATGCTCTCTCGCGCGGCCAGGGACAGGATCCCGGCCGCCTGATCGGCGTTGCCGCGCAGCAACCAGATACCGACAAAGCTTACCAGCGACAGCGCGATGCCGACATGCATCCCCAGCCAGATAAGGATCAGGATGGCGGCGAGCGATCCAAGCCCGATCTCCATGCCCGTCATTCCGCCGCTTCCCCGAGCCCGTTCCTGTTCACTTCGCCGCGAAAGGCCAGCACGAACAAAGCGGCGGTGCGGGACAGGAAGACCATGCAGAGCACCACCGAACCGGCAAGAACGATGCCATGGACCGGCCAGATCGGCGCGTTGAACTGGCCGACCGCGCCGACCATTTCGTTGCGGCCATAGCTGCGCAGGAACAGCGGCCAGAACGCGTTGATCAGGACGCCGATCAGGAAGGCGCCGCCAAGATGCATCACGCCGTCCAGCAGTCGGCCGGCCCTGGGAGAACGCCGGTACAGGGCGCCCAGGAGGGCGTCGGATCGGGTCAGCTTGCCGCGCGCCAGCGTATTCGCGATCTGCAGGAACACGATGGCGAGGATCGACATGGCCACGATCTCGGGCACCCCGGCGATCGGCGCGCCGAGCGCCGCCCGCCCGACCACGTCGGCAACGATCAGCATCATGATGACCAGGATGATGGCCGTACCGACCGCGCTCATGATCGCAGTCAGCCGGTCCAGGGCGACCGATACCCGATCGAGCAACCCGATGCCGGTCGAGAGATTCTGCGTCGTTGCCACGTTGCCTCCACTATGTCGCAAGCCGGACCGGGCGGTTATTACCTGTCCGACCAGTCCCGTGGCAGTTCGACACCGGCTTCGGTCAAGGCCGCGATATAGGCGTCCAGCACGGCGTTTGCCGGCAAGCCCCGGGACTCGGCATCCTCGGCCCAGTTGCCGGCGACGTCCGGCAGCGCCTCCGCCCAACGCGCCCGTTCCCCGGCGGACAGTTCACTGACCGAGCCGTCTCCCCCGGTCAGGGTCTCGAAGGCGGCTTCGACACGCTCGGACTGCTCGGCGATATAAGCTTCGGTATAGGCGCCGGCCCCCGTCCGCAGGGCATTCTGTACGGTCTCGGGCAAGTTGTCGTACCACGGCCCGTTGGCGACGACGGAGCCAGCATACTGAGCGCCGAAATTGGTGATGGTCAGGTGCGGCGCTACCTCGTGCAAGCGGGCCGGTGCGGCCGCCGTCGGGAACACAATCACGCCGTCAAACACGCCTGTTTGAATATCATTGTAATAGCTGGTCAGATCGCCGGAAACGCCGACCGCGCCCGTGCCTTCCAGCCAGTTGACGGCCGGTCCCGGCGCCGCGATGCGCCGACCTTGCAGGTCGTCGAGCGTCTCAACCGGAAAATTCGTCATCAGCAGGTAGTTATCCAATGCGAACCCGCCGCCGAGATATTCGATGTCGTATTCACGCCAGCTTTCGACCATGCCCGGAACCGTCTCGTGCAGGTCGTTGACGACATCGAGCACCAGCTCGGCATCCGATGTGCCGAACGGCGTGAAATAGGTGACGTTCTGCAGCGGCAGGGAGTTGGGCTCGAACACCGTCGGGACGACGCCGACTTCTGCCAGGCCGATCTCCAGGGCTTCAAGCTCACCGCCGACTGCCGCCAGCGACCCGCCATACGCTTCCTGCCATGCTATGGAATGCCCACTCCCCTCAAGCGCGGCATCGACGGCTGGAATGAAGGTTTCGGTCAGGTGTTTCACCCACAGAAAGATCGGCGGGTGACCATTGACCACTGTAATGTTGAAATCATCGGCCGCGGCCGGACCGGCGGCGGCCCCCGCGGCGATCACGGCCGCTGTGGCGCCCAGCAGGGCGTGGCGAATACGGTATGTCATCAAGGGTTTCCTCCGTGATTGCATGATTATTGTTATAGCGGTTGTTTATGCGGGTCCCGGCCCGCAAGGGCACGAGTGCCGGCCGCGATAAAGGCGATCGCCCGACCCATTACGTCCTCGACATCATCGTCCCGGCACTCGCCGTCGGAAAGCGCGGCCGCCCGCCCGGTTCGCGCCATCAGCGAAAGCGCAACGGCGATCGCATTCAGATAGGCCCATGCGGCATCAGTTTTCGACAATCCCGGCACCGCAGCCTGGATCTCGGCAATGAAGACACGCGCGATATCGTTGTATTGCGCCGCCGTCAGGCGCTGGGAGCGATCATCGGTACCGCTGGCGACATGAACCACCAGCCGGGCATAGAATTGACCACCGCGCGCCGTATCACGGCCCAGTTCGATCGTCGGGCGTAACAGGGCGTCCAGGACCGCTTCCAGCGTCGGGCCCGATCCGCCGGCATGAAGATCCGCGATCATCGACCGGCGGCGCGCATTGATGGCGTCCGAACGACGCTCGAACACGGCGTTGAACAGCTTTTCCTTGTTGCCGAAGTAATAGTGGATCAGCGCCAGATTAACCCCGGCGCGGTCGGCGATCGGCCGCGTCGACGCCCCGTCGAAGCCCCGATCGGCAAAGATGGCCTCGGCGGCATCCAGGATCGCCGTCGCCGCGTCGCGTTTTTCGGGTTCCGCCCCGGCGGACGCCGAAACCGCCGGCTGCTCCATCCCCTCCTCCCGGAATTAATTATTCGACTGATTTAATCAGTTGATTACATGACGCCACTCGTTGTCAATATCCTTCAATTCGCCATCCTCGATGATGCAGACCCGGCAAACCACAGATGATCGAACGGCTCATGACCCCATCGACGACGCCTGACATCCGCGATTCCGACGATCCGCTGGCACCGTATCGCGAACGGTTCGATTTGCCCGAGGGCGTCATCTACCTCGACGGAAATTCGCTCGGCCCGCTGCCGCGAGGGGTATCCGACAGGGTCGCCGCCACCGTCGCCGACCAGTGGGGGACAAGCCTGATCCGTGGCTGGAACGACCATGCCTGGATGGATCTGCCGACGACGGTCGGCGACAAGATCGCCCGGCTGATCGGTGCCCCGGCCGGCAGCGTCGTCGCCGGAGACTCAACATCGATCAATGTTTTCAAGGCGCTATCGGCCGCTTTGCGCCTTCGCCCGGGGCGCACAACCATCCTGTCGGATACAGGAAACTTTCCGACCGACCTTTATGTCGCCCAGGAACTGGCCGCGCTTCTGGGCAGCGGTTACCAGCTCGAAACGGTCACGCCGGACGCCGTTGAAAGCCGCATTGATGCCGATGTCGCCGTGGTCATGCTGACGGAGGTCGACTATCGCACCGGACGCCGCCACGACATGAAGGCCCTGACCCGTGCCGCCCATGCCGCTGGTGCGCTGATCATCTGGGATCTGGCCCATAGTGCAGGCGCGTTTCCGGTTCACCTTCAGGACTGCGGCGCCGATTTCGCGGTCGGGTGCGGCTATAAATACCTGAATGGCGGCCCGGGTGCGCTGGCATTCCTTTTTGTTGCACCGGAACACCAGGCCCACCTGCGCCCGGCGATCGCCGGCTGGATGGGCCACGACGCCCCCTTCGCCTTCGATCCCGACTACCGCCCGGCACCTGACATCAGGCGGATGCAGGTCGGCACGCCGCCGATCCTGGCCATGGCGGCACTGGATGCGGCGCTGGACGTGTTCGCGGACGTCGATATGGAGGCCGTACGCCGGAAATCGGTGGCACTGTGCAATCTGTTCATCGACGAAGTGGAGCGCCGGTGCCCGCAACTGGAATTGGTGACCCCGCGCGAGGCCGACCGGCGCGGCAGCCAGGTGTCATTCCGGACGCCTGAGGGCTACGCCATGATGCAAGCGCTGATCGCCCATGGCGTGATCGGCGATTTTCGCGCACCCGACATCATGCGCTTCGGCTTTACTCCGCTCTACCTGCGCTATCACGACGTCATCGCCGCCGCCGAGATGCTGGAACGCGTCGTCAACGAGCGGCTCTGGGATCAGGAACAGTTCAGGCACCGGCGCAAGGTCACCTGACTGAGAGACCGAAGCCGCCTTGTGATTCTTCGTCTTTGGTCGGGATGCGCCGGATTCAATTCGAAATTACGATTTGTGGCGCGAATTGAGACACCAGGACTCCCGCCGCATTGACGCTCAAATGCGAATTATCGATGGTTACCGGAAGTCCCTCACTGTCCAGATTCAT
The DNA here is from genome assembly GCF_040712075.1 of Fodinicurvata sp. EGI_FJ10296. Classification (NCBI taxonomy): domain Bacteria; kingdom Pseudomonadati; phylum Pseudomonadota; class Alphaproteobacteria; order Rhodospirillales; family Rhodovibrionaceae; genus Fodinicurvata; species Fodinicurvata sp. EGI_FJ10296. The sequence goes on from NZ_JBFCVL010000011.1 coordinate 47,353, forward strand.
GCATGTAACCGGACCATACGGGCACGTATATTTGAGCAGAGAAACGAACTGTACGCCAGAACCGTCAAAAAGATCTTCTAAATCCCTGCTAATTTCAAATTGATCAGACTGAATGGCCCGATCAAGCAAAGAATTCAAATCTTCACTTGGCACACTAGAGTAAAATCTTGGAAATAAGCTCGGAAGATTTGGCTGATAAAACTGAATTGGCCCCAACACCGTAACCGGCACTGTCTCTGAAAGCTCAATCGCAAACTCCGCCATTCCGTCGGCGTCTTCACGAGAATTTCCAAAGACGCTAATTATTACCCTTTCATATTTTATGACATCGTCACCACTCAACCACTCGAGAGTTTCATCGCAGGCCTCCCTGAAGCCGTAATTCATCGTACAACTGTCAGTCGCCAGGAGATCGACGTTGATACTCGGCCACTCAGATGCCAACCCTGCTCGGAACTGCGCCGCATGAGAATCACCGACGAGCAGCACGTCAGTCTGATTGGATGCTGGATCAAGACACCGACGTATGAGAGCCTCCATGTCAACAACACCTCCCATCCAACAGTCGGCGCGACTAGCTGCCTGTCGTTGCGCAGACCTCAGGCCTGCAAGAGTTCTTTCGTACTCAACTGCCGCCGGGAACCTCGCAGGAAAACCGTCACCCAAGACCACCGCAATTCCCAGCGAAGCCAGGGCTGCAGTAGATGTCAAGTAAGTGATGCCAAGGGATTTGCCGGATTGGAAGAACTTTCGCCTGCGCACCGGTCCCTCAATCAGGAAATAGGAGGCGATGGAAAGCCCGACAGAAGCGGCTATCCCGACCCAGAGATGATGGGCTGCAGGCGCTATCAGCGCAAAATCAAGAAAAGCAAAGATCGGCCAATGCCAAAGATACAGAGCGTAGGATATCAATCCAAGCCAGACGACAGGCCGAATTTCAAGTAACCTGGATACAAAACTTCCCCGGCTGGCTATCACCATAGCTGTCCCAAGCGTAGGTGCCAGCGCTGTCAGCCCCGGAAACGCCATGCCTTCGGCGTAGTAAAAAAGACTGAAAAGAATGACACAAAGCCCCGCGCCGCCAACCATGTGACGTACCGACCGGGACCAACCCCGAAACGTCAAAGTTGCCAGCACCCCACCCACGGCAATTTCCCAAAACCGCGCAAAAGAGTTAAAAAACGCCCCGGAACTATCCTCTATAGCGATTAATGTCGCACCATAAGAAAGCGAAATAAATAAAACAGCGCACAGAAACCAACGTACTGCACATATACCGTATCGATTCAGCAACAATATTGGTGCCGGGAACAGTATATAAAATTGCTCCTCTATAGACAGGGACCAAGTGTGAAGAAGGGGCTTTAATTCGCTTGGGGCGTCGAAATAGCCATCGCCAAGCCAGAAATACCAGTTTGAAGCGAAAAAAAGAAAAGACAGGAAGCTCTGCCCGAGATCGCGCAAGCCCTCGCCCGGAAACAACAACCACGAAAAAAGGCCGACAAAGCAGAAAACCGGAATGGTCGGGGGGATCAGCCGGCGTATCCGGCGCTCGTAAAAGCGCAAGAGGAATTCGCGCACCGACCCCTCGTGTGCGAGGATAATACTTGTAATGAGATAGCCGGAAATCACGAAAAAGATATCGACGCCGACGAATCCGCCCGGAATCCAATCGAAGCCTGCGTGGTACAGAACCACACCGCCGACGGCCAGCGCTCTCAACCCGTCGATGTCGCCTCGATACGAAGTTTCAGGGATCATTGGCGTTCCAATGTTGATTAGCTACATCCGAAACCATGCTTCTGGCGAAGTGGAAAGAAGCGCATCGCAACCTCCGGTTCCGCATCGTCCCGCGTCGTACAAAATCTGTACAACCGAGCGCAAGGCTATTTTGCTAAAATCACTCTTTTTTTGCGAATCCCTTGGCCGATCATGGCAATGGATTCCAGCAGGAGTGGCCAGGTGAATTAATTGAAACGAGCGCCTGGTTCGACAATAGTTTACTATTTCGGATACCATTTTCATGTAGACGCCGTCGCACAGCACCGGCCCGAAATGGGTGCGGAGAATTCGCCTGAAGCCACAGCGGAATTGAGCCGGCTGCTGCGGGGGCTCTTTCCCTCGGATCCGGATCAGCCGTATTCAGGCACCTGGGTGATATCGACCTCTTCAGGAGGCAGCAGGTGCAACCGACCGTGGGGTCCCGTTGCCAGCCTTTGAATGTGGAAGTGCGGCGACGGCGGGCGGCTCATCACCGGCGACGGGGCCGAGGCGATCCGCAATTCACCGCACTCGCCCATCCAGTCGAAATGCCGATGACCGTGCATTACCAGCGTTCGTCCGGCAATCGGCCGCAAGAGCCGGACGAACCGGCTGCCATTGATCAGCGCCGTGCCGATTCTTTCCGCCAGTCCGCGCGACTTCATCGGGTACTCCACCAGATGATGATGCAGGGCGACGATCCATCCCGCCCGCGGATAGGCTTGCGCCACGGCCACAACCTGTCGCTCCTGCTCGGCCGGCACGACGCCGAGCGCATTGGTGAACGAGAAATGCGATTCCGCATTCGAATTCAGGATCATGACGCCAATGCCGTCTGCCGTTGGCGGCGGCAGAACCATGGGAAAGACGTCGGACCAGACCTGGGCGAGCCTGAACGACTGGCGCATCGTTCCCCGGGCCGCAAATTCGGCTATGTCGTCGCGCAGCGGGACCAGCATGTCGGATAATGTGGCGCCAACCCGCCCGGTCTCGGCGTCGACCACATGCACGCGGCTGCCCTGTATGGCGTCGATCGCGGACAACGCCCGCATCTGACGCAGCCGCTTGCCGGGGCTGGTGGGCAGATCGAGGCGCGCCGGATTGGCCCGATCCACGACGTTCAGATCATGGTTGCCCGGCAGCATCAGCATGCGCTCGGCCAGCGACGGATGCCTGTTGACCGCGTCCAGGAACTCGGCCCATTCCGAGGACCGTCCTGCATCGGTCATGTCGCCGGTAATCACGATCAGGTCGAGCGGCGATTGCGCATGTCGTTCGGCAAGCCGGTCCAGCACATGGGCCATCTGGTGATTGCCGCGCGGACCGTTACGCCCGCTTTCGATCCTGAACTCGTATCGGCCGCCCACCGTATGAAAGTCCGAAAGATGGGCCACGCGCCACACCCGGCCGGCCCCCTCGCCGATCTTGTCAAACGCCTCCAGATCGCGGGGCTGGTCCATCGTGCCGTCGGCAAAACCCCACACGAGTGCCGCCGCAGCCAGATACGCGGCTACGATCACGACGCTGTTGGCCAGCGCCGGCAGCAGCAGTCGATAAGGAAACAGCAGATCGGCAACGCTGCCGACCCATCTTGTGCCGGGCCACGCGGCTGCGGCCAGCCCCAGCGCGGCAATCGCCACCAGAACGCCGGCGCCGATCGCCGCCAGCGACCGCAGCCGGGCGCGCCATAACCGATCCTCGTGCCGTGCCAGAAGGGATTCCACCAGATGGCGTATCCCCTCGCGCCCCATGGCGTAGAACGGCTGTACCGCCAGAGAGTTCAGCGCCCAGAAACTGCGCTCGGCGGCACGCAGCAGCGACCGCCCGAAATATCGCGCCGCGACAAGGCCGATGAACAGAACCAAAAGGGGCCAGATACCGGCAAAAGGATCGAGGACCCCGCGCGAAACGGCCGCGATCCAGCCGGTGACGACAAGCGGCGCCACGCCCAGTGCCGCCGCCGGCAGAATCACGAGCATGACCAGTGCGATCACCAGCTTTACCGAGCTTATCTCACTCAGCAAACTCCCGCCGATCGTCAGCAGCGACCGGCCATGCAGGCTCGATACGTCGTCCTCGGCATCGCCATTGCGCGGATCGATCAACGGGCGACGGTTCAACCGGGGCACAGCTTGCCCCCCGCGTCATGGATCAACCGAAAATCACGCCTTTCTTCAGCATGAAGCAGCCATAGGGACGGGCCTCGGCGCACTGCACGATGGCGAATGCCGACCTGGCCGCCTCGTAAAAAGCGAATCGCTCCATTCGCTCCAATGTCAGCGACCGGCCTTCGGCCGCTTCGGCGATGGCCAGCATTTCGCGGTGGATCGGCAGTTCCGTCTCCGGCTCGCCAACGACCTCCATGCCGACAATCGGCGCTTCGACGAATCCGTCGAGCTGCAGGACCGACAGGATCGCCTGCAGCAGTTCGGCCTCCCCGGCGCCCTGGACGCGGATCAACTGCCCCGACGCCGTCTCCGGCGCAATCGCCGTACCGGGAAAATTCCGGTCGACCACGACCACATCGTCGCCATGCCCCATTGCGCCCAAAACCCACAGCAGGTCGGGGCTCAACAACGGCGATACGCCTTTCAGCATCATGCTCTCCCGAAGTTTTCGATAGCGTCGAACACAGTATCAGACGTCTATGGTTTCGCCCGGCCCGGGTATGCGCACCTCGCCTTTGTTTACCAGAGACTTGAACTGCTGCGGATCGCCGGGAACCAGCGGCCAGGTGCCATAATGGCACGGCAGCACGAGCTTGAGGTCCAGAAACTCGTTGCAGGCAATCGCCGCCTGTTCCGGATCCATCGTAAAGCGGTCGCCGATCGGCAATATGCCGATATCCGGCCTGAACACCCGCTGGATCAATTGCATGTCGGAAAACAGTCCGGTGTCGCCGGCATGATAGACGGCATGCTCGCTGCTTGTGATCACCAGACCGGCGGGGTCACCCATGGTGATCGGCTTGCCGTCCTCGATGATCGCCGAGCTGTGCTGAGCATTGACCATCGAGAACTTGATACCGCCCGTGACGATCGAACCGCCGATATTCATCGGCTCCAGCTTTTCGAGTCCCTGCGCACCCAGATACTGGACGATCTCGTACATGGCGACGACGGTCGCGTCATACGCCTTCGCCAGGCGCAGAGTATCGCCGAAATGGTCGCCATGCCCGTGGGTCAGGGCGATGATATCGACCTTTGTCAGCGTGTCTTCGTACCCTTCGGGAAAGGACGGGTTGCCGGTAAAAAACGGGTCGACCAGAATATCCTTGCCGTCGGTCTGTATGTGAAAGGCCGAATGACCCAGCCATGTAATCTTCATATCCTCGTCACCTCAACCTGATGGTATTCGCTGTCAGGAGTTTGGGGTATCACTGGTCCCTGATCAATCCCGGGATCAATCTGGGGATCAACCTGGGGATCGATCTCCGGCACAGCCGCAGGCACCCGACGGGGCCGCGTTGCAAACCGTACACACATGTCCGTCAATCTCTCCCCTGAATCTCTGCGGCGGCCGGACGGATCCGTCAGGCCAGCCGTCGCTTCAGGAACAGCATCACGGACTTGGTTGTCATGCCCTCGCCCACGATCGGCGCGACGCCGACAAGTTCCCAGCCGTCGGCGCCGAGGTCGTTCAGCGCCGCCTCGGCGGCGTCTTCGGGAATGTCCTTGGTGACCCATCCCTCGGCCTTTCGGGTCACGACCCTGTATTCCCATTTTTCCATCGGTGGTCTCCCATTGTGCAAGGGCGGGCCGGCATGATCGCGTGGTGCCAGCGAATGCGATTGCGTAACGTCCAACTCGGCGGCACAAAGATGGAAACGCCAGTGAAGCATGAACATCAGCGCAAGGGTATCGGTCATGTCAGAAAGCGCCGTAATCGTCGGCTGGTCCCATTCCCCCTTCGGCAAGCTCGACGACCCGGACGTCGAATCGCTGACCGGCCGTGTCGCGGCCTCGGCCATCGAGCATGCCGGCCTGACCGCTGCGGATATCGACCTGATCACCGTCGGCGTGCTGAACAACGGTTTCTCGCGCCAGGGATTCGAGGCCGGGCTGGTCGGCGCGGCCACGCCGGAACTGGCGGCAATTCCGGCGATGCGGCTTGAGAACGCCTGCGCCACCGGTTCGACTGCGCTTTATGCCGCCATGGACCACATCGAAAGCGGCCGCGGCCGGGTCGCACTGGTCGTCGGCGCGGAAAAAATGACCGCCACGCCGACGGCCGAGGTGGGAGACATCCTGCTCTCGGCGAGCTATCGCAAGGAAGAGGCCGATATCGACGGCGGCTTCGCGGGGATCTTCGGGCGTATCGCGCAAAGCTATTTCCAGCGCTATGGCGACCACAGCGCCGATCTGGCGCGCATCGCGGCCAAGAACCACGCCAATGGCATGGCCAACCCGCTGGCCCATATCCGCAAGGATCTGGGATTCGAGTTCTGCAACACTGTTTCCGACAAGAACCCGATCGTCGCCAACCCGTTGCGGCGGACCGATTGCTCGCTGATTTCCGATGGTTCGGCGGCCATCGTCGTGGCGTCGGAGTCGGTCGCCGCCGATCTCGACCGAGCGATCCGGCTGCGGTCCCGGACCCTGCAGAACGACGCGCTGCCGCTGTCGCGCCGCGACCCGACCGCATTCGACGGCGCTCGTCGTGCCTGGCAGAAGGCGCTGACAGACGCCGGTGCGACGCTGGAAGATCTCGATTTCGTCGAAACCCATGACTGCTTCACGATTGCCGAGCTGATCGAATATGAAGCCATGGGGCTGACCGCGCCCGGCGAGGGGGCGCGCGCCATCCGCGAAGGCTGGACACAAAAGGACGGCCGGCTGCCGGTCAATCCGTCGGGCGGGCTGAAATCCAAAGGCCATCCGATCGGCGCAACCGGCGTCTCCATGCATATCATGGCCTGCATGCAGTTGATGGCCGAAGCCGAAGACATGCAGATCGGCGGCGCCGAACTGGGTGCCGTATTCAATATGGGCGGCGCGGCGGTGGCCAACTGCGTTTCGATCCTGGAGCGGATGAAATGACCGAGACAGGAGGCCCGGCGGGCCAGCGCGTCATGAATCTGGCGACTCTGCTGACCCAGGCGGCGCGGCGCCGGGGGCCGCACCCGGGACTTATCAAGGGCGAGCAACGCTGGAGCTGGGCCGATCTCGAACGCGACACCGGCCGTCTGGCGGCGGCGCTGATCGGACTTGGTATCGGCAAGGGCGATCGCATCCTTGCGCATTCGCGCAACGGCCACGAGCTGGTCATTGCCATGTTCGCGGTGTTCCGCATCGGCGCCATCTGGGTGCCGACGAATTTCCGGCTGACGCCGGGCGAGGTTGTGGACCAGGCCGAGACCGCGGGCGCTTGCGTCTTCCTGTGCGACGGTGGCTTTCCCGAGCACGCCGCGGCCGTCGCCGAGCGCGCGTCCACCGTTCGGCACATCGTGCGCATGTGCGAAGGCACGTTTGGCGACACGACGCTGGCGTCGCTGATCGAGACCTGTCCGCCGGACGCGGTCCGACCGGCGGCAGCCGTGACCTACAACGATCCCTGCTGGTTCTTTTTTACCTCGGGCACCACCGGCAAGTCCAAGGCCGCCATCCTGACCCATGGGCAGATGGCGTTCGTGATCACCAATCATCTGGCCGATCTGGTGCCGGGCACCGACAGCGACGACGCCTCCCTGGTCGTCGCCCCACTGTCGCACGGCGCCGGTGTCCACATGCTCAATCAGGTCGCCCGGGCGGCACGGACGGTGCTTCCCGATTCCGACCGCTTCGACGCCGCCCTGCTCTGGCGGCTGATCGACGCGCACCGGATCACCAACATGTTCACGGTGCCCACAATTCTGACCATGCTCTCTGACCACCCCGATGCCGCCGCACGCCCCCATCCATCACTTCGATACGTCATCTATGCCGGGGCGCCGATGTATCGCGAGGACCAGAAGCGAATCCTTGCCACGATAGGCCCCGTGATCGTCCAGTATTTCGGTCTGGGCGAGGTCACCGGCAACATCACGGTTCTGCCCCCGGCGCTGCATTCCCTCGACGACGGACCAGACGCCCGCATCGGCACCTGCGGCATCGAGCGTACGGGCATGCAGGTGAGCGTACAGGACGACCGTGGGAAGGAGGTGCCGCCGCTGGAGACCGGCGAAATCTGCGTTATCGGTCCGGCGGTGTTCCCGGGCTATTTCGACAATCCAAAGGCCAATGCCGAGGTCTTTCGCGACGGCTGGTTTCGCACCGGCGATGTCGGCCACATGGACCGCGAGGGCTTTGTCTATATAACCGGCCGAAAGTCCGACATGTATATTTCCGGCGGGTCCAACATCTATCCACGCGAAATCGAGGAAAAGATTCTGACGAACCCGGCCGTCGCCGAAGTGGCGGTGCTGGGCGTACCCGATGCGAAATGGGGCGAAAGCGGTATCGCCGTCTGCGCGCTGAAGCCCGGAACGGCATTGTCCGAGACCCAGCTGCTGACATGGCTGGAGACTCATATTTCGCGTTATAAGTTGCCCAAACGTGTGGTTTTTCTCGATGCTTTGCCGAAATCCGGCTACGGCAAGGTGCCAAAGCGGCTGGTGCGCCAGACGCTTGAAGAGCGTGGCCTGTTGCCGGAACCAACCGGGGAGACATGATGATGCGCTGCGTTTCCCAACCCGGCCCTGCGACGGACCCGCGAACCATCGCAATTCCGGCCGGGGCCGTCGACATCGATGCGACGCTGGCGCCCGGCGCACCGCTGCTCGACCAGTTGTACGACCTCCTCCGCCGGCACGGATGTGAAAGCGGCGTGTTCCACATGACCGGCGGCACGCTCGATCCGTTCGCCTATGTGATTCCGGCGCTGTCGCCCAACGAACAGCACGCGGCCTATTACAGTGAGACGTTCCGCCCGGCCGGCCCATCGCACTTATCGCAGGGCGCAGTGACCATGGGTCTGCGCGACGGCGAACCCTTTTTTCACTGCCACGCCTTCTGGACCGAAAGCGGGGGCAAATCGGCTGGCGGCCACATCCTGCCGTTCGAAACCATCGTCGCCGGCGCCATTCGTGTCGTCGGCATCGGCCTGAAGGGCGCGGCCTTCGAAACACACGCCGATGCCGAGACCGGCTTCCCTCTGTTCACGCCGGTCCCGGCCGGGAGCCATGACGCAATCCCGGCCCCGGAATTGATCCCGGCACTGGCCGTGCGTCTCAAACCGCACGAGGACATCGTCACCAGTCTCGAAGGCGTGGTGCGGGCCGTAGGCTGGCAACGGGCGCGTGTGCACGGTGGCGTCGGCAGCATCATCGGCGCCCGCTACATCGACGCGCCGCCGGTCGATCCGTTCGCGACCGAAATGTTCCTGACCGACGGCATGATCGATCCGCTTGGCGACCACAGCCATCTCGAAACCGGCCTCGTCGATCTGACCGGCGCGCTTAGCAGCGGCAGCCTCGTGCCCGAGGACAACCCGATCCTGATGACGCTCGAAGTCGTTCTGACGCAATGCCAGAGTAGCGTGAGCCGATAGTGCCGGGAGTCATTGCTCGCCGCGAGCCCGCCACTCCAACTGTAGCCACTGGAAACGGAGATCAGAGTATGATGATGACAGGACCATCAGTCGCATTCGTGGCTATGCTGTTTCTATCCTGGACGGTACCGGACGGAGCGCCGTATCGCGACCTTCTGGCCGACCCCGGCAATGCCGAGATGGCGGTGGAAATCATGGGCTTTGCCGATGCGGAAACGTGCGAGGCCTTCATCGACAAAATACGCGAGGATGACTCAGGGGCGTTTCTGCCCTATGACGGCGCCACCGTCTCCCGCGCGGAATGCCGTCCGTACTGATCGGTGGCGGCCCTGCAAATGGAACACCCCCAGCGACCCGAGGATAGCGGCGACATGAGCCAAACACCTACCTTCGTCACCCATCTCGAATGCTCGATGACGGGAGAGCGGTATGAAGCCGACCAGCCGCACAACCTCTCGAAGGCGGGCAAGCCGCTTCTGGTGCGTTACGATCTGGATGCGCTGAAAGCCGCTTTCTCCAAAGATGTGCTGGCGGGACGCCAGTTTGAGGGGCTCTGGCGGTACCGCGAGATGCTGCCGGTGCGCCGGGCGGAGAACCGGGTTTCGCTGGGCGAGGTCGTCACCCCCCTGATCGACCTGCCAAAGCTCGCCGGCGGGGCCGGCCGACTCTCGGTCAAGGATGAAGGCCATCTGCCGACCGGAAGTTTCAAGGCACGCGGGCTGGTCATGGCGGTAGCGATGGCAAAGGAACTGGGACTGAACCATCTGGCCATGCCGACGAACGGCAATGCCGGTGCCGCTCTGGCGGCCTATGCCGGCCGGGCCGGGCAGCGGGCAACGGTCTTCTGCCCGGATGACACGCCCGAGATCAATGTCCGCGAGATCCAGGCCCAGGGCGCGAGGGTCTACCGGGTCAACGGCCTGATCAACGATTGCGGCAAGATCGTCGGCGACGGCAAGGCCGCTGCCGGCTGGTTCGACGTTTCCACCCTCAAGGAGCCGTATCGGATCGAGGGTAAAAAGACGATGGGCCTGGAACTGGCCGAGCAACTCGGCTGGGAACTGCCCGACGTCATTTTTTATCCCACTGGTGGCGGCACCGGACTGATCGGCATGTGGAAGGCTTTCGCCGAACTGGAGGCCATGGGCTGGATATCGGGGAAGAAACCCCGCATGGTCGCCGTCCAGGCCACCGGTTGCGCGCCGATCGTCAAGGCCTATGAGGCCGGCGAGGAGCACGCCCCGCTGTGGGAAAACGCCCACACGGTCGCCGCCGGCATTCGCGTACCGGTCGCAGTCGGCGATTTCCTGATCCTGCGCGCTGTTCGCGAAAGCGGCGGGTTCGCCATCGCCATCGACGACGACACGATCATGGCGGCCCGTGACGAAGTGGCGGCGGGCGAAGGGCTACTGTTGTGCCCGGAAGGGGCGGCCACTTATGCGGCTTATCGTCAGGCGCTGGCCGACGGCAAGGTCGCGGCGACCGATCGTTGCGTCCTGTTCAACTGCGCCACCGGCCTGAAATACCCCCTGCCCGAGGTCACCCGCAGCATCGACCGGCACGCCCCGATCGATTACGCGGCACTGTAGTAAACAAGAAAAAATTGCAACATCCCATCGAAACCACTACCAGTGCGGGCGTTACATTGCGAACCGCCCCGCTGGTGACATGCCGCCCCCCACTACTCCTCATGATGACCTTTTCAAGGCGCTGCTCGACGACCCGCGCCGTGCGGCAGCGGTTCTGAACGACTATCTCCCGCCGGAGATCGCACCGATGCTGGGGCATGCGCTGCCGGAGCCGATCGACGGCAGCTTCATCGACGAGGACCTCGCCAACAGCCAGAGCGACCGGCTGTTCCGGGTGCAGACCCGCGACGGGCGATCGGCCTTCGTCTATGCCCTGCTGGAGCACAAGAGTTCGGTCGACCCGGCGACGCCGATCCAGCTGGGCACCTATCTGCTGCGCATCTGGCGCCGGCATGGCGATGCTCCGGACGGGAATTTCCGCCGGCTGCCGCCGATCATCCCGATCGTGTTCTACCATGGCCGCCAGCCGTGGAGCGTCCCGACCGCGATCATCGATTGCATCGATGCCGACGCGCCGCTCAAGGAGCAGCTCCGCGACCTCCGCTACACCGTCCATCACCTGAACGAACGTCCCGACAACGCCCTGTCCAACCATCGCGACGTCGCCGCGGTGTTCCTGGCGCTCAAGCATCTGCGCGAGGAACCGGCGGCGTTCGACACCCTGGTGCGGATCCTTGAGCTGCCGGCAGCCGACACGCAATTGCTGAAACAGCTGATCCAATATATCCTGACGACCCAGCCTTCCATCGACCGCGATGGCTGGCAACAGCTGATATCCGCAGCCCGACCGCAGGAGGAGGACACCGTCATGTCGATCGCGATCCGTCAATGGCAGGAAGAAGGCCGCCTGCAGGGGCTGGTACAGGGGAAGGCCGAGGGAAAAGCCGAAGGAATAACAGAGGGAATGGCCAAAGGAATGGCCGATAGCCTTATCCAGATCCTTGAAACCCGCTTCCACGAACTCGACGAGGATGTCAAGAGCCGGATCCGGAACCAATCAGCCGACGCCCTCAGCATGGCGACCAAACGTGCACTCGTCGCACCGACGTTTGAGCAGGCGCTCGACGGATTGACGCACCATTAGCGACAGGGATCTGCCGGGGAGAGATCCTTGTCAGGTCACTTTGGCACCCCGCCCCGCCACACACGAAGAGAATATCTTCATGTCGATCGCGATCCGTCAATGGCAGGAAGAAGGCCGCCTGCAGGGGCTGGTGCAGGGAAAGGCCGAAGGAATGGCCGAAAGCCTCATCCGGGTCCTCGAAGCCCGCTTTCACCCGCTCGATCAGAGTGTGAAAAACCGGATCAGAATGCAGTCTGTCGAGGCGCTTGAAACAGCGACCGGGCGGGCGCTGGCCGCACCGACACTTGATCACGTGCTAGACGGATTCTCGCAGCATTAGGGCCGTCGCCTGATCGTCGCGACGAGCAGACGATCAGCAGCCGACGGGGCCGAGCATGTGTATGCCGCACTCGGTCTTGGCCATACCGCGCCACCGGCCGTCCCGCACCTCTTCGCCGGGACGCCGGCGCGAGGTGCAGGGAATGCAGCCGACACTGTCATACCCCTTGTCCTGCATCGGATGGCGCGGCAGATTCAGACTCTCGAACCTCTGCTCGACGTCCTTTGGATCAAGCGCTGCCAGCGGATTGACTTTGAGGCGCGGCCCCTCGACCTCGACGACCGGTATGCGTGACCGCTGGCCGCCGTGATAGCGCTTGCGCCCATTGGCCCACGCCGCCATCCCGTCCAGCGCGCGTTCCAGCGGCCTTACCTTGCGCATGTGACAGCACGCATCGGGATCCGAAGCCCACAGGAATTCCTCCGGGTCGCGCTCCGCCTGATCTGCGGCATCGGGATGCAGCGAGCGGACATTCGTCAACCTCAGGCGGTCCACCAGCCGGTCGCGATAGTCCAGCGTCTCCGGGAAAAGCCAGCCGGTGTCGAGCAGCAACACCTCGATGGTGCCATCCACCCGCGCCATCGCGTCGAGCAGCACGGCCGATTCCGTACCGAACGATGACACCACCGCGAACCTGCCGGGGGCAACGGTTTCACGGATGGCATCGATCACGACTTCCGGCGCCGCACCTTCCAGGCTCGCGTTCAGGATGCGGGCCTTTTCGGTCAGAGATGCGTCCAGGTCCACCATCAGCTGGCCACTCCCGCCCCGCCTACGCGGGCTCTGAATGCTGTCATGCGGTTATCGGCGCCGGGTTGATACACAACGGGAATGCTCGCAACCTCGCGGTCGAACGCGTCCGCGTCGGCATCGCGGGCGACCAGCAAGGCGTCAAAGCCGGCACGCACCATGAAGGCGAACTGGTCCCGGAGTACCTGACCGGTCGCCCGGATTTCGCCGCTGAAGCCGTAATGCTCGCGCAGTTGACGCGCCTGGCTGTATGCCCTGCCGTCCTTGAAGGTCGGAAAGGACAGACAGACCAGCGACAGTCGATCCAGATGGGGTGCCAGATCCGACACCGGCCGGTCGTTGGGCCATGTGACCCCCCATCGGGCATCGGGCCGCGCCTCCACAGGCACCGCACCGTAGTCAGCCAGTTGGTCGGCCGTGAGGAGAAGGTGGTCGCCCGCAGGCGGCGCCGTAGCATCCGCAACGGCAATCCATACATCCGCTACCGGTCGACCGTGCTTAAGCAGCGGCATTGGCTTGCTCCTTGAATGGCTCGATCCCCAGACGCCCGACCAGATCGATGAACCGCTCTTCGGGTCCGTGCCTATGGGCGAGATAAGTGTCGATCAGGTCTTCAACCACGTCGACGACGCGGTCGGCGGGCACGGCCGGGCCCAGCAACTGACCAAGCGTGGCATCGTCGTCGGACCGGCCGCCAAGCGTGATCTGGTAGACTTCCTGGCCCTGCTTCTCGACGCCGAGAAGGCCTATATGCCCGACATGATGGTGTCCGCAAGCATTGATGCAGCCAGAAATGTTGATGCGGACGGGACCAATGCCGTGCACGCGGTCAATATCGGCAAAGCGGCGTGTGATTGCCTGGGCAATGGGAATGGACCGCGTGTTGGCCAGACTGCAGAAATCCAGCCCCGGGCAGGCGATGATGTCGGTCAGATGGCCGACATTGGCCGTCGACAGTCCGGACTCGGCCAAAGCGGCGTAAAGTGCCGGAAGATCGCGCTGACGGACATGGGGCAGAACCACGTTCTGCTGGTGCGTAATCCGAAGTTCACCGAAGCCGAACCGGTCCGACAGATCGGCCAGGGCCTCGATCTGGGCGGCGGTCGCGTCCCCCGGCGCGCCGTCTTCCGGCTTCAGCGACACCGTCACTGCGGCATAGCCGGGCTTGCGGTGCGGGCTCACCGATGCCCGATGCCATCGGGCAAAAGCCGGCTCCATCAGCGCGCCCGCCAGCGCCGGATCGTCGCCGTCGAGCGATTCATAAGCGTGCTCCGTGAAGCGCTCCGCGACCGCCGAAATCATGTCATCGGTCAGCGTCAGCGCCCCGCCGCGGATCGTCTCGAACACCGCATCGACTTCGCGGCGGAAGGCGTCGATACCCAGATCGTGGACCAGGATCTTGATGCGGGCCTTGTAGATATTGTCGCGCCGTCCGTGGGCGTTGTAGACGCGCAGAATCGCCTCGACATAGCTCAGCAGATCCGACGGCTCGACAAACTCGGCGATCGTCTTGCCCAGGAACGGCGTCCGGCCGAGACCGCCGCCGACCAGCACTTCGAAGCCGACATCCCCGTCGGCCTTGCCATCGCGCCGGCGCATGCGCAGGCCGATGTCGTGAACCTGTACTGCCGCCCGGTCGTTGGGCGATCCGGTCAGTGCAATCTTGAACTTGCGCGGCAGGAACGAGAATTCCGGATGCAGGCTGGACCACTGGCGCAGGATCTCCGCCCAGATGCGCGGATCGGCGATCTCGTCAGGCGCGACACCGGCAAAGGCGTCGGTGGTGACGTTGCGGATGCAATTGCCGCTGGTCTGGATGCCGTGCATCTGCGCCGCCGCCAGATCGGCCATCGCGTCGGGCAGATCCTTGAGCGCGATCCAGTTGAACTGGATGTTCTGCCGCGTCGTGAAATGGCCGTAGCCGCGGTCATAGGTCCGCGCGACATGCGCCAGCACCCGCATCTGGTCCGACGAGAGGGTGCCATACGGGATGGCGATGCGCAGCATATAGGCATGGAGTTGAAGATAAACGCCATTCATCAGCCGCAGCGGCTTGAATTCGTCCTCGGTCAGTTCTCCGGAAAGACGGCGGGCCACCTGGTCGCGGAACTGGTCAACGCGGGCGGAGACCAGAGCCTGATCGTGTTCGTCGTACTGATACATGGTCGCTTTCTCGATAGCATTGCCGGGGGCCTGAAAAGCCGGAACGCCGGTCTCAGGAAACGGGGCCGACTGTCGGATCCAGCCCAGCCGCCGCCGTGGCTGACCGGTCGCCGGCATATTTCGGTATCGGCGTTGTCGGACCCGACGCGCGGATGCGCTCGCGAAGGTTCCCTGGCCGGACCGTGCCGTCATCGTCCCGAATGACCGGCGCGACATAGGCGCCCACGGCGCGTGGGTCAGCGTCCGCATCGACCAGCAGCGCCCTGGCCGCGTCTTCCGTCGTCACGACGATGGCGCCCGGCAACGATCGCGACCAGCCGCTGCCGGTCCACCAGAGAACCCCACCATCGGCCAAACCATTCGCGGTCACCACGACGGGCCCCTTCACGCGGAGCTTCTGTTGATGGGGAGACGTCATTCTGCCCTCGTGCTTGCGGGTTCGAACATGATTGGAAAAGGACGGGCTATTCGCCAGCGACAGCAAGGAAGCGCGTCTCGGCAGCGTCGATCCAGGGTCGCGACAGGCTTACGACATCGCCGACGATGAACAGCACCGGCGCCGACGGCGTCGCGGCGGTCAGCGCGGCCAATGCCGGCAGACCGTCGAGGCGGCCGACATGCGTCACGGCATCAGGGCGGGTCCCGGAAGCAATGACAGCAACCGGTGTGTCCGGCGCGCGTCCGGCGGCGATGAGCCCGTTGGCGACCGTCGCGGCGGCACTCCGCCCCATATAAACCGCCACGGTGGTGTCCTCGTCCGCCAGGGGCTGCCAGTTCACCGCCTCTGCGTCGGCGCGCCGGTGCGCGGCAACCGTCGCCAGCCGCGACGCCAGGCGCCGATGCGTCAACGGCAATTCCAGCGACGCTGCACAGCCAACTGCGGCCGTAATGCCGGGAACGACGTCGAACGCGATCCCCGCTTCCCGCAGAGCTTCGATTTCTTCGCCACCACGACCGAAAACGAAGGGGTCGCCGCCCTTCAGCCGCACCACCGCGCGACCAGAACGGGCGTGGTCGATCATCAGCCGGTGGATCGCCTCCTGCCCGAGACCGGGCGTCCCGGCGCGCTTGCCGACGAACACCTTTTCGGCGTCCCGGCGAATGCGGTCCAGAATCGGTGCGGTCACCAGATCGTCATAAAGGACGATGTCGGCGTCCTGCAACGCACGCAGGGCCTTGACCGTCAGCAGATCCGGATCGCCGGGACCGGCGCCGACCAGTTGCACCGAACCGACCGCGTCCTCGCCTGTTTGCGCATCGCGCAACGACGCGACACCTGCTGCCGCCTCGCCCTCGCGGCCGGCCAACACCGCCGCGCCGATCGGACCGTCGATCACCCGCTCCCAGAACCGGCGCCGGGCGGCGGTCGACCAGGCGGCAATCGGCGCGCGATGGGCGGCGATGAAGGCACCAAGCCGGCCTATGCCCTCGGGAAGCAGTGCTTCGATCCGTTCGCGCAACCGCCGGGCCAGGACCGGTGCGCCACCGCCGGTGCCGACGGCCACGACGACATCACCGCGATCGACGATGGCCGGAACGATGAAGGTCGACAGATCCGGCCGATCAACGGCATTGAACGGCGTGCCGGATCCGGCCATGCGCGCGGCCACCACTTCGTCGCGGCCATCGCCGCAGGCGGATACCACGCAGGCATGTTTGTCTGTCAGGTCGACGGTTTCGATCGCGCCATCGATGATGGTGACGCCGCGGTCACGGACATGGCTTTCCATCGCCGCCACCGGCGTGTCGCCAGCAGGCAGAACGCGCAGATCGGCGCCCGCCGCCAAAAGCAGTGACGCCTTGGCGGCCGCGGCGTCACCCGCCCCGATCAGCAGGACCGGGCGGCGGCTGAATTTCATGAAAACCGGAAAGTGCAGCATATCTATATATTCCAGTTCGAAGGTGCATTTCCGACATAAACACATTCACAGCGTGGAGAAAAGAGTTTTTACATTTTTACATGCAAATTATGTTGTATATGCAGGTGGCTAAAATGCCGGATTATGATGGTTGTGCGGTGCGAACACCGTTAACCTTTCGCATGGTATGATGCTTCGCCATGGGCGGCTCCGGCATCGCCACCGCCATCGAGTTCCCGAGGATCGAAAGTGGTCACGAATGACAGCAACAAATGAAGGATCATTGTCGATCGGGGCGCTGATCGCCATTGGCGGCGCGGAAGACAAGACGTCCGACTCGGAAATCATGAAGCGCCTCTTCAGTTATGCGCCCCCCGACAACGCGAAGGTCGGCGTCCTCACAACCGCAAGCGGCATACCCGACGAAGTCTATCCACAGTATGAAACCGTGTTCGAAGAGCTGGGCGCGACGGAGGTAATTCACCTGAACGTTCGCAAGCGCGAGGATGCACGCGATTCAGCTACTATCGACGCTGTCCGCTCCTGCGGCACGATCTTCATCACCGGCGGCGACCAGCTTCGCCTGACCCATGTTCTGGGCGGCTCGCCCTTGCTGGAAGCCATTCGAAAAAGGCGCACAGAAGGCGCCGTGGTCGCCGGCACCAGCGCAGGTGCCGCCGCGATGTCGGCCACGATGATTTATAACGGCGCTGCCGCCGACGCCCTGAAAAAGGGGGCCGTTAACATGAGTGCAGGTCTGGGCTTCGTTGAAGGCATCGTTATCGACAGTCATTTCCTGGAACGCGGCCGATTCACCCGGCTGATGGAGGTCGGTGCGACCAATCCGGAGTACACCGGCGTCGGAATCGGCGAAGACGCAGCGGTAATTCTGTATCCCGGATCCCGCGGACCGATACTCGAAGCGATCGGGCCGGGCCATATTATCGTCGTTGACAGTTCCGACCTGCGCAGTTCCAATGTAACCGATGCGCATAACGGCGATCCGCTGGCACTAGAACACGTCATTATGCATGCCCTGACCAGCGGCCATGGTTTCGACGTCGGCACACGTCGATTTCTCCAGCCCGACGAGGTCGATCGGGCAAAAAGGGACGCCAGAATTGCAGATTCTTGAACAACGGGCACTTCGCGGCCCGAACTACTATAACCGCTACCTGACGATATTCATGCGCCTTGATATCGGCGCACTTGAGACCAGACCCAGCGACCAGGTTCCCGGAATGGTCGACCGTTTGCAGCAACTGATGCCCGGCATCGTCGAACACCGCTGCTCGGTCGGAGAACGCGGCGGGTTCCTGCAGCGGGTCGCTTACGGAACCTACGCCGGCCACATCACGGAACATGTGGCGATCGAGTTGCAGAACATGATCGGCTTCTCGGTCGGCTACGGCAAGACGGTCGATAGCTATGATCCCGGCATCTACAATGTCTGCTATCGCTATCGCGACGAGGCCTGCGGTCTGGCCGCCGGGCGCGAAGCAGTCGACATCGTCGACCGCCTTTTCAACGGCGGCGATGCCGACATGGACGCCGTCATCGCGCGCCTCAAGGTTGTCCGCGACGCGCATATGCTCGGCCCCTCGACCGCCGCCATCGTCGATGCCGCCAAGGCCCGCGGCATACCCTGGTACCGATTGACCGATGATACGAGCTACATCCAGCTTGGCCACGGCGCCAGGCAGCAGCGCCTGCAGGCAACCGTCACCTGGAAAACGTCGATCCTTGGCCACGGCATCGCCGATGACAAGGACTGGACCAAGCAGATCCTCGGTGACGCCGGCATACCGGTTCCCGCAGGCCGTGTCTGCCACACCTGGGAAGAAGCGGTGTTGGCGGCCGAGGCCATCGGCTATCCGGTCGTCACCAAGCCGCTCGTGGGCAATCATGGTCGCGGCGTCAGCACCGATATGACCGACGAGGCCGAGTTGCGGGTCGGCTATGAAGCGGCCCTCGCCCGCCACGAGACTGTGGTCGTCGAGCGTTTCATCAGGGGCGACGATTACCGGCTGCTGGTGATCGACGGCAAGCTTGTCGCCGCCGCCCGCCGCCGTCCGGCCCATGTTACCGGCGACGGCAGGTCGACACTGAAGCAATTGATCGACAGCGAGAACAGCGATCCACGGCGCGGCATCGGCCATGAAAACCTGCTGACGCAGATCGACATCGACCGGCAGACCGAACGCCTGATTGCGCAGGCCGGGTTGAGCCTCGACAGCACGATCCCCGAAGGCGAGGTCGTCTGGCTGAAGCCGACCGCGAACATCTCGACCGGCGGAACGGCAACGGACGTGACCGATGATGTCCACCCCGAGGTCAAATACGCCGCGGAACGCATCGGCCGCCTGATCGGCCTCGATATCATCGGCATCGACCTGCTTGCCGAAACGCTGACCCGGCCGCTTGACGAGCAGTCCGCCGGCGTCGTCGAAGTGAATGCCGGGCCGGGCTTCCGCATGCATCTATCGCCGACCCACGGCAAGGGCCGTGCCGTCGGCGAAGCCGTCACCGACATGCTGTTTCCCGACCCCGCGGACGACGGCCGCATTCCGATCGCCGCCATCACCGGCACCAACGGCAAGACAACCACGACGCGGCTGCTGGCGCATCTGCTGCGCCAGTCCGGGCGCCAGGTGGGCATGGCCTGCACCGGCACGATCGAGATCGACAATCACGTCATCATGCGCGGTGACTACAGCGGACCAATGGCGGCCCAGATCGTGCTCAGGGAACCCACCGTCGACCACGCTGTGCTCGAAGTCGCCCGGGGCGGTATCATGCGCCGGGGCCTGGGATTCGACACCTGCGACGTGGGTGTGCTGCTCAACATCGCCAGCGACCATCTGGGCGAATACGACATTCATACGCTGGACGAGCTGGCGCGCTGCAAGACAGTGGTCGTCGACGCGGTCAAGCCGGACGGCACCTCGGTGCTCAACGCCGACGACCCGCGGGTGATGGATCAGGGAACATACTGGGCAAGCGGCCGGATCGTCTATTTTTCGATGCGCCCGGAAACCGAAGCGCTGCGCGCCCATGTCGCCGATCACGGCATCCTGTTCACCGTCGCCGGCGGCAGCGGCAGCAGCCTTGCCGGCGGCCGGATCGTCATGCGCCAGGGTCAGGTAGAGGCCGACGTGGTCGCGATCGACGACATGCCGATCGCCTTCGAGGGTCACGCGCCATTCAACGTTCAAAACGCCATGGCGGCGGCGGCGGCGGGCTTCGCACTCGGGTTGACCCTGGGCGACATCAAAATGGGATTGCAGAGCTTCTTCCCCACACCGGGCATGCTCCCCGGACGGACCAATCTCATCGAGGCCGACGGCGTTCGCTGTCTCATAGACTACGGCCACAATGTCCCGGCGCTGACGGCGCTGGAACCACTCGTGACAGGCCTCAGCGGGGGCGGACGTCGAATCGGCGTGGCCAGCGCGCCCGGCAACCGGCGCAACGACGATCTGATGGCCCTGGGCGCGCAGATTGCCCGGATGCTGGATCATCTCTATATCTGCGAGTCCGATCCGCGCGGCCGCAAGATTGGCGAAGCGGCGGATCTGATCCGGCGCGGCGCCGAAGCCGAAGGCGGCTGTACCGTCGAAATCGTCATGGCCGAGAATGCAGCGGTGGAAAAGGCGATCGACGCGGCGGTCCAGGGAGATCTGCTGCTGTTGCTGGTCGATGACATCGACGGCGTCGTCCAGCGCCTGAAGGGTCGCAGCTTTTCGCGGCCGGCGCCTTTGGCGGGCTGACCGCGCCCAAACGGGAACCGATAGGACCGCGGGCAGTTGGATCGCCTTTATCCCCGCCACAAACCCGGCCCGCCGGAAAGGGAAACATCGTGAAAAATATCTTCGTCATCGGTCTCAACGAGATCAACCGCCAACGGCTGCAGAGACTGCGCGGCGTCGACGATATCACGTTCCACGGCGTTATCGATCCATCCAGGGTCTACGAGATGGAGGACTACGACATTCCGGCCATGCTGGCGGAAGCCGAGGCAACGCTCAGCGCCTTCGACGGCACCATCGATGCCATCGTGGGGTATATGGATTTCCCGGTCTCCACGATGCTGCCGATTCTGTGCCGCAAATTCGGTGTCCGCGCCACCTCTCTGGAATCGCTGCTCAAATGCGAGCACAAATACTGGAGCCGAACCGTCCAGCGCGAAGTGATCCCCGACCACATCCCCGGTTTCACCTGGTTCGACCCGTTCGACGAGTCCGCACTTGCCCGGATCGGCGAAGCCGGCATGTCGTTCCCGTTCTTCGTCAAGCCGATCAAATCCTCGGGCTCGCGCCTGGCATTCCGGATCGATTCACCGGAAGACTTCGACTTCGCGATCGGCCGGCTTCGCGAGGGCATCGCCTCGGTCGCGGAATCGTTCGACTTCGTCCTCGACCACGCCGATCTGCCGGAGGAAATCCGCGCCGTCAGCGGCCGTTGCTGCATGGCCGAACAGGTGATCGGCGGACGTCAATGCACACTCGAAGGGTATGTCTACGAGGGTGACGTCGTCCCCTACGGCATTGTCGACTCGATCCGTTATCCGCAGGTGCTCAGCTTCTTTTACTATCTGTATCCGTCGCAGTTGCCGCAGCGGGTTCAAAAAAAGATGGGCGACCTTGCCCGCACGGTGATGTCTCATGTCGGCTATGACAATTCGGCGTTCAACATCGAGTTCTTCTGGGACGAGGTGCAGGACCGGATATGGCTGCTGGAAATCAATACCCGGGTCGCGCAATCCCATTGCGACCTGTTCGAAAAGGTCGACGGCCTGTCCCACCAGCAGGTAACCATCGATCTCGGACTTGGACGGCGTCCGGTCATGCCTCACCGCGAGGGTGCCTATAATGTCGGCGCGGAGTTCTTCTATCGCGTCTTCTTCGCTGACGCCACGGTCACCCGGGTGCCGACGGCCGAGGAAGTGGCTGCCGCCGCCGCGAAGGTCCCGGGCACCTTCATCGCGCCGCAAGTGACCGAAGGCATGCGCCTGTCCGATCTTCCCGAACAGGACAGCTACAGCTATGCGGTCGCCTGCATCTGGATGGGCGCGAACAAGCAGTCGACGCTGCTGTGGAATTACGACCGCGTCCTGAAAGGACTGGACTTCGAGTTCGCCGAGATCGATGGATAGACAGTGAAGACGGCAAGGCTCCCGAACCGGGCGCCGTCTGTCGAACACCGGAGATCCATATGAAAGCCGTGACCGAATTCGAGCATGCCGTGTGCGAATGGCGGCATGTCGATATACCCATGCCCGACGGTGTGCGGCTGGCCGCGCGCATCTGGACGCCGCAGGGCGCAGAGCATGCGCCGGTCCCGGCGGTGCTGGAATACATTCCCTATCGCAAGAACGACCTGTGCGCACCCGAAGACCGGATGAACGGCCAATATCTGGCCGGTCACGGCTATGCCTATATCCGCCTCGACCTGCGCGGCGCCGGCGACTCCGAGGGGCTGCTGCTGGACGAATATCTGGCACAGGAACTTCAGGACGGGGTCGACGCCATTGCCTGGATTGCCGCCCAACCCTGGTGCGACGGCAATGTCGGCATGATCGGCATTTCCTGGGGCGGGTTCAACGGGCTGCAGATTGCCGCGCTCCGGCCGCCGGCGCTGAAGGCCATCATCACCGTGTGTTCGACGGATGATCGCTATGCCGATGACGTGCACTATATGGGCGGCTGTCTGCTGCTCGATAATCTGTCCTGGGCGTCCCAGATGTTCGCGCGCAATTCCCTGCCCCCCGATCCGCATAGCCGCGGCGAGTCGTGGCGCGCGTTATGGCTCGACCGGCTGCGGCACAGCGGGCTGTGGCTGAAGAACTGGCTGGAGCATCAGACGCGCGACGAATTCTGGCGGCACGGCTCTGTCGCAGAAGACTATACCCGCATCGAGGTTCCGGTCTATGCCGTTAGCGGCTGGGCCGACGGCTATTGCCGGTCGGTTTTTCGTTTGATGGAGAATCTGTCGGGCCCACGCAAAGGCCTGATCGGGCCCTGGGCTCACAAATACCCCCATCTCGGCAAGCCCGGCCCGGCGGTCGGCTTCATGCAGGAAACGCTGCGCTGGTGGGACCAATGGCTGAAAGGCCGCGAGACCGGCATCATGGACGAGCCGATGTTGCGGCTGTTCATGCAGGATTCCGCTCCGCCCCAGGGTGGCTATGCCGTCCGCGCCGGGCGCTGGGTGGCTGAACCGTCCTGGCCGTCATCGAGCGTGACGCGCACGGCCTTCGGCCTCGCGACCGGGGGACGGCTCACGCTTGCCGCGGGAACCGAACCGGCCGGCCCACCGCTTGCCGTGCGGTCGCCGCTCATGGGCGGCAAGGCGGCCGGGAAGTGGTGTTCCTACGCAGTACCTGGCGACCAGCCGGTGGATCAGCGGATCGACGACGGCGGTGCCCTTGTCTTCGAGACCGACCCGCTGATCGAACCGTTCGAGATCGCCGGCGACGCCGCACTCGACCTTTCACTGGCGGTGGATCGGCCGGTTGCTCAGGTCGCGGTGCGGCTGGGCGACGTCGCACCCGATGGGGCGGTGACGCGCGTCACCTATGGCGTCTTCAACCTGACTCATCGAAACGGTCACGAGACACCGGAGCCGCTGGTTCCCGGACGCACATATCGGGTGCGCGTGCCGATGAAGCCGGTCGCCCAGCGTTTCGCGCCGGGGCACCGGCTGCGTCTGGCAATATCGACCAACTATTTCCCGCTGATCTGGCCGTCGCCGGAGCCGGTGACGCTCACCGTATTCCCGCACGACAGCGCTCTGGATTTACCGGTGCGCACAACCTCGCCGGCCGATGCAGAATTGCCGGCGTTCGACCCGCCGGAAAGCGCACCGCGCCCGGCGATCGAGCAGATCGAGGAGTCCGGCGGCGGGTGGCAGCTGACCCACGATCTGGGCACCGACGCCTGCACTCTGGACGTTCGCGATGGCTCGGGCCAATATCGCCTCGTAGATGAAGGTATCACCGTTACCAAGACGGCGCGCGAGCGGTACGTGGCAGACCCCGCCGATCCGCAAGGCGTCAGCGGCCGCGCGGAATGGACGATGGGCCTGGCCCATGACGGCTGGTCGATCACGACGCATACGCAGACGACGCTCACCTCGACGCCGACCGCCTTCCGTGTGCAAGCAACACTGCGCGCATGGGAGGGCGAGACACTCGTCCACGAGCAGGAATGGGACGAAACGATCGCCCGTGTTCTGGTCTGAGGTCTTGTCCGACGTCCGGCACGTGATCACCGGCAGAGGAGACTTCCGTGATGGGATCCGGGATACGACAGAGCCTCGTCATCGGCTGGGCGGCGATCCATGCCATCCTCGGTCCAGCCTCAGCCGCGTTTGCCGACGATCCGCGGACATCGATCACGATTAACCAGGGCTTTGGTACACTGTCGGGCATTCATGAAGTTTCGTCCCTCCAATGGAACTTCACTGACGCGTATTTTACCGGCGTAATGGTGTCGCATCGTCTCTTCGATACAGGCATCGGCCTGTCGTTCGATCTCGAAGGCCATATCAACCGTCACTACGGTAGCGGCGAATATTGGGAAGGTGTCGCGGCGGTGGGTGCGCGGTGGGACCGTTTTCCCTGGTCGGACCGGCTTTATACCGGTCTGGCCGTTACGACGGGGACATCCTATAATACAGGCCGTTCCGGTGTCGAAGAGACGCGGCAAACCAGGACAAGCCGGGCGCTGCAATATTTGGGGATCGAAATCGAGGCCGCCCCATCGGCCGAGTCACCCTGGTCGGTGACGACCCGATTGCATCACCGCTCCGGCGTCTTCGGGCTCTACGATAGCGTTATCGGCGGCTCCAACTATTTCAGCATCGGCGTGCGGCGTCGCTTCTAGCCATCCGACCCCGCCGCCGATTGCCTTGTGAAGCCTGACGACGGCACGCGCCGCATCGGCCCGGGCCTGGGCACGTTCGCGCGCGATTTCCACGCGCTCCCGTTGCGCGTCGAGAACCTCAAGGAAATCGGCCATGCCCCCCTGGAATCGGGCGGTCGCCCGGTTCGTCGCACGCGCGGTGGTATCAAGCGTCCGTTCGAGAATATCCAGACGGTCGCTCGCCTCCCGGTGCTCGACCAGCGCCGTCTCGACCTCCTCCAGCGCCAGAAGCAGCGTGCGGCGATAGGTAAAGAGCGCCTGATGCGCCTGTTCCTCGGCAGCATCGACGGCCGCCCGGCGACGCCCGCCATCGAACAGCGGCACCGACAGCACGGCACTGAGACTGCTGACCACGGTCTGCACGATCGAGCCGGTCCCCAGTCCGGTGGCCGATATCGAGATGGACCCCGGTATCGAAAGTCGCGGGTACAGATCGGCGACGGCGAC
Organism: Fodinicurvata sp. EGI_FJ10296; assembly: GCF_040712075.1. Taxonomy (NCBI): domain Bacteria; kingdom Pseudomonadati; phylum Pseudomonadota; class Alphaproteobacteria; order Rhodospirillales; family Rhodovibrionaceae; genus Fodinicurvata; species Fodinicurvata sp. EGI_FJ10296. The sequence continues at coordinate 72,777 of NZ_JBFCVL010000011.1, forward strand.
ATCGAGTCCGGCCGCCGCCTGTTCGATATCCTGCTCGGCGGCGCGCAGGTCCGGACGCTGGCGCAGCAGATCCGCCGGTACGCCCGGATCTGGCGCAGCCGACGCGGCGGGTATCGGTTGAGGATTGGCAAGCGTGGGGTTCATTGTCCCCGGCGGCCGGCCGGAAAGCACGGCCAACCGGTTGATGGCCCGGTCGATTTCGGCCCGTATCGACGGTCGTCCGGCCTGCAGTCGCAACAGGGCGGCTTCGGCCCGGTCGGCGTCCAGGGGCGAGGCCACCCCCACGACCATCTGTTCATGGACGAGATCGCGGGTGTGGCGCTGAAGATCGATCGATTCGTCGACCACGGCAAGAGTGGCCTGGGCGCTGCGCAGGTCGATATAAGCGGTCGCGACCTCGGCCGTCAGGCTGACCAGAACACCCGCCAGGCGCGCTTGGGCCGCCTGTGCGCCGGCATCGGCCGCCTCGGCCGAACGGCGCGCGCGACCGAACAGATCGATCTCCCACGCGGCGTCGAAACCGGCGTCGAACAGCCCCGTGTTGTCCGCCGGTGCCGTCGGGTCCAGGCCGATATTCGACCGCCCCTCGCCCGTGGCGCCGAAATCGAAGGTCGGGAACAGACCCGCCCGGTCCTGCCGCGCCAGCGCACGCGCCTCGCGCAGCCTGCTTCGAGCGACCATGACGTCAGGATTGTCCGGCAACGCACCGGTGACCAGTCGGTTCAGGATCGGATCGTCAAAGACGGTCCACCAAAGCGAGCCGGAATCAGGCGCATAATCCACATCGGCAGTCGCCAGCCGGTCGTCCGCCACCGGCGTCGCGGCGTAGTCGGCCGGAACGCCCCGGTCCGGGGCCGGCAGGTCGGCCGACCCACCAGTGCCGCCGGCACAGCCCGCCAGCAGGCCTGCGGCCAACGCCACCCCCGGCAACGCCGGAACGATGCCATACGCCGGCAACCCGAACCGGCCCCGAACCCGGCAATCATTCAGCATCACACGCCTCGCCGCACAATCTCTTCAGACCGGGCCTTGATAGCCGACGATCGTAAAGATTGAGCGAACGCAGCAGCGACCGGAATCAGGGAACCCAGCGGTCAACGGGCTGCGGCGCGACCGCCTCGAACCGATGACGCAATGCCCGGGTCGCCGCCGTGAACGGCTCACGCGGGACGAAGGCGCCATCGCCCGGTTTGGCCTGCACTTGCCCGTCCTTATAGGCAACCCGCCCGCGCGACAACGTGACGGCGGGCAGGCCTTTGACGGCGATGCCCTCGAAAACATTGTAGTCGATGGCCGATTTCTGCGTCGCCGCGGAGATTGTTTTCGTCGCCTCGGGGTCCCAGATGACGATATCGGCATCAGCGCCGGGCATGATCGCGCCCTTACGGGGATACATGTTCAGAATCTTCGCAATGTTCGTCGATGTTACGGCGACGAACTCATTCATCGTCAGGCGTCCCGTTCCGACGCCGTGGGTCCAGAGCACCGGCATGCGATCCTCCAACCCTCCGGTACCGTTGGGGATTTTGGTGAAATCGTCTTTGCCCATCCGCTTCTGCTCGGTGGAAAAAGCGCAGTGATCCGTGGCCACGACCTGCAGAGATCCGGACACCAGACCGTTCCACAGGCTTTCCTGATGCTTCTTGTTGCGGAATGGCGGCGACATCACCCGCTGGGCGGCGTGGTCCCAGTCCTTGTTCTGATACTCGCTGTCGTCCAGAACCAGATGCTGAATCAGCGGCTCACCGAAGACGCGCTGGCCGTTGGCGCGCGCCCGGGCGATGGCCTCATGGGCCGGAATGGATGACGTATGCACGATATAGAGCGGCGTCCCCGCCATGCCTGCCACCATGATCGCGCGATTGGTCGCCTCACCCTCGACTTCGGGCGGGCGGGAATAGGCGTGCCCTTCGGGACCGGTGACGCCCTCGGCCATGTATTTTTGTTGCAGGCGCAGGACGACATCGCCGTTCTCGGCGTGAACCAGCGCCAGCGCGCCAAGGTCACCGACCCGGCAGAAAGACTGGTACAACTCGTCATCGTCGACCATCAGGGCGCCCTTATACGCCATGAAATGCTTGAAGGTTGTGACGCCGCGCTTGACCACGGCCTCCATTTCGTCGCGGACGCTGTCGCCCCAGTAGGTGATCGCCATGTGGAACGAGAAATCGGTCCGCGCCATTTCCGCTTTCCGGTGCCAATCATCGAGCGCGGCGATCAGTGACTGCCCATTCGACGGCAGGACGAAGTCGACGATGGTCGTCGTTCCGCCCGCAAGGGCCGCACCGGTGCCGGACTCGAAATTGTCGGTCGCGGTCGTGCCCATGAATGGCATTTCCATATGCGTGTGCGGATCGATGCCGCCCGGCATCACATAGGCACCAGCGGCATCGATAACCTCGTCGCCGGAAAGATCGGGACCGACGGCGGCGATGGTTTCGCCTTCCACAAGGACATCGGCACGATACGTCCGATCCGCGGTGACGATGGTGCCACCCTTGATCACGACGGACATGGCGGAACCCCTTCTTGTCTCTAAATTGATACTACAGCAGCGTGGGCCGCCGGGCCGGTCGCGTTATCCGCGCCGCCCCGGCAAGGCTGATTTGCAGACGGGTCAGTCGTCGGCCATTTGATCGTAGGCGGCGTGCGACCAGGCCGCTTCGCCCGGATCCTCGGTGATGACCGGGGCGCTGTCGCCGGAAAGCAGAACTTCCACGGTCTGATCGAACGCTTCGGGATCAAGGTAGCCCGGTGTTTCCGAGGTAATCAGGCCGACGACATTCTCGATCTGGCGGCGCTGGACGTCGAAGGTCGCGGCGCCGGAAGGATCGCGGTCGACAATGGTCTGTGCCGCCTCGTCCAGATTTTCCGCGGCGTACTCCCAGCCCCTCAGCGATGCGGCGATGAACCGGCTGAGCTTGTCGACGAATTCTTCGTCCTCGAGATTCTCGGCAAGAACATAAATCCCGTCTTCGAGCGTTGCGACGCCTTGATCCTCGTAGAAGAAGGTAACGAGATCCTCTTCGGGAATACCGGCGTCGATAATTTGCCAGTATTCGTTATAGATCATGGTCGAAATACACGATGCCTGGCCCTGAAGCAGCGGGTCGACATTGAATCCCTGACGCAAGACCGTAACCTCGGCGTCCGGCCCCTCGAAGCTGAAGCCCAGCCGCGCCATCCAGGACAGGAACGGATACTCGTTGCCGGCGAACCACACGCCCAGGGTATGGCCGGGGAAATCTTCCGGCGACGAGATCCCGCTATCTGCCATGCAGGTCAGCATCATGCCCGACCGGTCGAAAATCTGAGCCACATTGACCAGATCGACACCCCGTTCGCGCGCTGCCAGCGCCGCCGGCATCCATTCCACGATCGCATCGGCGCCGCCAGCGGCAATCACCTGCGGCGGCGCGATATCGGGACCGCCGGGCTGGATCGTGACGTTGAGACCCGCTTCCTCGTAGAACCCCTGCTCGTCGGCAACGAAATATCCCGCGAACTGTCCCTGGGTGACCCATTTGAGCTGCAAGGTGAAATCGTCCTGCGCCTGCGCGCCAAACGAGACGCCCGACACCAGTGCGCAGGCCGCTGCGGCCGTCAATGCGTTTTTCATCATGTTCATCCTTACCCTGTTCCCTATCGTTGCGATTATTTACCCATGCCGCACCAAGCGCCTGCGACACGGCGCCGGCGGGTCACCCGGATCGCTGGGACGGATGCCAGAAGGTGACCGATCGTTCCAGCAGGGCCAGCAGACCGTAGCTGACCGATCCGGCCACCGCCGCCACGGCGATGGTCGCCCAGACGATATCGATGTTCAGACGGGCGACCTCGGTGGAGATCCTGAAGCCCATGCCATAGATCGGTGTGCCAAAGAATTCCGCGACGATCGCGCCGATCAACGCCAGGGTCGAATTGAGTTTCAACGCGTTGAACATGTATGGCAGCGCGCCGGGCAGCCGCAACTTGGACAATGTCTGCGGATAGCTGGCCGCATAGGACCTCATCAGATCGCGCTCCATCGCGCCGACCGACTGCAGCCCGGCCAGTGTGTTGACCATCATCGGAAAGAACGTCATCACGATGATGACCGCCGCCTTGGATTCCCAGTCGAAGCCGAACCACATCACCATGATCGGTGCGATGCCGACGATCGGCATGGCCGAAACCATCGACCCGATCGGCAGCAGGCCACGCTGCAGAAATGGCGACCGATCGATGGCGACGGCCACCAGAAATCCGGCCCCGCAGCCCATCAGGTACCCCGGTATGACCGAGCGAATGAATGTCTGGTAGAAATCGACCCAGAGCGTCGGACCATTGGCGGACATCGCGTCCAGCACCGCCGTCGGCGCCGGCAGCAGGATGCGCGGGATCTGGTACCCAAGCGCCAGCATCTCCCATAGAAACAGCAGGATGCCGCCAAACACCAGCGGCACGGCAATATCGGTGATCCGTCCCGGATGCCGCGCCAGCGCCGACATGCCGGCCCAGACCAGGACGGTCAGGGCAGCCAAGCCGGCAAGCGCCCACATTCCGGCACCGGAGAAGGCATAGCCGTCCCAAAGGCGCCCGACCACGGCAATGCCGATGATCACGGCGGCGGACGTCAACAACACACCTCGAATGCCGCGATGCCCCACCGGCGCGACACCGGCCACGAATGCACCCGCACCGATCAGGAACAGGGCCCAGCCCGACCCGCCGATCATCGCTGTGGCAACAGCATCGCCATCGTCGGTGCCGGTTGTGGCCGCGGGCGCGATCAGGAATGCCACCGCCATGATCACCATCATCGAGCAAAGGAACCAGTCGCCGCCCGACAGCGATCTCACGCCCGGGATTCGGGCAGGGAATGCGGCAGAGGTTTCGGCGCCCGTCATAACCGTCCTCCACGGCTTGCCGCCGTCAGCCGCTCGGCCAGCCCGATCGCCAGGATGCAAAGCATCGCCAACAGGCCGGCTGTGATCAGGGCGCCCCAGATCTGGGTCATCTGTCCGTAATAGGAGCCGATCAGCAGCCTCGCGCCGATGCCGGCCTGCGCGCCTGTCGGCAACTCGCCGACGATGGCGCCAACCAGCGACAGCGCGATGGCGACCTTGAGACTGGGAAACAGGAAACCCAGAGAGGATGGCCAGCGCAGCTTGCCCAGAATCTGCGGGCGGCTGGCGTTATACGTCCGCATGAGATCCATCTGAAGTGGATCGGGGGCGCGAAGGCCCTTGACCATGCCGATCGTCACCGGAAAAAAGCTGAGATAGGCCGAGATGACGGCCTTGGGATAAATCCCGGTGAACCCGACATTGCCGAGCACAACGACGATCATCGGCGCGATCGCCAGGATCGGCACGGTCTGCGAGGCGATGACCCAGGGCATCAGCGACCTGTCCAGCGTGCGGACATGCACGATGCCGATCGCGATGATAATGCCCAAGCCGGTTCCCAGGACGAAACCGACGATCGTCGAGGCCATCGTTACGCCGGAGTGATAAACCAGCGAGCGCACGCCGGTCGGTGGCTCGAAGAAAATCGCCTCGATCATATAGGCGCCGACCTGGAATGGCGTCGGCAGCACCGGGCGGTCCATGGACCAGGTTGCGGCGATGAGGTCGGTCAGCCCATAGCCCGGCATGGTCCGTTCCAGCATCGGCACGGTCCGGGCCATGTTCATCCAGGTCGCCGCAACGATCCAGATCACGAACATGCAGAACAGCACGGTAACGACGGGCAGAACACGGCCTTCGTAAAGGCGCGTCCAAAGCGTGCGCCGGTGTATGCCACCCGGCGCGCCGGGCACGGTGGTCATCGATGCCGCCGTCATGACGGCCTCCCCCGCAGTAACGCGCTACTCGTCATAGGAATGCCCCCGGCGCAAGGCGTCGCGAACCTGCTGGGCGATGCGCAGGAACTCCGGCGTCTCGCGGATATCCAGTGTCCGTTCCGTCGGAAGATCGCTGTCGATGACCTCAAGGATTCGCCCCGGCCGCGGGCTCATCACCACAATGCGCGACGACAGGAAGACCGCCTCGGGGATCGAATGCGTGACGAAAATCACGCTCAGCCCCGTCTGATTCCACAGCTTGAGCAAATGAAGATTGAGCGTGTCGCGGGTGATCTCGTCCAGAGCCCCGAACGGTTCGTCCATCAGCATCAGTTTCGGGTCGAAGCTGAGCGCCCGGGCGATTGATACCCGTTGCTGCATGCCGCCGGAAAGCTGCCAGGGGAACTTGCGCTCGAAACCGCCGAGCCCCACGGTTTCCAGCGCCTGAGCACAGCGTCGCCGCCGTTCCTCGCGGTCCAGACCCATGATTTCCAGCGGCAGTTGGACGTTCCGTGCCACGGTCCGCCAGGGATAAAGCGCCGGTGCCTGAAACACATAGCCATACGCCCGCCGCAGCCGCGCCTCGTGGGCCGAAACGCCATTGACCGTCATCGTTCCGGCGGTCGGCTGCTCCAGATCGGCAACGGCGCGCATCAGCGTCGTTTTTCCGCAGCCCGACGGTCCAATCAGCGAGACGAAGTCGCCCTGCCTGATCGTCAGGTCGATGTCCGACAACGCCGTAATCGGGGCGTCCGGCGTCTCGAACACAAGCGACAACCCCTCGGCCTGGACCACCGGTTCACCCCTGTCAGGTTCCCGGTTGTCCCCGGAGCCCCGCCGGTACGTTTCGGTGCTGTCGATCGCTGTTGCCTGAGCCACCGATCCCTCCCTCGCCTCAGGCATTCGCACGCGACAACAGTGCGTGCAGCAGGACATTGGCGCTGGCTTCCGCCTCTTCGGAGGTCATGTTCTCGACCTCGTTATGGCTGATGCCCTTTTCGCAGGGTGCGAAAATCATCGATGTCGGAACCTTGCGGGCGATGTAGCAGGCGTCGTGCCCCGCGCCGGAAACCATGTCGCGCGTGCTGTAACCGCAGAGTTTCGTCGCTTCGCGGACCGCTTTGATACAGTCCTCGTCGAAACGCACCGGCGGGAAGTACCAGATGTCCTTGACCTCGGCTTCGACGCCCTGTTCCCTGGCGATTTCGGCGGCCATGGCCTTGAGTTCCCGGTCCATCGCGGACAGCTTGTCATCATCGGGGTGCCGGAAGTCGACCGTCATGAACACCGACCCGGGAATGACGTTGCGCGAATTGGGTGAGACTTCCATCAGACCGACCGTGCCGACACCATCAGGTGCCTTCGACTGCGCAATATCCTGCACGCCCTGCACCAGCTTGGAGGCCGCAACCAGCGCATCCTTGCGCAGCGGCATCGGCGTGGTACCGGCATGGCTTTCGAATCCGGTGAACGTCACTTCGTACCAGCGCTGGCCCTGACCGTCGGTAACGACGCCGACTTGCTTGCCCTCGGCCTCAAGGATCGGCCCCTGTTCGATGTGGATCTCGAAGAAACACTGCATCGGCCGCTCGCCGGTCGGCTCGGTCCCGCGATAGCCGATCCCCTCCAGCGCCTCGGAGAATTTCGTACCGTCGCGGTCCTCGCGTGCATAAGCCCAGTCCAGGGTGAAGGCGCCGCCATAGACGCCGGAACTGAGCATCGGCGGGGCGAACCGCGATCCTTCCTCGTTCGTCCAGTTGACGACCATGATCGGCGCTTCGGTTTCATAGCCCGCATCGTTCAGCGTGCGGACAGCTTCCAGACCGGCCAGAACGCCCAGGATGCCGTCATATTTGCCCCCGGTGGGCTGGGTATCCAGGTGCGACCCGCAGGCTACCGGCGCCAGATCGTTGTTCCGGCCGGGGCGGATGGCATACATGTTGCCCATGTCGTCGATATGCACCGTACAGCCGGCCTCTTCGGCCCTGGCCTTGAACCAGTCGCGCACCTGACGATCGAGATCCGTCAGTGTCAGCCGCTTGATACCGCCTTTGGGAGTCTTGCCGATCTCGGCCGTCTCCATCAGCGTGTCCCAAAGCCGCTCGGCATTGATTCTGAGGTTTTGCATCGTTCGATCCTGGCCTTCCTGTTCTCGTCCTGGTTTCGTCCCCGGTTCGCCCCGGTTTACGTATTCTGTGCATTCACGCCCGCAAATGCCATGCCATCGGACTCACTCGATACCCTGCCGGAAACCTATTCTGCCGCGTCCCGGCGCATGGGATTGTTCGGATGCCCGCCCCAGTTCAGATACGGCTTGTCCGACTCGACAGGCACCATGGTGATGCAGTCATCGACGGGGCAGACATGCATGCAAAGATTACAGCCGACGCATTCCTCCTCGATGATTTCATATCGCCGTGTGCCCGCCTCGGTGCGCAGAGCGGCAATCGATTGGTGGGAGGTATCCTCGCAGGCAATATAACATTTCCCGCACTGAATGCAGAGGTCCTGATCGATGTTGGCGACCGTCGCGAAGTTCAGGTTCAACTCCTGCCACTCGACGAAATTCGGCGCCGCACGGCCCTTGAACGCCGGCGTGTCGGGATAGCCTTTTTCGTCCATCCAGTTGGCCAGCCCGAGATTCATATCCTCGACGATCTTGAAACCGTGGGTCATCGCGGCGGTGCAGACCTGAACGTTGTCCGCGCCCAGACTGATGAACTCCGCCGCCTCGCGCCAGGTCGAGACCCCGCCGATCCCCGATATCGCCATTCCGCGGCATTCGGGGTCGCGGGCGATCTCCGCCACCATGCGCAGCGCGATCGGCTTGACCGCCGGGCCGCAATAGCCGCCATGCGTGCCCTTGCCGTCGACGACCGGCTCAGGCGCCATCAGATCCAGATCGACCGATACGATCGACTGGATGGTGTTGATCAGCGATACCGCATCGGCGCCGCCGCGTCGCGCCGCCCGTGCCGGCCCCAGGATATTGGTGATGTTGGGGGTCAGCTTGACGATCACGGGCATGCGGCTGTGCTGCTTGCACCACCGCGTGACCATCTCGACATATTCCGGAACCTGCCCGACGGCCGACCCCATGCCCCGCTCGGACATGCCGTGGGGACAGCCGAAATTCAGCTCGATGCCGTCGGCACCTGTCGCTTCGACCCGCTTCAGGATCGACTTCCAGTTCTCTTCCTCGCACGGCACCATCAGCGACACGACGACGGCCCGGTCCGGCCACGCCTTCTTGACCTCGGCGATTTCCTGCAGATTGATGTCCAGCGGCCGATCGGTGATCAGCTCGATGTTGTTGAGGCCGGCAACGCGCGTTCCGTTATAGGAGACTGCCCCGTAGCGCGACGAGACGTTCACGATCGGCGGATCTTCCCCCAGCGTCTTCCAGACGACGCCGCCCCAGCCGGCGCGAAACGCACGCTCGACATTGTATTTCTTGTCCGTCGGCGGTGCGGAGGCCAGCCAGAACGGATTGGGGGATTTGATCCCGAGAAAGTCATTGGCAAGGCTCGACATGGCTAACCCCTTAAATCTGGCCTCAAATCCGGCACCGGTGGCTCAATTGCGCAGCAGTCGGTCGATGGCGTTGGCGGCGATCTTTCCATCCTCGACCGCGGCGACGGTCAGATCCGTGCCGGGAACGCAGTCGCCGCCGGCAAAAACCCCGGCCAGCGAGGTCATCCGGTCCTCGTTGACGGCGATCCGGTCGCCGGCCCGGTCGAGGATTTCAGCCCCCTCGCCGCCGAACGCGGTCGATGCCTGGAACGTCTGGCCGATTGCCTTGAACACCTGGTCGGCCAGCAGCGTAAAGGTATCGCCCGTTCCGGCCAGACGGCCCCGGTCATCGAGCTGGGTGTATTCGAACTCGATCTCCTTGACGGCGCGGCGCCCGTTCCCGCCGGGCCAGCCGATCAGGCGCACCGGGCGCGCCCAGTGCTTGATCCGGACGTCGTTGGTCTGCGCCCATTCCTGTTCTTTCCAGGTGGCGGACATGCTTTCCGGGCCGCGGCGATAGACCAGCGTCACGTCTTCCGCGCCAAGGCGCTTGATCTGCGTGGCGATATCGATGCCCGTATTGCCGCCGCCGATGACCACGACCTTGCGTCCGACGGGCAACGTGCCCTTGTCGGGCGCCTGGCGCAGCGCCTCGATATAGTCGACGGCGTCCACAACACCGTCGAAGTCTTCACCGTCGGCGCCGAGCGCGTTGACCGCATTGTGTCCGAGCCCCAGAAAGACGGCGTCATAGTCGCGGCGCAGATCGGCCAGCGCGATGTCGCGCCCCAACGCCACACCCGTTTTCAGGGTAATGCCGCCGACCGACAGGATGAACGCCAGTTCCCGCTGGGCGAAATCGTCGACCGTCTTGTAGGCCGCGATGCCGAATTCGTTCAGGCCGCCGCCCTTTTCCCGCGCTTCGAAGACAGTCACGTCGTGCCCAAGAACCGCCAGCCGGTGCGCACAGGCCAGACCGGCAGGCCCGGCACCGGCCACCGCGATACGGCGCCCGGTCGGCGCGGCCCGCGTGAACGGCTGCCGCCCCTCGTCGAACAGGTGATCGGTGGCGAATCGCTGAAGCGCGCCGATGCCGACCGGTTTGTCCTCGGCCAGGTTGCGTACGCAGGCTTCTTCGCACAGTTCCTCCACCGGACAGACCCGCGCGCACATGCCGCCCATGATATTGGCATTAAGGATCGTGGTCGCCGCGCCGGTCGTGTTGCCGGTCTGGATCGATCGAATGAACGAGGGGATGTCGATGCCGGTCGGGCACGCCTCGACGCAGGGGGCGTCGTAACAGAAATAGCAGCGGCTTGCCTCGATGACGGCCTGCTGCGCCGACAGCGGCGGATGGGCGTCGCCGAAATTCTCCGCCAGCCGCGCCGGCGCAAGTCGGCCGGAACGAATGTCTGGCCCCGCATCGCGGCGGACAGCGTCCGCAGTCTCTTCACCGATCGACATCTCCGACCTTCCTCTTCTCGGGCCTGTTCCCCGTTCCTGTTCCCGGCTGGCTCTATCGGCCAATGCCGCTATTATCTGTTTCGGCCCGAGCTTGACCCCGGTTCATCGCCAACCCGAAATGGGCCACGCCGAACTGGACGTTTTCCATATTCGCCCATCTCACTGTAGGCTAGCCAGAACTTGACCGATCGGTCAAAATTTTTCTTGTCTCTGCTGTTGAAAATTTGACCACCTGTTGCGCAGATAGGCACGATGATGAAATCATCCGCAGAAAATGCATCGAAAATGGACGCGGGACGCCCGAGGGAAAGCCATGCCGCCCTCGCCCCGTCGCGGCCGGCCGGCGGACGGACCCGCCGGGCCAACGAAGCACGGATCCTGCAGGCGGCCGAAGCCGTCTTCGCCGAAGCCGGCTTCAACGGCGCCACGATGCAGGCAATTGCCGAGCGGGCGGGCCTGCCGAAAGCGAATGTCCATTATTATTTCGGCACCAAGGAAGTCCTGTATCGGACGCTGCTGGACACGATTCTGGACATGTGGGTCGACGCCTTCGACCATTTCACGCCCGACGCCGACCCGGCGACGGCGCTGGAACGGTATATTCGCGACAAGATGACGTGGTCGCGTGAGCGTCCGCTGGCATCGAAGGTCTTCGCCAACGAGATCATCCACGGCGCCCAGCATGTCGAGCATTATCTATCGACGAAGTTGCGCCAGACCCTGGACTATCGTACCGGCATCATCCGGCAATGGATCGACGATGGCCGGATGGCACCGGTCGCGCCGCACCATTTGTTTTTCACGCTCTGGGCAATGACGCAGACCTATGCCGATTTCGACGTCCAGATCCGCCACGTCCTGGCCGTCGACGCACTGTCCGACGCGGAATTCGACCGCGCGACCGATCATGCCATCGACTTCGTACTGCGCGGCTGCGGCCTCGATCGTGCTGCACCGCCAAAAGGCGGCTGACGCGCAGACCGTCGTTTCCTCCGTGCTGCGGGAACCGGCCCGCAAACGATCTTCCGCATTGCAGGGTACGCGCGAAAATGTTCTCCTGCTGGCAAGCGCTGATGATCGACGCATGCCACCAGAACGCTGGCAGGCAAATGCACGGTCAGCGAAATCAGAGCCCGTGAACTGGGCCTGTGAACCGGGGGATGGATGACGATCGCAACGGTGACATCACCAGAACTGATGCTGATCGGCGCCGACGCGGTAGAGCGTATCGCTGACGTGATGGCCCGGCTTCATGTGTCCCGACCGCTGATCGTGACGGATCCCTTCATCGCCACGGCCCCGCCCTATCAGCGTCTTTCCAATGCCCTGACCGCCGCCGGAATCCCCCACGACAGCTATTCCGACACCGTGCCCGATCCGACGACGACGGCCGTTACCGCCGGAGTCGATCTTCTGGCAAGGGGGGCGGCGGACGGACCCTATGACTGCATGATCGCCATTGGCGGCGGCAGCTCCATGGACACGGCCAAGGCCATGGGCATCCTGCATGCCGGCGGCGGACGCATGCGCGACCACAAGGTTCCGGCGTCGCCCGACATGCCGGTGATGCCGCTGATCTGCATTCCGACCACCGCCGGCACGGGGTCGGAAGCAACACGTGTCACCGTCATCACGGATGTCGAAACCGACGAGAAAATGCTCATCATGGGGATGGCGGCACTGCCGGCCGCGGCAATCGTCGACTACACGCTGACCATGGCGAAACCGTTTCGACTGACAGCCGATACCGGTGTCGACAGCTTGACTCACGCCATCGAAGCCTATGTCAGCCGCAAGGCCAATCCGCACACAGACATGCTTGCGCTGAACGCCATGCGCCTGATTGCGGCCCATATTCGCACGGCCTGTTTCGACCCCGGCAATGCCCCCGCGCGGGAGGCCATGATGCTGGCCGCCATGCAGGCCGGCATGGCATTTTCCAATGCTTCCGTCTGTCTCGTCCACGGGATGAGTCGGCCCATTGGCGCTTTTTTCCACGTACCTCACGGGCTGTCGAACGCCATGCTGCTGCCGGCCGTCACCGCGTTCTCGATTGCGGGGGCGCCGGGTCGCTATGCCGATTGCGCCCGCGCCACCGGATGGGCGGAACCGAACGCCGACGATACCACAGCCGGGCGGACGCTGATCGAGGGTCTGGTACGCTTGAACGACGATCTTGAGGTGCCGACGCCCGCTGCCTATGGAATCGATCGCAGCCGGTATGACGCCGTCCTCGACGTCATGGCCGACCAGGCACTGGCATCCGGCAGCCCGGCCAACAATCCCGTGGTACCCGCTCACGAACAAATCGTCGGCCTTTACCGTTCCGTCTGGGGCGAATGAGAGACCGATGAGCCTCGAACGCCTTTCCCGGAGAAGTTGCCACGTATTGGTCCCCGATATCATCACGATACGCCACATACCGGCGTCCAAACGCAAAATGGGAGGACTTTCATGACGATGATCAAGAAGAGCACAGTTGTCATGGGCACGATGGCGGCCGCCGTCGCCCTGACCGCCGCGCAGGCCTCGGCCCAGGAAAACTGGACCATGACCAGCACCTGGCCCGACTCGATCGCCCTGATCGAAATCGACCGAAACTGGGTCGATATGGTCAACCGGATCACCGGCGACGACCTGCAGATCGATTTCCGGGCCGGCGGCACCCTCATGCCCGGCACCCAGGTATTCGACGCTGTCGAGACCGGCAGCATCGAGGCGGCGGGCGATTGGCCCGGCTATTGGGCCGGCACCAATTCCGCCTTCTCGCCGTTGGCAACCCACACGATGCTGTTCAACGGCGTCGACTACCTGAACTGGATCTACGGCTGGGGCGGCGCTGAACTCTACGACGAAATCTACGGCCAGTTCGATATGGTCTATCTTCCCTATGGCATCACCAACAACGAGTCCGGCTTCCGCGGCAATACGCCGATCGAGTCGATCGCCGATCTCGAAGGCCTGCGCCTGCGCCTGTCCGGGCGCGATCAGGGTCGTGTGCTCGAACAACTGGGCGGATCTCAGGTCACGCTGGCGGGCGAGGAGATCTATCAGGCGGTCGAACGCGGTGTCGTCGACGGTGCGGAGTTTTCAACGCCGGGCGTCGATTTCGAAGCCGGCTTCCACGAGGTCGCCGATTACTGGTCGGTCCCGGGCTGGCACCAATCCGCCAGTGTCTTCGGCGTCATGATCAACCGCGATGCCTGGGATGCCTTGTCCGAAGAAACTCAGGACAAGCTTCGGATCGCTGCGCAAGCCAACATGGCGTGGTCGATCGCCTGGTCCGAGCGCAGTTCGACCCAGGGGACGCAGGACTTCCTCGATGCCGGGACAGAGATCAATCCGCTTCCGGACGAGGATCTCGACCGGATCCAGGAGATTTCCAACGCCGTCATCATCGAGGGGGCGTGCGAAAACCCGGATCACGCCGCCGTCTACCATTCCCAGATCAGCTATCTGCAGGAATATGCAACGTGGCGCGATATCTCGGCACCGTTCAACATGAGCCGGGCGATGGACAATCTGCCCTCGCTTGAAGAAATCGAAGCCTGCATGTAATGGACTGAAACCGCGATGCCCCCACCGATCCCGAGGTGGGGGCGCCTTCGGCGGTTCACCCCGGTGAAAATTTCCAACAAAGGGCTATGCGCCGATGCACACCGTCGCGGAATCGATCGACCGGTTGAATCGCTGGATCGGATTTCTTCTGGCCCCGATCATCGCCATTCTGACGCTGGTTATCGTTTATGACATTGGTGTCCGGTTCGTGATCGGCCGGCCCAGCGACTGGGCTTTCGACATCTCAAAGCAGCTCTTCGCGGCCCATTTCATGCTATTGGCGGCCTATGGGCTCTATGCGCGTGCCCATGTCGAAGTCGATGTTCTGAAAGATCTCGGGTCGAAGAAGACGCAAGCCTGGCTCGACATACTCGGCTATCTGATTTTCTTCGTGCCGTTCATGGCGATTTATCTGAGCTATACATGGAGCTTCGCCTGGCGGTCCTGGACACGAGGTGAAACGACATACGGCGTTGTTTCGATTCCGATCTATCCCCTGAAGATGATCATGGTGATATCCGGCGTTATCCTCTCACTCCAGGCCCTCGCAATCGTCCTTCGCGCCATCAGCCGCCTTCGCGAGGAAGAATAGCCCATGGGACCGGAATACCTTACAATTCTCATGTTCGGTGGCTTGCTGGTCGGCCTGTTCATGGGTCATCCGCTGCCGTTCGTTCTGGGCGGCATCGCCGTCATCGGCGCCTATCTCGGCCCGGGACCGCAGGTCTTCGGCATTATCGTCAACAATATCTATGGCCGCGCCATGGACAATTACGTCCTGGTCGCGATACCGCTCTTCATTCTGATGGCCCGTTTCCTGAACGATTCCGGCGTGACCGAGCGCATGTTCGAAGCGCTGCGCCTGCTGCTCGCCCGTCTTCGCGGCGGACTGACCCTGACGGTCGTCATCGTCTCGGTACTGCTTGCGGCAACCACCGGAATCGTCGGCGCCTCCATCACCGTCATGGGCATGATCGCCCTCGCCCCGATGCTGAAATACGGCTACAACAAGCATCTCAGCACCGGCGTCATCATGGCCAGCGGCAGCCTGGGCATCCTTATTCCGCCAAGCATCATGCTGGTCCTGATGGCCAGCTATTCGCCCGTTTCGGTGGGCGAGCTGTTCGCCGGCGCGCTGGTGCCGGGCGTGCTGCTGGGCGGATTCTATGCCGCCTATGTGCTTATCCTGTGCCATTTTCGCCCCGATTTCGGTCCGCCGGTCGAGGCCGAGGAACGGGCGCTGACCTCGACGGGGCAGCTGATCGCCATGCTGGCGAAATTCGTCGTACCGCCGATCGGCCTGATCCTGGGCGTTCTGGGTGCACTGTTCACCGGTTTGGCTACGGCGACCGAGGCTTCTGCGATCGGGGCCTTTCTCGCCTTTATCCTCTATCTGATATTCGGCGACCGGTCGGTCAAAACAGTCTTCAACACGTTTCTGGAAGCCAGCAAGACGACGGTCATGGTGATGTTCGTGATCGTCGGCGCAACCGCGTTCACCGGCGTCTTTTCCAGCGGCGGCGGCATGCAGCTGATACAGGAGCTGCTGCTCGACTCCGGGCTGACACCCTTCTGGGTGATCGCGCTGATGCTGGCGATCATCTTCGTGCTGGGCATGTTCCTGGACTGGACCGGCATCGTTTTGCTCAGCTTCCCGATCATGCTGCCGATCATCGAGGCGATGGGAATCGACCTGCTCTGGTTCATCGTCCTGACGGCGGTCATTCTGCAAACGTCGTTCCTGACGCCGCCCTTCGGCTATGCGCTGTTTTACCTCAAGGGCGTCTCGCCACCGGAAATCAGGATCGTCGATCTGTATCTGGCGGTGATTCCATTCTGCCTGCTGATCGTGCTGATGTGCATCGCCATGGCGGTCTTCCCCGGTCTCGCGACCGGCCTGCCCGGACTGCTGCTACGCTGATCGCCCCCTGATCGCCCCCTGATCGCCCCGGGACTCCGCCCTGAGCGGGCAGTGACGACAGCCGCCTCATTCCTCATCCCCGGAGATGCGCGAAGCGCGTCGTCCGGGGTCCACACGAGCCGGAAGAGCCTTGGCTGAGTAGTTCCCGGACTGGTGTAGAGCATTGTTTTGTGCTGCATCGCATCCGGGAATTGCCGTTCGTGCTACTGGTTCCCGCCTCGCCCCTTTCCCGATGGCCCCGTTCTGAAAATGGCCGCGTGCGGACATTCTCAGGGGACGAAACAGGAACTCGCCACGTCCATCCCCGGAGATGCGCGAAGCGCGTCGTCCGGGGTCCACACGAGCCAGAAGAACCTTCGCTGCGCGGTTCCCGGACCGGTGGCGCATCATTTTGTGCTGCTTTGCATCCGAGGAATTGGCGTTCGTGCTGCTCGCTCCCGCCTCGCCCCCTTCCCGATCACCACCCCCGCCGCCGCATTGGAATGGCAACGAAATGGAACACGGCGCGGGGTGTTCGTGTTTAGGAAATGGCGGCCATACCGGCCGATGCAATGATAATAGCAAAGGAGAACCGATATGACGCGGAGCCTCACACGAAGCAGGGCGCAAAGCGCCATGGCGGTCGCAGCGATTCTCATCGGCTCGTTCGCGCTGTCGGCGTGCGAAACGATGCAAGGTTTCGGCCGTGACGTTCAGTCCGGCGGCGAAGCTGTGGAAGACTCGTCGGAAGACGTGCAGCGGGACATGAACTGACCGGATCGAGCAGTTCGGATTCCGCCGCGCCGGTTTGCCGGAGCGTCAGGCAGTTTACCAAAGAAAAAGGGGAGGCCAGCGGCCTCCCCTTTTCTCGTCTCGGCTATAAGCCGCCCGTTTGACGGGGCAATGCTTAGAAGCTGAGAGCCGTGGTCACGACACCAACCCAAGCATCGTTCTCGATGCTAACGTTCTCGCCGTAGGCGTTGTCGCCCGAAGTGCTCCACTGGCTGTCGATGTAGGCCAGGTCGCCCTTGACATCCAGACCCGGCGCAACGCTGTAGGCCGTGCCGAGGCCGAAGCGCTGCTCGTCGACGGAGTATCCAGCCCGCGTAGCATTGCCTGCGTCTACGCCGGAAACCGACACATCCTGGCTGGCGTCGGCGTAGCTCACACCGAAGACCCACGGACCGACCGTGTACGAAGTACCGACCAACCAGGTCTCGTCGTTAAATCCGCTGATGTTGCCCGATTCGCTCCGATCGATGTACTGCGCGCCGACATCAAAACCGGCAACGGCCAGACCGGCGCCAACATTCCAGGCGCTCAGATTGCGGTTCGAATAGACGTCGTTGTTGCCATTGTTGTCGACGAAGTAGTTTGCACCGCCAGCATCGCCAACCGTCGCCGTTCCGCCAGCCGAGCCGAAGGAGTAGCCGGCACCGAAGCGAACGCCAACGCCGCTGAACTCGTTGTCGTAGTTGAAGGCGACCGATCCGACGTCGTTATATTCGCCACCGGCAGATTCGGTACGATCAATGCCGTTCGCAGCGGTCGTGCTCGGTGTGTAGGAGAGACCAAGGGTCAGACCTGTGTCATCCAGCGCCGTACCGGTGGTCGTGTAGCTAATCAGCGCGCCGCCCGTATCGTTCAGTCCATCGCCGACGATGCCAGCATTAAAGACATAGTCTTCTGCATCGCCACCAAAACGGTCGGTACCGGCGAAGGGTACCCGAACGCGGAGTTCGTGAGCGGCAGTATCCCACTGGCCCATTCTGACCCGACCGAAAGCACCACTGACGTACAGACGAACTCGGCCAGTATCGACACGGTATTGACCGCCATAGGTCAGGCCGTTGTCGGCAGTGTTGGAGATGCCGATGGCGATATTATCGGTGATCGTCGTGAAATCGCCAGACCGGTTGGCGGCCACACCGAGGTTGTTGCCGATCGGGTTGTAGACGCCGTTATTGATGTCGTCAGCAGACACAACGTTACCGAAGTTGGCGTCGTTGGGATCATTGTTAATGACGCCGCCACCGAGTGCCTGCGCGCCACCCATGCCGGCCCCGCCGGTGGCTGATGTGTCTTCGCTGAACGCGTAACCAGCCTGGAACTCAATCTGGCCACCCAGGGTGACTTCGATCTGTGCGGCGGCTTGCGTGGCGAAGAAGCCGGTGGCTACCATCGCCGATGTCGCCAGAAGCAAATTCTTTTTCATGTTGCCCTCATCTCCGAATTAGGTTGACTTGCCCGATCAGGACCGACCCGGCGCGCTGCCCTGCACCGCTCATCCCTTGAGACTGTAGATACATCGGTTGCTAACAATTCGAAAACGAAAACTATGTCTTCTAAGTGCGTGCGCGACACAGTGTGATCTTTTCGCCACAACCCGCCCTGCCCCCCTCTGCCAAAGGTCTCTCATGCCCCTTCTCCACGCGATCGGAAGCGCCCGGAACGGCGGCGCCGAAACCTTCTTCGTATCGCTGATTCAGGAGCTGCACGCCCGGAACATCAGGCAAACCGCCGTGATCAAGAAGCATGAGGGCCGGCAATCAGCCCTGGCGGCCATGGGGGTGTCGGTTAGGACCGCACCGTTCGGCGGCCTGGTCGACCCCATGACCAAACGGATCATCGCCCGCACAGCCGCGCAGGCTGGCGCCGACACGATCCTGACCTGGATGTCGCGGGCAAGCTGGCATGCGCCCGCCGCCGGCCGTTCAGGCCCCCGAGTCGTCGCGCGCGTGGGCGGATTCTATAACGTCAAATATTATCGCAACTGCGATCACATCATCGCCATTGCGCCGCAAATCGCAAATCACCTGACCGCCCAGGGCTGGCCACAAGACAAACTGTCGATCATCCCCAATTTCTGCGCCGTCGATTTCAACGTTCCCGCGGTCAATCGCGAATCACTGGCGACGCCGGCCGACGCCCCGGTGATACTCGCCCTCAGCCGCCTGCACCCGGTAAAGGGGCTTGACGTTCTGATCCGCGCTGTTGCCCGGCTGGACGGCGTGTATCTATGGCTGGCGGGAGACGGTGACGAACAGGCGGCCCTCGCCGCCCTCGCCCGCGAGCTGGGTGCGGCTGACCGCGTCCGGTTCCTCGGCTGGCGGTCAGACCGCGCCGGGCTGATCAACGCCGCGGACATCATCGCCTTCCCGTCAAGGAGAGAACCGCTGGGCAGCGTCGTGGTCGAAGCATGGGCCGGCGGCAAGCCGATCGTCGCCTCGGACGTCGACGGGCCCGCCTGGCTGATCGATCACGGGGAAACCGGCCTGCTGGCCCCGCCCGAGGATGTGGATGCGTTGCAAGAGCAACTGGCCGCGCTGATCAGTTCGCCGGACGAGGCGCGCAGGCTGGCGGCCAATGGCAGGCAACAGGCAGAAACGACGTATGCCCGAGACCGGATCATCGACGCCTATGAACGCGTTCTGGTTCCCTGGAGCGCGTGACCCTTGACCCTGTGACCTGAGCCCCGTCTTCCCTCCAGCAATTTGGAGAGTCCCGGGTCTCTTTTCTGGCCCTATGCCGCCTGATTTTCCAGCCTGATTTTCACCGCGAACTCGGCTGGCGGGATGTTCCCGAGTGCTGAATGTGGTCTGTGGTTGTTGTAGTCTTCCTTCCATTGGGCAATGGCGGTGCGCGCCTCAGGCATTGATGAGAACAGCGTCTCGTTGAGGAGTTCGTCGCGCAGGCGGCCGTTGAAGCTCTCCACGAACGCATTTTGCATTGGCTTGCCCGGCGCAATATAATGCCACTCGATTTTCGCCTCCTGACACCATCTGAGGATGGCCATCGACGTCAGTTCCGTACCGTTGTCCG
>NZ_JBFCVL010000012.1 GCF_040712075.1 Fodinicurvata sp. EGI_FJ10296
CTCCCCCTTCCCTTTCCCGGCAACTGTGTTTATTGACACCGCATCCGCCGCCTTCTCCTCCCCGGAAGCACGAAGTGCTGTCCGGGGTCCACACGCGCCGGTGGAACCCGGCTCGCGCTTGGATCGCCGAGAGCCACCGCACCAGATCCCGGGTCTGCAGCGCGTCACTGCCGTGCCGCGCAGCGCACGGGAATTGGTGACGGCGGAAGCGGCAAGGTCGGGCGGCGCAACCTCCCATTCCTGTCCCCGGCCCCGACCCGGATGAGCCGCTTCGCGTTTCAGGCGTCGATGGTCAGGGCCGCAGCACGACCTTGGTCGTGCGATCCTGCTCCTCGGCGAACATGCGGTATCCCTCTGGGCCCTCTTCCAGCGACATGTGGTGACTGATCAGGAAGCGTGTATCGATCTTGCCGTCCTGCACGAGTTGCAGCAGTTTGGGCAGGTATCGGTGGACCGGCGTCTGGCCCGTGCGCACCGTCAGCCCCGACGCGCACGTCCTTCTTGCCGTGCCAGGTCAGAGCTCTCATCGGTATCTCCGTTTTCAGGCCCGCGGCGCCGCGGGACCGGGTTCGGTGTTGGCGATTTCGCCAGCTTCCATGAGCTGCTTGAACCGCTTCAGATCGCGCCGTGCCTGGATTTTCGGTTCCCGCTGAAAGATCTTCGCGGCGAGCCGGCCCATCGCGCCGTCCGGCGGATCATAGGCAATGGTCGCCGCGACCTCTGTCCCCCGTCCGGCCGGCGCGTCGCGGAACTCGATCCGGCCGCTGTTGCGCACCGGCGCGTCGTCGTCGGACTGCCAGGCTATCACCTCGTTCGGCCGCTCCTCGACGATGGTGGCGCCGAATTCGATATCCTGCCCGCCGGGGCCGGCGATCACCCATTTTGACCGCGTGTCGTCCACAATGGTGACCCGGCGCACGTTTTCCATGAAGTCCGGCAATCTGGTGAAATCGCGCCAGAAGGCATAAAGCTGCTCGCGGGGCCGGCGGATGGTCACCGTCCGGCCGACAAGCGTCTTTTCGCGCATCTGCGACTTGTAGCGCCGCAGTGCCTTGGCCGGCGCCGTCCCGGTATAGCGTCCGCCATAAGCCAAGGAACCGTCGGCGACGCTGCGCGCCACCAGAAAAGTGCCGGCGCCAACAGCGAAGGCCAACAGCGCGAGCCCCATCCCCGTCCCGGCACGCGCGCGGGAACGGTCGGTCCTGCCACCATGGTCGAAGCGGCGATCGTTTCGCTGGTTCATGGTCCCCGTCCGTCTGGGTCGATTGACGTCAGACCGTGGAACGACGAACCAGCGCTATTGTTCCGGCAGGACGCCGGGTATGGCTGCTAGTGAATGCAGTGCCGATCGACATGATAGGGCGTTGCCGCCAGACCGGGACAGAAGCTGGCGACGGCCTTTTCCAGCTTGTAGAACAACACCTCGTTGTCGCGGCAGGCGACCTCCAGGCGTTCCCGCGCGTCGTCCAGCCGGCGGTAGAGGGCATCGAAATCGACCGTCAGCAGAACGCCGTCGCTGACGACCATCCGGCCGCCGACCATGACATGGCGCACCGCCGTGCCGTCTTCGGTCAGCACCAGTTGATTGATGGCGTTGTTCAGCGGCATCCAGTTCGGGTGGCGCAGCGACAGCGCGACGAGATCGGCCTTGTAGCCGGGCGCGATGCGTCCGATCGTCGATTCCATGCCCAGCGACCGGGCGCTGCCGATGGTGGCGGCGCGGAACGCCTCGGCGGTGGAAATCCATCGGCCCGGATCGAGATGGCACACCCGGCTGACCAGGGCCGCCATGCGCATGGCCTCGTACATGTTCAGATTGTCGGAACAGTTGGCCCCATCGGTGCCGATACCGAGATTGACGCCGAGGTCGAGCATCCGGCGCGTGTCGGCGATGCCGCTGCCCAGGCGCAGATTGCTGCCCGGGTTGTGGGAGACGCTGCAACCGTGATCGCCCAGCAGGGCCATGTCCTCGGGGTCGAGCCAGACGCCGTGGGCGGCGGTGAATCGGCCGTCGAAAAAGCCCATCTCCGCCATGTGGCGGGCCAGGGTATGGCCATAGACCTTCATGCCGGTCAGCGCCTGGACCTTCGATTCCAGCAGATGGGTCTGGATCGCGACATCGTGGTCCCGGGCAAGCGTCAGCGTGCCGGTCAGGAAATCGTCCGTGCAATGATGGGGGATCGTCGGCGCCAGCGCCGGCCGGATCCGGTCCCGGTCGAAGGCCCAGTTCTCCAGTACCCTGGCGACATTGGCCAGCGTGGTTTCAGCCGGGGCCATGGTCATCGCGCGCACCGCCTCGCGACCGTCCTCCGGCATGGCGTCGATCAGGCCGGGAATGGCCTGAAAGAATGTCCGATCGGCAATCATCGGCGCCACGACGGCCCGCATGCCGGTTTCGTCATACGCCCGTCCGACGGCGGTCATGCCGTCGACAGAGGGCACCGGGAACTCGAAGAACATGTCGTAGGCGGCCGTGCAGCCTTTCATCAGCATTTCCGCCGCGCCCAGTTGGGCGGTCAGAAACTTGTCCTCTTCGGTACGATTGCCGCCGACCCATGGCGCCGCCGTCAGCAACAGCTCCAGCGTCCAGCGGTCGCCCATGCCCTTGCTCATGCTGCCATGGGCGTGGGTGTGGGCATTGACCAGACCGGGATGGACCAGATGTCCGGAAAGATCCACCACCCGCGCGTTTTCGCTCACGGCCTCACCCGGCGCCAGCAGGTCAACAATGGTGTCGCCTTGAACGAGGATATCGAGGGCGGCTGGCTCCGACATCAGCGGGTCGAGCACGCGCGCACCGCGCAGAATGGTTTTATCGTCGGTCATGAACGGACTCCTGCGATGGGTGCGGATGTGTCGAAAAGCCTGCCGATCGGTACCGGCGGCCGGGCCGTTACACCGACCGCCCGCAGCGCCCGCCACAGAAGGGCCAGGTTCGAGGAAACCACCGGCTTGTCCAACGCATTCTCGATCGCCGGAATGACGCCGAATGTCGGCAGATCGGTGGCCAGCAGAACGACGGCGTCGGCGCTGTCGGTCATCAACCCGGCGGCAAGGCTGGTTACAGCCGACGCCGGTGTCAGCGGCACATCGCTGACGGCAAGGATGTCGAGGGTCTCGTCATCGACCACGGTATAGCCGGCATCGGCGAAGAACGGCCGCGCCATGGCGTGGATGCTGCGCGGATAGGGCGAGCCGATGACGACACGCCGCGCGCCCAGCGCCGTCAGCGCATCGTTCAGCGTCGCCCAGGCCGACAGGCAGGGAACGCCGGTGCCCTCGGCCAGCTGGGCCATGCGATCCGCATTCCACGCCGCGCCCATAATGAACGAGGTCACCATGTCGGCATAGACCAGCACGTCGACGCCCGTGGCCATCAGCTCGTCGATGGCGCGGTCGGTCTCGGCTTCCATCCGGTGAATGGCGTCTTCCGTAAGGTCGCCCGTGACCAGAATGCGGGTCGCGAAGAACGCCGCGCCGGGCACGAGCGCCCTGTTCAGTTCCGGCTCGATCACCGCGTTGTTGGCCGGTACGACCAGCCCGATCCGCGCCTCTCTATTGGCCACACTTGCCTCCTCAACAGCATATGATCGCATTTTGGATACAATTATCCAAATCGGGCAGCCCGTCAATCAGTTCGGGCGGCCCGGCGATCGAAATCGATACTTGCCATATGGCATAACTCTGTCTATATTTGCCATAAGGAGACCGACCATGCTGCACGAAGTTCCGCATACGCAAGCTGCCCCCGACCGCGCCCAAATCACGGCGGATGAGGCGAAAGCGATGGCGCGCGCGGCAATCAACCTCTTCGACAGGTGGGGGCTTTCGGACGCCGAGGCTCGCGAGATTCTGGGCGGCATCGCCGCGCGGACCTTTGCACGGTGGAAGGTTGGCGAGATCGGGCGCATCGACCGCGACCTCGCCACGCGTCTGTCGCTGCTCATCGGCATCCACAAGGGGCTGCGCTATCTGTTTTCCGACCCGCAGCGCGGCTACGCCTGGGTCAGGAAAGCCAACCGTGCCTTTGGCGGACGCAGCCCGGCCGATATCATGGCAGAGGGTGATATATTCTCGCTGGCGCGTGTTCGCGCATATCTCGACGCCGAGCGCGGCGGCTGGTGACCGAGGGCATCGACCGCAACCGGGTTCGCTGGCCTGCCGCATGGCGCCTGATCCGCTCGATCCATCCGCCGATCGACCTGTTCGAGGATATCGCCGACCCACAGGACTGGGAGGCGCTGGCCTCGGCGGAATCCAAGACCAACCCGCGCATCCAGGCACATATCGGCAAGCTTGATCTGGTGCCGCCGAACCGGCGCGTCGGCGGACCCGGGGCCAGCTATCTGATGGCGCCCTTCGTCCATGTCAGCACCGACCGGCCGGGGCGGTTCACCGATGGCAGCTATGGCGTTTACAGCGCCGGCAATCGTGAAGACGTCGCCATCCGGGAGGTGGCGTACCATCACGGCCGGGCGATGGCCAACAGCGGCGAAGAACCGGGCTGGACGTCGCAGTTCCGCATGCTCACCAACAGTGTCGACCTCGACCTGCACGATGTCCGGCCGCACGACCTGTACCACGCGCCGGATGACTATCGGCCGTCGCAGGCCCTGGGGCGGCACCTGCGCGACAGTGGCGCGAACGGCATCGTCTATCGCAGCGTCCGCTGCCCGTCCGGCGAATGCGTGGCGATCTTCTGGCCCGACCTCATGACCATCCCTGTGCAGGGCGACCATTTCGATTATCACTGGAACGGCAGCCGGGTCGACAGGATCCGCAACCGCCGGACCAACGCCATTTTCACACTCTGACGGCCCTCACAGAATCCGCACCGCCCCGTCGGCTTCCAGCAGCCGTTTGATGGCGGCGCGGTCGTATTTTCCGGCGGGGTTGAGCGGGAGATCGCGGCAGAACGCGATATACCTGGGATGCAGATAGGCCGGCGCGTTTTCCAGGCAGAACGCACGCAGTTCGTCGGCCGTCACGGATTGCCCCTGCCCTGTTTCGCCCGGCGCCAGTCGGACCAGCGCCGCCGGTGCCGCGCCCTTGGTGGCGTGATGCATCGGCATGACCACGGCCTCGGCGACCGCCGGATGGCCGAGCAGCAGATCCTCGACTTCCTTGGGATAGACGTTCTCGCCGCCGCAATTGAACATGTCATCGGTCCGGCCCCGGAAGTAATAGAAGCCGGCCTCGTCGCGGGCGAACAGATCGCCGGTTTTCAGCCAGCCATCGGGCAGCCGCTCGCGCGTCAGGTCGGGCAGATTGTGGTACTCGCGCGCGACATAGGGGCTCTTCATCCAGAGTTCGCCGATGTCGCCTTCGGCGCCGGTCGACGGGTCGATCAGCTTCACCTGATAACCGGGAGCCAGATAGCCGCAACTGCCGCCGGGCGTCGGCAGTCCGTCGGGATGCGGCCAGAACGGCGACCCGCCCTCGGTCAGACCATAGCTTTCCTTGATTGCCGCATTGGGGAAGATCCGGGTCAGCCGGTCGACCATCTCCGGCGACACTGTTGCCGAGCCGACCGCGATCATGCTCAGGCTGGACAGATCGCGTCCCTCGGCTCTTTGGCGCTCGGCGTGCAGAATGTTGAACGCGGCCGGTACGCCACTGGTATAGGTGCATTTGTAGTCATGGATCGCCGCAAAGAAACTCTCGGCGTCCAGCGTCGGCAGAATGACGATCGAGGCACCGGCATAAAGCATCGGTTTGACGATGCCGCGCATGGCGTTCTTGTGAAACATCGGCAGGGCGATCAGACCGCGCGCTGTCGGCGACACCGGCAAATGCCGCTGCGCGTGCTCCAGGCTCCACAGCATGCCGCCATGGGTCAGGATCACGCCCTTGGGGACGCCCGTCGACCCCGAGGTATAGGTATGGATGGCTGTATCGTCCGCCTGCATCTGTGCGACCGGGGGGCCGGCCGGATCGGTACCGAAAGCGGTCATCCGCGCCCTGAGGTCGATGACGCCGGCGGGCGTGCCGGAACCGGCGGACGCCGTCGCCTCGCCGTAGATCGTCACCGGGGCATGGGCCTGCAGGGACGCCAGCAACTGAGGGCGGATGGCATCAGAGATGACGGCGGCCCGGGCGCCGCTGTCACTCAGAACATGGTCCAGCGTCGCCTCGGCCATGGCGACGTTCAGAGGCACCGGCACGGCGCCAATCCGCATGATGGCGAAGAATGCTTCGACGAACAGACAGCGGTTGCCGGTCAGCACCAGGACGCGGTCGCCGCGACGGATGCCGTCGTCATGAAGAACCCGGGCGATCCGGCACATCCGTGCATCCAGCTCGGCATACGAAAGCCGGTCGACTGGCGATTGGCCGGCGTCGATGA
Source organism: Fodinicurvata sp. EGI_FJ10296 (assembly GCF_040712075.1). Lineage (NCBI taxonomy): Bacteria > Pseudomonadati > Pseudomonadota > Alphaproteobacteria > Rhodospirillales > Rhodovibrionaceae > Fodinicurvata > Fodinicurvata sp. EGI_FJ10296. The sequence goes on from NZ_JBFCVL010000012.1 coordinate 6,347, forward strand.
TCGCCGTTCGATCCGGTGTTGCCGACAATGCGCCGGCGAAGAACGTCCCCAAATTCATGACGTGCAGATCCCGATCTCAGGTTGCGGTACCAATGCCGTTTGCGACGGCAACTTCTTTTTGGATAAATGGATACATTTATACTAGCATGGACGGCCGGTCGAGTCCCCGCGTCGCTCCCCCGGACACCCTATGCCCGGCAACGGGACCGGAACGCGGAAAACAGTGGAATGATCGACCTGATGGTAGTGGCCCGGTCGTCAGACGGGATGGGGAACTGAGATGGACAGGAATAATCACGAAAGCCTTGCGGATCTGCAAGCCGACATCGATCTGGCGCCGTTTCACGGCTTTCTTCGCCCGAAGGTCGAGGCACTGAACGCCGAGGCCGGGACAGTGACGATCACCCTGGCGGTGCGCCCGGAAATGGGGCGCGTGCCCGGCGAACCGGCAGCCCATGGCGGCATCGTGGCATCGCTGGCCGACCTTACCGCCCATGCCGCCGTCCGGGCCCGTGTCGGACATTCGGTGCCCACGGTCGACCTGCGCCTCGACTATCTCCGCCCGGCCAACGGCGCCCGCCTGTCAGCAACGGCGACAATCCTGAAATGCGGCCAAACGCTGGCGATTGTCGACGTTACAATCACCACCGACGCCGGCAAGACCGCCGCCGTTGCCCGGGCGACATTTCTGACCACCGGGCCGACGGGAAATGCCAAACCGCGCAGACAGGGATCGGCACAATGACCGCCACCCTTTCCAGCCCCGATGCAGCGTCCGGTATTGTATCTCTGGCTCAGGCGCTCGTCCGGCATCCGAGCGAACAGTCCGACCAAATGGAAGCCGACCCCGCCGTCGTCTCGCTGATTTCCGACGTGATCGCACCGTGGCTGAGTGCGCGCGGGATCGGCTTCGAGCGCGACGGCATGGGCAATCTGATTGCCGGCATTGGCGACACCGAAACCGGCCCTCATCTGATGTTCGTCTGTTATGCGATGACCCATCCCGCCGGCCGCATGACCGGACCATTTGATGGTGAACTGATCGACATCGACGGCGAAAGCTGTTTGCGCGGGCGCGGCGTTTCCGAACAGAAGGGCGCGATGGCCTCGGCGCTGTCCGCTTTCGCGTATCTTTACGCCGATGGCGGCCCCAGGGCCGGACGGGTTTCGCTCGCCGTCGTCACGGCGGGTGAAACCGGCCGGCACGATGCGGTGGCCAGCGTCGTGGATCATCTGGGCGGTCATCCCGATCACGCCGTTATCGTGCTGGGCACGGGCGGGGCGGTGGCGATCGGCAACCGGGGCCGAATCGACGTGGACGTCGAGATCGCCGGCCGCGCGGCGCACAGCTCCACGCCCGAGCGCGGCATCGACGCCATTCGGGGCGCGCGCGCGGCGATGGACCGGCTCGACGCCCTGGCAGACAGCTGGCCGCAGGATACCGGCACGATGGGCCGCCGTACCCTCACCGTCACGGCCATCGAAAGCTCACCCGGCGCAACCCATACCATCCAGGACCGGGTGCGCATGACGATCGATCGCCGGCTTCTGCCGGACGACGATCCCGACACCGCCCTGGCGGAAATCCGAACCGCGCTGGACGGGATGGCGCCATGGGCCGTGGACGTCACCCTCGGCCCGGTCATGTATCCGGCGCGCGAACCGGCAGATTCGGCTCTGGTTCGCGCCATTGCTGCCTCGGCCACAGATATTGGCCTGGAGCCACCATCGACAGCCTTCAGTCAGGCTGCACTCGACGCCGGCTATTTCCAGAAGGCAGGCGCCGGCGCCGTCATGTGGGGGCCGGGCGACATGAACCAGTTTCATTCGGAAGAAGAGCATGTGGCCTTGTCGGCGCTGGTCGAGGGCGCGCGCCGATACCGCGCATTGATCGATGCATTGTGTTTATAGCCTCATTCCGTGCAAAGACAGGCGATCTGCCGACCTCAGGTATGCTAATCGTTGACGGTCGGCACGAACGGAAAGATATCGGTAGGCATCTCAATCATGAAGATATTCGCGACGGCCCAGCACCAGGCTTACGAGTTCCTGAGGGATCGGATCATCCTCGGCGAATACCCGGGCGGCATGCGCCTCAAGCCGGAGCACATTGCCGAGACCATGGGACTGAGCCGGATGCCGGTGCGCGAGGCGCTGCGCCAATTGGACAGCGAGGGGCTGGTCACGATCCACCCCAACCGCGGCGCCAGCGTGACGCTGCTGACCGCTGACGACATTCTGGAATTCTTCGAAATGCGGGCGGCGCTGGAAGGCGTGGCCGTACGTCTGGCGACCCCGAACATCGGCGACGACGGGTTGCACGATCTCGACCACTATCTGGAAAAGATGCGCCGTTCGGAAAACGATCACCTCGTGTGGATCGACCGTCACGACGAATTTCACGAGTTCCTGTGCGGATGGAGCCGGCGGCCCCGCCTTTGCGCGGAAATCAAGCGATTGCGCATCACCATCGTGCCGTATCTCAGGCTCTACACTGCGCATTTTCAGGAACGGGAAATTCCCGGTTACGAGCACGAGGTCATACTCGACGCCATACGGCAGGGTGACCCCGATGTCGCCGAGGATTGCATGCGCAAACACGTCATGGCCAATGCCCACAACATTGCCCATTGCCTGAGCGATGCGCGCAATGTCATTCCCGCGGCCGGTTCCTCCGCGGACTCAAAACCCGGCAGCGGCCCGGCGGGCGCCCTGTCAAGATGACCGGAGTCTCGCCTGCCGTCCCGACATCACGCGCCTGCTCCCGGGAACACATGTATGGATTGCGCGCCACGGTGGATCGTGCAACATATGTTAGGGTGGGTTAGGCAATCAAATGTGAAAATGCATGGCGCGTCTGACAGATCTTGTTGTGATTGGTGCGGGCTGGGCAGGGCTTTATGCAGCGAAATATGCCCGGGCTGCGGGTCTCTCGGTGCAAATCCTTGAAAAGCGCGAGGCTCCGGGCGGCGTGTGGAATTACAGCGACGATCCCCGGACGATCACTGTCATGCGCAACACCGTGTCCTCGTCGTCGCGCCATGTAACCGAAGCCTCCGATTTCGCCATGAGCCCCGAGGCGGGGAACCTGTTCCGCCACGACGATGCTTTGGCCTATCTGCACTCTTACGCTGACGCATTTGGACTGACGCCGTTCATCGAAACGGGGGTGCATGTGGCACGCGCCCACAAAACCAACGGTGAATGGCGTGTGGAGGCTGCCGACGGCCGCGTGTTCCGGGCTCATCGCATTGCCGTTTGCACCGGTGTTCACCAGCGCAAACGCCCCATCACCGGCCCTGCGGCCGACTTCACCGGCCAGATCATCCATGCCGGGGATATCAAGCATCCTGCCGACCTGCAGATCGGCCAAGACGATCATGTCATCGTCTATGGCGGCGGTGAAACCGCATCCGACATCGTGAATGACCTGGCAAACCAGACCGGCGCAAGGGTGACATGGGCCATCAGGGGCGGGCAGCACTTTTTTCGCAAGGTACCGCTGCGGCACGGCCAGAAAGCGGGGGAATACGACCGCCACGACATCGCGCTGGACGAATATTCTTCCGCCGTGGTGGGCATCTTCAGCCCACCCGAACGCGGCAAGCCCGGGATGCGCTATCGCTGCAATCTTGCGTCATCAGGTAGCGTGCTTTCCTATCAGGGCCACGGCGTGGCGGAATGGTGCAACGACATTCCGTGGTTCAAGCAATTCTTCAACAAGAACGCCCATGCGCTGGACCATGTGTGGAACGGGCGGGTTACGCCCGCTCGCGCCATTACCGCGTGCGAGGGCGACATCGTGGCGTTCGAGGATGGCCGCACGGCGCGGGCCACCCATGTCATCTGCTGTTTCGGGTACATGTCCGACGTCTCGTTTCTGCCGGAAAACATCCGTGAGGTTCCGTCAAACAAGCTCTTCAAGCTGGTGTTTCATCCTGACGATCCGTCGGTCTCATTTTTCGGGCTTGCGCGGCCCACGATCCTTTCGCTGCCCTACATGATCGAATTGCAGTGCATGTATGCGCAGAAGGTCTGGTCCGGCGACTTGCCCCTTCCGGACAGGGAGGCACGCTGGTCCGAAGCCGAAGCGGAAGCCGCCGAAATGGATGCCACGTTCGGGCATGCGCGGTCCAATCGGAACGTCACCTGCCCGTTTCTCTATACCCGGAACATGCTTCGCCTCCTCGGTGGGGCGCGCCACGAGGCTCACCTTCTTTTCCGTCACTTCCCTCCGCTTCGCGACTGGCGTGGTTTCTCGCGCGTCATCCGTTTGCCTCTGACACCCCTGCTGCTGCGGTCGTTGCTGGGCGGCGCGGGCGCGGCTGAACGCGAACGCATGGACAGGATCGTCTCCCTGATGCCGTTCGGATACAAGCGGCGGGCCAATACATCCCTGCCGCGCTATGTCCTGACCTATGCTGTTGTATTGGGGATTCCGCGTCTGCTGGCGCTCGACCGTCTTTTCGACTGGTTCGCGCGGCGGCGCATCGCCCGCGACGGACGGGCGATCGGATTGCGCGATACGGTCGCCGTTGCGTGTCGCGCGGACCAGCCGGCAGGTGAAGACGGCGCCGCGCCAACCAGACCCCGCAAAGCTGCGTGAATGTCCGCTTCTTGCCGTTCCGAACCGACCTTGGCCGTGTCTCTGGCGAGGCAGGCGACCGAGTGAAACGGATTCTGTTTGTCACCGATGCATGGCACCCACAGGTGAACGGCGTCGTTCGGACGCTGGAGCATACGATTGCCGCGCTGGCGGACAAATCGGTAGCCGCAGATGTTCTGAGCCCGCAAGGCTTTTCCAGCGTGCCTTGCCCCACCTATCCCGACATCCGGCTGTCGGTGACGACCAGTGGGACGCTGGACCGGATCATCACCGAGTCTGCTTCCGACCACGTCCACATCGCTACCGAGGGGCCTCTGGGGCTTTTGGCCGCCGCGGCGCTGCGTCGACGCGGGCGCAGCTATACCAGCAGCTATCACACCCGGTTTCCCGAATACATCGCCGCCCGCCTGCCCGTCCCGAAAGGGCCGGTCTACGCTTGGCTGCGGCGGTTTCACAATCGCGGCGCCGGCTGCATGGTGGCAACCGAAACGCTGCGCCGCGACCTTGCGGCGCGCGGGTTCCGCAATCTGATGCTTTGGCCGCGTGGCGTGGATACCGGACTGTTCCGGCCCATGCCGGATCGCGGCATCTTCCACGGTCTGGCTCGTCCGATATGGCTGAACACCGGGCGTGTCGCGGTGGAAAAGAACCTGCCGGCCTTTCTGGATCTCGATCTGCCGGGCACCAAGGTGGTCGTGGGTGATGGGCCGCAACTGGTGCGCTTGCGGCGGAACTATCCGGCAGTGCATTTCACCGGCGCGAAATCGGGCGGCGATCTGGCCCACTGCTATGCCGATGCGGATGTGTTCGTGTTCCCCTCGCGCACCGACACCTTCGGCCTGGTCCTGCTCGAGGCGCAAGCCGCCGGTTTGCCGGTGGCAGCCTATCCCGTGATGGGGCCTCTCGATGTGGTGACGCAGTGGCAGACGGGCGTCTTGTCGGAAAACCTCCGCACCGCCGCGCTGGCCGCGCTTGAATTGCCACGTGCCGGCCGCCGGTCCACGGCCGAAGGCCGATCCTGGGCCGCCTGCACCGAGTTCTTTCTGAACAACCTCTCAGTCGCCGAACCCCAGTCGGTGATCGCTGCCTAACCCACGCGATCGGGCTGCGCACGGGCCTGCTCGAACGCATCGGTCAGCCTGCCTTGTCCGTCCGTCACGGCGAGCGGTTCGAAATCGGCGGCAAAACGGTCTGGCATGCGGATCAAGGGGCGATAGGCCAATCGTCGAGCGTCGGTCGTAGCCGAATAGGTCAGACGCGGCTCCTGCCACGTCTGGCGCATCTGTGCAGGGCTACCCAACCCGATCCTCGGCCCGAAGCGATGCAAGGGCCGCACCACGGAAAGGGCCGTCAGTTCGGCGGGCAGCGCCTTTCGCCAGTGCCATGCATGGCGCATCACATGGCGCATCAAGGCGAGCTTTCGGCCCCGCATCCGGAGCATGTCGCGCAGGAACGCTTTAACCTGCCCGACCGGTTCCCGGGGCCATTCCACCAACTTCTGACCGTCCATATCGCTGAGCAACACGCCCGGCATCATCCGTCCCGCAGATATCGACGTGTCGAAATAGGGCGTCCCGACGATCGGAATCGTCAGCGACAGCAGCCCCGGCATCGGCATCCTGTGATCGCGGATCAGACCATCGATCTGCGCATCCACCTCGGCCATGGTCTGCTGGGCAAAATCCACGATCAAACCGTAGTCGAACTGGATCCCGTGTTCTGCGCAGGCCTGTGCCAGCGACAGGGGATCCGACGCAAGGCTCTGTTTCTTGTTGAATGTCTTCAGCACCTCCGGGTCGAGCGACTCCACCCCGGAGAACAGACCCAGACAGCCGTTCTCGGCCACAAGTTTCAGGTTGTCGGGGCGTTTGAAGAAGTCCCCGGTCACCAACGCCGCCCAACCCCGGAACTGGCCGGCGCGCCAGCGATCGCCCAGCAGCTTGACCCGGTGTTCAAAGCCCTTGCGGTTGCTGCCGAAGAAATTGTTGTCCAGGACCATCACACCCTTGACCCGGCCCATCGCGTCCATCTGCCGGGTAATAGAGTCGTCCGAGTGCGCGAGATAAGGGCGGCTTTCACCTGTCAACGAGCAGAAGGAACAGGCAAAATTGCAGTTCGTCGTCGTTTCGACGAATCCCAGCCCCATTTTCGGGCCCGTCATGTCAAAGCGCGGCGCCCCCGCCGGGTCGACGGCGTCCTTGCCCAGCAAGTCTTGGATGACCTGGGCGATCTGTTCCGCGTCGCCCATGCAGACATGATCGAAGACTGTCTTGCAGATACCCGGCAAGGCCCGTGGAATCGGACCGCCAATGACCGTTACAGCCTTTGGATTGCCGCAACGGAAATACGCGGCCAACTGCCGCGCACGATCAAACGACGCGGTCAGCCCGGTAAAGACGACCATATCCGGCCATGAAAACAGCCGCCTGTCGACGAAGGCGCCGTGAAAAGCCTCGTCCCAGACCCGCACCTCGCAGATCTGGCGGTTGAAGTGCCCCGCCAGAAAATAGGGCGCCATGGCGCGCGGCACGAACAGCCGGGTTGGCGTTGCCATGCGCCAGGGGTCGAAATAGGCGTTGATGACAAGCACCCGATGTTTCGCGCCGTCGTTCATCGGTACACCTCTTGACGTTGCTTTCGAGGCGAGAGCGTAATCGCATCGGTCGGCAATTGCCAATTCAGCGCGGCGTAAACGTACCGGTTGCACGCGATCGCAGCAGTTGCGAGAGGCGAATTTTGTTGTTGGTTCATTGTTTCAAAGTGCATCAGCGGGCAGAGTGTCGGCGCAATTCGACGGGAACCCAACGATGAACCAAAGCTTGCGCGACCACCTGTTGACGAATCCTGCCATTCGCACCCTGGAAGCCGGGGCGCTGGACGCAGTCGCGGGTGTGTCGGAACAATCTGATGTTGCCGCAGGCGACATCATACTGCACGAGGGCGAGCGCAGCAGCGATCTGGTTCTTCTGATGTCCGGCACGGCGCAGGCGTTTCGCAATGACCCCGATGGCAGCGGTGACGTTGAACTGAGTGTGATCGACGCGGGCGACTGCATCGGAGAAATTGCCTATCTCGATGCCGGACCAAGGTCAGCTTCGGTCAGGGCGCGCACGCCCTGTTCGATCATTCGCATCCATATGGATCGCGTGGATGACCGCGTCGTTGTCAACGAACTCAAGGCGGCACTGGCAACCGTTGCGGTCAAACGCGTCCGCAAGCTTAGCGACGAAATGCTGGAGAGCATGCGGGCGAAACTTGAAGCCCGCGCATTGCAAAATCAGTTTGGCCATTTTCTGATCTTCACCATCGCAATCTTCGTCATCTCCACATCGATTTTTTATCTCGTGGCCGAAGATTACGTGGAAGATGTCTATGATCCCGGATTTTCCTGGCAGGCCGTGCTCCTGCTCGCGATTCCCTGCCTCCTTATCATCCGATTTCTGAAGATCCCGCTTGCCCAGATGGGCATCAAGCGCGAAGGCCTCTGGCGCTCGGTCTGGCAATCGCTCGTTTTCTGCGCGGTTCTGTCGTCTCCGGCGATCATCTACATGCTGTTCTTTCGCGCCCCGCCCGGGCCGGAGGACCGTCCGGTCCAGATCACGACACTGTTCCTGATCCAGTATTTTCTGCACACCGTCATCCAGGAGATCGGCGCACGTGGCCTCATTCAGGGTCTCTTCGTCAAGTTTTTCAACGATACCAAGGGACATCGGGCCGTTCTGCTGGCCAGCACGATCTTTGCCAGTCTGCACGTGGCATTCGGCCTGGACGCCGTCGTGCTGACCTTCTTCGCAAGTATCGTTTTCGGCTATGTATACCACTATCAGAAGAACCTGGCAGGCGTGGTGATCATGCACTACTGGTTCGGCGTGCTGGCAGCTCTTTTGGTCGCGCTCTGAGGGCGGCCATGCCCCGGCCACCCTGATCGCCCCCGACACTGATCAGGCAACTGTGTTTGTTGAGCCGAAATCGAATAGACAGGAAGCATGCAGCGCTATCCGGGGCAGGAAAAGGTGGTCCGGGGCGCTTTCCACCTTCTCCAATTCCCGTGCGCAGCGCGGCGCGAAGTGACGCGCTGCAGACCCGGGATCGGGTGCCGTGGCTCTCGGCGGACGAAACGCGGGCCGGGCTCTCGCGGAACGTGTAGGCCCCGGACAGCACTTCGTGCTTCCGGGGATGAGATAGGGGGCGGATGCTGAGGCAATAAACACAGTTGCCGGATCAGCAAAGCAACATTTCATGTTGCATCGCATCCGGGGCAGGGAAATTCCTGGCCGTGCTGCCCCCCAGATCTTTAGCCCCCGGTGGCGAAGTTGTTCTCGCTGCGGGTCGCCCAGCCGGTCATGCGCCGTTCTATCAACGAGAAGATCACATACATTCCGATGCCCATGGCGCTGATCACAAACAGCCCGGCGAAGACCAGAGGCACGCGGAAGCTGGAACTGGCGATCAACATCAAATGGCCGATCCCGGAACTGCCGGCGATGGTCTCGGCGATGACGGCGCCGACAAACGCCAGGGTTATCGCAATCTTGAGCGAGGCAAAGAAATAAGGCAGCGAGCGCGGAATACCGACCTTCAGCATGATGTCGAGCTTTCCCGCGCCCAGTGACCGGAGGACGTCTTTCAATTCGGGCTCGATCGTGGCCAAACCCGTCGCGACATTGACCACGATCGGGAAGAACGAGATCGAAAATGCGGTCAGGATCGATGGCGTGGGACCGATACCGAACCAAACGACCAGAATCGGAACGATCGCTACTTTGGGAATGCTGTTAAAGGCAATCAGCAACGGGTAAATCGCATGATACAGGGTCGCCGACGCGCCGACGGCAATGCCCAGCGCCATGCCGAATGCGACGGCCAAAGCAAACCCGATTGCCGTGGTGTAGAGCGTGATCAGCGAATGGTGCCAGAGCGGGCCCCAGTTTTCCCACATCGCACCCATGGCATCACTCGGCGCCGGCAGAATGAAGGTGTCGATATCGAAGACCCGGCAGGTCAGTTCCCAGAGACCGAAGAACAGGATCGTGGCGATCCAGGGTGCAAGTGTTTGTTGGGTTTGGTCGTTCATGCCACCTGCCTTCCATGCTGGATCTTGTTGCGCATTTCGTGAACCAGATCGACCATTTCCGGCCGGAACAGATCCTCAAGATCGCGCGGTCGCCCCAGCGGAACCTCCCAGTCCTCGATGATTCGTCCAGGCCGCGCGGACATGATGGCGACACGATTGGCCAGATAAGCCGCTTCCCTCAGGTCATGGGTGATCAGCATGACCGTACACTCCCGATCCAGGTAAAGCGTTTGCAAAACGTTCCACAATTCTTCGCGGGTGAAGGCATCCAGAGCGCCGAACGGCTCGTCCAGCAGCAGCAATTCCGGTTCATGGATCAAGGCGCGGCAAAGCTGCGTGCGCTGCTGCATGCCGCCGGAAAGCTGCCAGGGAAATCTGTCGCCAAATCCTTCCAGGCCGACGGTGGCGAGAAGTTTCTCAGCCTTGGCCCGGTTCCGATCGTAGTCGCGACGAAAGCTGCTGCGGTGCGGCCTTACGATTTCAAGCGGCAGCAGAACATTGTCGATAGCCGTCCGCCAGGGCAGCAGGGTTGCATTCTGAAAGGCCATGCCGACGATCTTGACCGGCTTGGTGATGGTTTCCCCATTGACGACCACCCGGCCGCCGGTGGGCGGCATCAGACCCGAAACGAGCTTGAGCAGAGAAGATTTCCCGCAGCCGCTGGGCCCGACGATGGCGACGAACTCGCCCTTCTTGATCGTCAGATCGAGGGATTCCACGGCGACTGTCCTTTGCCCGCCATTGCCATAGGCCAGGGCGACGTCTTCCAGTTGTACGAAGCTCAATTGATCCCCGCCTGTCTTGATTGATCTATAATGGAAACCGCCGGCCGCGGACGAAGCGGCCGGCGGCGATCACAGTGGAACCGGCCGGCACGGGGCCGACCCCGATTTCACGACGGATCGTTACTGAATCATCCGCTCTTCGGCGGGCGGCAGGTAGTCGGGGTTATACATCTCGTCGACGCTGGGTGCCCTGTCCAGGCCGAACGCCTCGACCACCTTGACGAGCGCCTCTTCGAACCGGTCCGGATCGATTGCGCCGAAACCGATCTCCTGAACCGTCTCGGTCACCAGGCAGCATTCCAGGGCCAGATCGAGGCGCGCACGCTCGATGTCGCGGTCGAGAAGCGGCTCGAATTCCATGACGGCATCGATCGCCAGTTCAGGATTTTCGACAATGTCCTTGACGCTGCGAATCGTGGCACGGATGAAGCCTTCGACTGCTTCGGGGTGCTCCTGCTGGAACTCGCTGGAGACCGCAACGCCGTTGGCATAGAAATCGATGCCGACATCGCCATAAAGGAAGTATCGGACGTCTTCTTCCGGCGTGCCGGTTTGCACGATGTTCAGAAGCGACGACCAGACATGGCCGGTGATGGCATCCACATCGCCGCGCACCAGCATCGTTTCACGAAGCTGCGGTGACATGTTCTCGATGTTGATCGCATCCATATCCATGCCGAGTTCCGCCGCCACCGCGGGGAACAAGCGCATGCTGGCGTCGAACGACGGGGCGCCCAGGGTGTGGCCTTCAAGGTCGGATATTTCCTGGATATCGCTGTCGGCCATGGTGAAGATCGAGAACGGTCCGCTGTTATAGACCATCAGAACGGTCTGAATGGCATTATCGGGATTCTGCGAATTGAACTCGATCAGCGAGTTGATGTCGGGAAAGCCCATATCGTGCGAGCCACCGGCGATCCGGTTCGCTGCGTCGCCTGACCCCTGAGACGGATCGAACGTGACGTTCAGCCCTTCTTCCTCGTAATATCCGGCGTCCTTGGCATGGAAGAAAATGCCGTGCGGGCCCTGCGCGACCCAGTCGAGCGTGAATGCGATGTCCACCTCGTCCTGCGCGCGGGCGTCGGCCGGCGCCATGGCGGCCATTGCCAGAATGGCCGTGGAAACGGAAAAGGCGATCCTGTTTCGGTTTTTCATTTGATGCTCCCAGTTCTGCAGATCTGACGTTGAATGCCCGGACGAGGGCCGGTCATCCGCCGCGTCGGTTGACCCATTGTCGGTGTCGTTCCCGGCCGACGCAATTATTGTTCCATTCCCGAATACGCCTTTCCAAAAGAAAAGGCGCTTCAGTTCCGGACGCCGATCTTTTGACCGAACGTCTGTATCATTGTATCCATTTTTCGGCCGCAGGATCGACTCTGAAATTCGACAACCATCTAGAGGCCGGGCTCAGGGTTCCATGATAATCTTGCCGAACAAGCTGCGATCCTCGATCATTCGGTGCGCCTCGACGATGTCAGACAGCGGCAGTACGCAATTGATCGCCGGAGCCAAGTGCCCGTCGGCCGCAAGTTGGATCGACTGTGCAATGTCGTCCTGGGAGTAGCTGTTCGACCCCAGCACCTGCAGTTCGCGAACCCAGAGATAACGCAGGTCGGTGACCGGGTCGTGTCCCGCCGTCGCGCCGCAGGTCAGCAGCCGCCCTCTTGGGCGAAGTGCCTTTAATGTCGGCACCCAGGTGTCGCCGCCGGTGAAATTTACGGCAACATCGACGCCCTTCTTGCCCGATATGCGCCAGGCTTCGCGGCTGAAATCGTCCTGGCCGTAATCGATCGTGTATTCGGCACCCAAATCCGCCAATTGCCGGCATTTCTCCTGCGAGCCGGCGGCGGCGATCACCCGTGCGCCCAAATGGCGACCAATCTGGACGCAGGCCGTACCGACGCCGCCACTGGCGCCAAGCACGAGCATGAGTTCGCCGGGCTGAACCTTGCCAATCGTCGTCAGCATCCGTTGGGCCGTGCCATAGGCGATCGGCATGGCGGCCGCCGTGCGGAAATCGAGGCTATCCGGCATGGCGATGAGGTTGGCGGCCGGGACCGCGACCCGTTCGGCAAGCCCGCCCAGGCGTTCTTCGCCCAGCATGCCCTTGGCCGTGGCCGGATTGACGACGACCCGGTCACCCGATTTCCAGCCGGAGACATCGGCGCCGGCCGACTCCACGACGCCGGCGATGTCGCCACCGGATATGAATGGCATCGGCACCGGAAATCCCGGCATGCCGCGACGCACGAAGACATCCAGATGGTTGAGGCCGACCGCCTTGACGCGGATGACGACTTCATCGGATTCGGGAACCGGATCCGGCCAGTCGCGATAGCTCAGTACGTCGAGTCCGCCCTGGCTTTCGATGACGGCTGCTTTCATATTCACCCCCTGTTGGCGCGTGGCGCGGTCAGTCCGCGCGGGCCGCGACGACCTCGATTTCGACGAGCAGTTCCGGCTTCGCCAGACCGGCGACCAGCAGCCCGGTGGCACAGGCATGATTGTCGCCCAGATGCCGCGCCCTCACCCGTGGATGCACTGCGAAATCCTCAGCCCGCGTGATGTAGGTCGTAACCTTCACGATATCTGCGGCAGTCATGCCGGCCGAGGCCAGGGTTGCATGGATATTCGTCCAGATGATCTCCATCTGCGCCTCGCTGTCCGGCGGGATCGTCCCGTCGGGGCCGACGCCGACCTGGCCCGAAATATACAGGCGGCGGGCGTTTGCCGGCACTTCGACCCCGTGGCTGTACTGACCGAGCGGCGGCGAGATCGTCGGCGGATTATGGCGCTTCATTTCACGATACTCCCAGGTTTCGGACGTCAGGCACGCCCCTTCGATCCGGCCCAAAGCTTGCGACACACACTCGAATGCGACGGCTTGCAAATCCTCAGAACCTGTGATCAACTTTGAAAATGGATACAATGATCCAGACGGTGAGGCAACATCCGATCTGGTCATGTGGCGAGAGCACAACAAATGTCCGCCTGAAGTCCTGGAACTGGTGAATACGATTGATGAATCGCGTAATGCGAGAATCAGCGGAGGCTTCTAATATGGTAAGTAAGATCAACGCAAAAGCACTGTTGAGCGGGGCAGCGCTCGCCATCGCGATGGCGGCAATGGCGCCGGCAACAGCAGACGCGCAGGATTACGTCATCCGGCTGTCGCATGGCATGCCGGAGGAAATGGAATCCGGTCAGCATGCCTATGCTGTCGTCTTCAAGGAATTCGTCGAGGCGCAGACCGGCGGCGATGTCGAGGTCCGCATCCTTGGCGCGAACGTCGTCGGAGCTGAGCGCGAACAACTTCAGAGCGTTCAGACCGGCATCAACCAGATGCTGCTGGTCTCCGAGATTACGCAGCCTTCGTTCTTCGAACCGGCGTTGATCTGGGGCATACCGTTCCTGTTCCCCTCGTCGGCCGTAGCCTGGGAGGTTCTGGACGGCCCGTTCGGCGAACGCTACAACCAGGAATTTCTGGATGCAACGGGCATCAGAATCCTCAATCACATCGAAAGCGGCTTCCGCAGCATCTTCAACAGCGAACGGCCGATTCATTCGCCGGAAGATCTCGATGGCCTGCGCATCCGTACCGGCGAGAACGCCGTGCATATGGAACTGATGTCGTCGCTGGGTGCCAGCCCGACGCCGATCTCGTGGTCCGAGGTCTACACCTCGCTGCAGCAGGGCGTGGTCGACGGCATGGAGAACCCGCCCGGCCTGTTCTATTCCATGCGCTTCTACGAGCATCAGGACTATCTGACCGTCAACCGTCACCTGTATAGTCTCCATTCCGCCATGATAAACGAAGCCTTCTTCCAGTCGCTGCCGGAGGATTACCAGGCGATCGTTCTGGAAGGTGCGGAAGTCGCCAAGACCGTCGGTCGTTCGACGGCTTACCTGGCCGAGCGTGCGGCGCTGGATCAGCTCCGCGAAGAAGGCATCGAGGTCTATATCCCGACGACCGAGGAGTATGAGGCTTTCCGTGACCTGGGACAGCCCAACGCACTGCAGCTCGTCCGCGACGAAGTCGGCGACGACTGGGTTGACGGCGTCCTGACGGCAGTCGACGAAGCAGCGGCCGGACTCGGCCAGCTCTGACGTCAGGATCGGTCTTGCGGCGCTGCCGGCCCCTCGGAATGCGGGACCGGCAGTGCTGCAGGCGAAACAACCGACAACCCTCCGGACGCTTCCGACACCTTCACGAAACGCCCCCGAGGCACGCATGCTGCGCACCATAGACAGATCGATAGAAATGACGACCGTGGCCATCATCGTGGTACTGATGTCGGTGATGACGGTTTCGATTGTTGCCGGCGTCTTCTACCGGTACGTCCTGAACGCGCCGCTGAGCTGGACGGAAGAGATCGCCCGCTACGCGATGGTCTGGGTTTCGGTGCTGGGCGGCGGGTTGGCGTTCCGGCGCGGCGGGCATGTTGCCGTGACCTTCGTCGTCGATGCGTTTCCCAACGCCTTACGCACGATCACGTTGTTCCTGGGCGGCGTCGCGATACTGACATTCCTGTTCATCATGTTCTGGTATGGCTGGCAGATGGCCGAGCAGGTCCGGTTCCAGCGCAGCGCTGCGTTGCGGTTCTCCATGAGCTATGCCTATGCCGCCATCCCGGTCGGCGCGGCGCTGATGATCTATCACATGCTCGTCGCCACCTATCTCCAGGTGTTCATGAACGAGAGCCCCTCCTCCCGGCAAACGGGAATCTAGGACGGACCGGCACCCGGTTCGCCCCGGCACCCGATTCGGGTCTTCCCTTCTTTCGCGCGGCGACACGACAAACGAAAAGGTCTTCGAATGCTGGGCACGGTAATGTTTGGCGGAATGCTGGCCCTGATGCTGCTGGGCGTGCCGATCCTGTTCGCGATCGGGATCGCCTCGGCGCTCGGAATTCTTACCATCGGCGCTTCCGCCCCCTGGATCATTATCCCCGCCAGCATGTTCAACGGGATGAATTCCTTCCCGCTGATGGCGATTCCGTTCTTCGTTCTGGCCGGGGAACTGATGAACCGTGGCGGCATTTCGCGACGGCTCGTCTCCTTCGCGGTCGCGCTGGTCGGGCATGTCCAGGGCGGGCTGGGGCACGCCAATGTCGTTGCAAACGCCATGCTGGCGGCAGTGTCCGGATCGGCGCTGGCCAACATCGCCGCCGTCGGCCGGGTCATGATCCCGGAAATGGAGAAAAAGGGCTACGAGCGGGAATTTGCCACCGGCATCACGATCAGTTCCTCCCTGCTCGGCCCGATCATCCCGCCCAGCATCACGATGGTCGTCTATGCCGTGACCGCCGGCGCCTCGATCGGCGGGCTGTTTCTGGCCGGCGTCTTGCCCGGCATTCTGATGGCCCTGCTGCTGATGGCGGTCATCTATATCCGCGCGCGGAAAATGAACTACCCGGTGAACGACTCCTTCACCGTTCGCGGGGTCGTCGACACCGGTCGCGAAGCGATCATCGCCCTGCTCATGCCGGTCATCATTCTGGGCGGGATCTTTGGCGGCATCATGACGCCGACGGAAGCGGCCGCAGTCGCCGTGGCCTATGCACTGATCGTCGGTCTTTTCGTCTTTCGCGAACTCAAGCTGAAGGATGTCGGCGACATCCTTGCCAATACCGGCATCCTGACCGGCTTCATCATGCTGATCGTCGGCGCAGCGCGGGTCTTTTCGGACCTGCTGGCCCAGGAAGCGGTGCCACAGGCCATCGCAGCCGTCGTTTTATCCATCACCAGCAACGAAATCCTGATGTTGCTGCTGATCAATCTTCTGCTTCTCGTCGTCGGCTGCCTGATGGACACGACGGCGGCCATCATCATCCTGGTGCCGATCCTGTTGCCGATCGCGACCGAGCTTGGCATCGACCCGCTGCTGTTCGGCGTGATGATGTGCATCAATCTGGTTATCGGTTTGGCGACACCGCCAGTGGGCATCGCTCTCTATCTGGGCGCCGATGTCGCCAATCTGAAGGTCGAGAAGGTGATCCGGGCAACGCTGCCGTTCCTGATCGTCCAGATCGGCGTCCTGCTGCTCGTGACCTTCGTTCCGGCCATATCGCTCACCCTGCCAAGACTGATGGGATACTGACCGCGTCGCGCGGCAAGCCTTCAACCTGACCTGCTACCGGAGACACCATATGACGACCGCTTTTGACCTGCCGTTCTCGATCGAGGAATACCGGAGCCGTGTCACCGCCGTGCAGGCTGAAATGGCCAGGCGCGGTATCGATGCCCTGCTCGTTCACACGCCGGAGAACATCTATTACCTCACCGGCTATCGGACGCTTGGCTACTACTCGTACATGATGCTGGTCGTGCCGCCCGAGGGCGACCCGGTGCATCTGGCGCGCTTCATCGAGAAGTCGGTTCTGCAGGGCACATCCTGGGTGCCGAACATCGAAACTCACCCCGACACCGAACACTATCTCGATGCCACCATCCGCGTGCTGCATGACCGCGGCTTCGATCGCGGCACGCTGGCCGTCGATCACAGTGCCTGGTATCTGACCATCGCCGATTTCAACGCGCTGAAGGAACGCCTGCCCGACGTCAAATGGCAGGACAGTGCCCTGATGATCGAGACCATGCGTCTCATCAAGAGCCCGGCTGAACAGGAATACAGCCGCCTGGCCGGCCGGGCGGCATCGCAGGGTATGCGCGATGCGGTCGAAGCGATCCGCGACGGCATTACCGAGAACGAGATCATGGCCGCCGCCTATAACGGCATGTTCGCCATGGGCAGCGAATTCACCGCGCTGCCGCCGCTGATCAATGCCGGTGTGCGCCATACCATGGCCCATGCCACAGCCGACGGGAATGCCGCACGCTGGAACGAGGCGGTCCATCTGGAGATCGGCGCCAGCATCAAGCGCTATCACGCCGCCAATCTGCGCGTCTGCCATCTGGGTGAACCGCCGAAGCTGTTCATGGACCTGACCGACCTCTGCCGCCGCTCGCTGGAAGCCGGCATCGCGGCGATGAAGCCCGGCGTCCCGGCAGAAACCGTTGACCATGCCGCCCGCAAGGTCATCGACGACGCCGGTTATGGCGACAAGTTCCGGCACAAGGCCGGCTATTCCATCGGCATCGCCCTGCCCCCGGACTGGAGCGAGGCGCGCAGCTTCATGCTGCGCGGTGGCGAGAAGCGCGAGCTTCAGCCGGGCATGGTCTTCCACATCCTGCCGGCGGTGTTCGAATACAAGGAATACGGCATCGGCCTCAGCGAAACGGTGCTGATCACCGATACCGGCGCGGAGGTTCTGACCAACGCGGAACAGAAACTGTTCGTGAAGAAATAAGCCGGTTCGGGAATCAGGCGGGTCCGCCAGAACCGGGACCAGAACCGGGGCCGGACCCGACAAGGGAGCAGAAGATGTCCAGTACAGGCAAGACCCTGATCATCAAGGGTGGGCGCGTCTACGACCACGACGGCGACGTCCATATGCCGCCGAAGGCCGACATCCTGATCGAAAACGGGATTATCAAGGCGATCGGTCCGGATCTGGCCGATCGTCTGGCCGCCGGCCAGTCGGTCGAGGGCATTTCCGGCGCGGCGGTGTCGGAAACCATCGACGCCAACGGTCAGCTCGTCCTGCCGGGATTCGTCAACGCCCACTATCACTCGCACGATGTGCTGCTGAAGGGCAGCTACGAGACCATCCCGCTGGAGTTCTGGGTGCTGAACGCGCTCCCGCCCAGTTATCCGAAGCGAAGCCCGGAAGAACTGCGGGCGCGCACGCTGCTGGGCGTGCTGGAATGCCTGAAAAGCGGCATGACCACCGTTCAGGACATGGTGACGGTGTTCCCGTTCGACCCGGCGGATATCGACGTTATCCAGGATGCCTATGACGAAATCGGCATCCGCTCGGTCCTGGCGCTGCAGGTCGCCGACGTGCCGGGGCTGAAATCGATCCCGTTCTGGGAAGACATCATTCCCGAAGAGATGCGCGCCAACCTGACCGGCGCGGTCGAACCGTTCGGCCCGGACGTCGACCTGTTCACCATGATGGAAGACACCATCAAGGCCAAGCGTGGCGCCAAATCGCGCGTGCACTGGGCACTGGGTCCATCCAGCCCCGAACGCTGCACCGAGAGCTTCATGGAGCGGCTGGCCGACCTGTCGGCGCGGGAAAATCTGCCGATCTACTCGCATCTGTACGAATCCAAGGCGATGACCCTGATCGCCCGTCAGGAATTCAAGGCCGATGGCGGATCGCTGATCCGCTATATGCAGCGCACGGGCGTTCTTGGCCCCCGCCTGAGCCTTGCGCACAGTGTCTGGCTCTTGCCCGACGAAATCGACATGCTTGCCGAGGCGGGCGCAAACGTCGTTCTGAACCCGGTCGGCAACCTGAAGACCCGCAGCGGCATCGCCCCGATCACGGACCTGGTCGCCAAGGGCGTCAATGTCGCGCTCGGCAGCGACAATTGCAGTTGCAGCGACGTCCAGAACATGTTCCAGGCGATGAAACTGTACTGTTCGCTGGCCGGTGTGCTGGACCCGATGCCGGGCCGGCCCTTTGCCGCCGATGCGTTGAAAGCCGCCACGGTCAACGGCGCCCGCACAGCCGGGCTCCAGGATCGGATCGGCGCGCTGAAACCGGGCATGGCCGCCGATCTTTCCATCCTGGATCTGTCGGATGTCAGCTATGTGCCGCTCAACAGTGTCGCGCGCCAGACGGTCTTCACGGAGACCGCGCGATCGGTACGCACGGTCATGGTGGACGGCGAGGTCATCCTGCGCGACGGCCGCTCGACCCGCATCGATGAACAGGCGCTTTATGCCGAGGTCGAAGGCCTTATGGACGTCGTCCGCCGCGACCGCGACGCCGTCGAGGCGCGCACCCGGATGATGGAGCCGTACCTTCTGAAGGCGCACAAGATGATCTGGGACGACGATGTCGGCACCAACCGCTATGTCGCCGGTCCCAGCTTCTGACGGGCGCCCGCAAGTGAGTCCAAAGGGCGATGCAACAACCAGCGCCCATCTCTGGAGGTATTCGTGAAGGCCTATCCCTTCGATTATATCAGGGCGGAAAGCGTCGACGATGTGCTGTCGGCGCTGGACCGCTATGGCACCGAGGCGCGGATCATCGCCGGCGGGCAAAGCCTGATGCCGATGCTGAATTTCCGGCTCGCGCGGCCGGAAGTGCTGATCGACATCAACCGCCTGGCCGAACTGTCCGGCATCGAGGACCGCGGCGACCACATCCGCGTCGGTGCCCTGACCCGCCACGTCGATGTCGCCCGCTCGCCGATCATTGCACGCCATGTGCCGGTGGTGGCCGAAGCCATGACCCACGTCGCCCATCCGGCCGTGCGCAATCGCGGCACCCTGGGCGGCAGCCTGTGCCTCGCCGACCCGGCGGCGGAACTGCCGGCCTGTATGGTCGCCCTGGGCGCAGATCTGGTCGTGGCCGGCAACAACGGACGACGAACGGTACCCGCCGACGCGTTTTTCATGGGCATGTTCGAAACCGCGGTCGACGACGGCGAAATGCTGATCGAAGTGCTGCTGCCGAAATCCGGCCCCGGCACCCGTTCGGCCATGGATGAGGTTGCGCGGCGTCATGGCGACTACGCCATCGTCGGGGCGGCGGCGGTGGCCGAAATGGACGGGCCGGCGTTCCGTGACCTGCGTCTGGTCTATTTCGGGGTCGAGGACAAGCCGATTCTGGCCCGCGAAACCGCGGCCGCCCTGATAGGGCAGTCCTGGTCACCCGCGCTGGCAGAGGATCTGAAATCGACGTTGGCGCAGGATCTTTCCCCCAACGACGACAGCCAGGCCAGCAGTGCCATGCGCCTTCATCTGGCCGATGTTCTGGCCCGGCGGCTGTTGCCGCGTCTGGCCGACCCGGACGGGCCCCACCCGTCTCGCACAGAAAACGAGAGCGTATCCCGATGAGCGATCGATCCTATTCCGTGTCGATGACGGTCAACGGCGAAGTGGTGAATGCCAATGTCAGCGCGCGCACCAATCTGGTCGATTTCCTGCGCCAGGATCTCGAACTGACCGGGAGTCATGTCGGCTGCGAGCATGGTGTCTGCGGCGCCTGCACCGTCCGTGTCGACGGCCGGATCATGCGCGGCTGCCTTTTGCTGGCGGTCCAGGCAGACGGTCAATCCGTCGAAACCATCGAAGGAATGGCCGGCGACCCGCTGATGACCTCGCTGCAGGATGTGTTCGTCGAGGAGAACGCCCTGCAATGCGGGTTCTGCACGCCAGCGATGCTGCTGACCGCCCATGAGTTCATCAGCCGGGTCGTGGAGACCGGGGCATACCGGCCGGACCGGGACGCTATCCGCGACACTATCTCGGGCAACTACTGCCGCTGTACCGGTTACCAGTCAATCGTGCAGGCCGTGGAGCGGGTCCTGATCCAGTACGAAACGGCCCCGACCAAAGCCCCTAACGGTGCCCCGAACCCAGGGAGCGATCGATGACCGACGCCGCAAGCGATCACCTGCCCCATACCGATTCTCCGCACACCGTTTCGGGGCCCATCGGCCACAACGAACCGCGCGCGCGGGCGCGGCGCACCGTGGCCGGCAAGGGGCGCTATGTCGATGACATCGTCCTGCCGCGCATGCTGCATGTCGCCTTTCTGCGCAGCCCCCACGCCCACGCCGCAATCCTGTCAATCGACGCGGCCGAAGCCCGCGAAGCGCCCGGCATCGTCGCCGTGGTGACGGGCAAGGACATGGCGACACAGTGCACGCCGTATGCCGGATCGCACCAATTGTTCAAGCGGCTCAAAGCCCCGGATCAGTACCCGCTGGCCGTCGATCGCGTGCTGTGGCAGGGCGAACCGGTGGTCGCGGTCGTTGCCACCAGCCGGGCGCTGGCCGAGGATGCGGCCGAACTGGTCGATGTCGACTACGACATTCTGCCCGCCGTCACCTCGTTCGAGCGCGGCACGCCGCCGGCCGTCCAGTTGCATGACGACATCCCCGACAACATTGCGCTGGTCGAACAACTGGGTACCGCCACTGTCGGCGAGGACTTCCCCGGCGCCGATCAGGTGTTCGAAGCGCAGTTCCGCTTCGGCCGCATCACCGGCACGACGCTGGAGCCACGCGGCATCATCGCCGACTACGAGCCGCGCGAGGGGGCGTTGACGGTCCATTGCTCGCACCAGTGCCCGCATCAGCAACAGGATATTTTCGCGCGGCATCTGGGTTTGCCGGAACACAAGGTGCGCGTCCTCTGCCCCGATGTCGGCGGCGCCTTCGGCCTGAAACAGCAGTTGTACGGCGACGAATTCGCCGTGTGCGCGCTGTCGATCATGCTCGGCCGTCCGGTGAAATTCATCGCCGACCGCCTGGAATCCATGGTATCCGACAACCACGCCCGCGACCATGCCGCCACGGCGCGCATCGCCGTCAAATCCGACGGCACCATCGTCGGGATGGAAGTCGACGACATCTTCGGCATCGGCCCCTATTCGCAGTATCCGCGGTCCAGCGTCGGCGAAGGCAACCATGTTCTGCGGATCACCGGCGCGCCCTATCGGCTCGACGACTATCGCGCCCGGCTGACCATGGTCTATCAGAACAAGTCGATGATCGGCCATTACCGCTCGGTCGGGCATCCGGTCGCCTGCGCGATCACCGAGGGGCTGGTCGATCTGGCCGCCGATGGACTGGGTCTCGACCCTGCCGATATCAGGCGCCGGAATTTCGTCCGCTCGTCGGATTGTCCGCGCGTGTCGCCAGGCGGCATCGACATGCCGGACATGTCGCTGGAGACATGCTTCGACGCCGTGGTCGCGGCGATGGATCTGCCCGCCCTGCGCGCCGAACAGGCCGAAATGCGCAAGAAGGGAGTTTATCGCGGCATCGGAATCGCCGCCTTCGTGGAACTGACGGCCTCGGGGCCGGAATATTACGGGCCGGGTGGCAACCGCATCACGTCGCAGGAAGGCTGCCATCTCAAGCTCGAACCATCCGGCGTCGTCAGATGCTGGATATCCGTCACCGATCAGGGCCAGGGCACCGACACCGGCATTGGTCAGGTCGTGGCGTCGCATCTGGGCGTCGCCATGGCCGATGTCCGGGTGTTCAGCGGCGACAGCGAAACCACGCCCTATGGCGGCGGTGCCTGGGCATCGCGCGGGATCGCCATCGGCGGCGAAGCCGCGCTGCGCGCCGCAACGGCGCTGAAGGCGAACATCCTGGAACTGGCCGCCGTCGTACTTCAGGCCGATGCCGGCACGCTGGATATCGTCGGCGGCCGGGTCGTCGATCGCGATACCGGCACCGAGCGGATGCCGCTGTCGGATGTCGCCCGCATCGGCTATTTCCGGCAGGACACGCTGCCGCCGGGCGTTCAGCCCGAACTGTCGGTCGTGCGCCATTACGTGACGCCGCGCGGCCGCAAGTTCATGGCGACCAACGGCGTTCACGCCGCCCATGTCGAGGTCGACACCCAGACCGGGATCGTCCGGTGCCTCGGCCATTGGGTCGCCCATGACGCCGGCGTGGTAGTCAACCCGTCGCTGGTCGAAGAACAGATCCGCGGGGGCGTCGTGCAGGGCATCGGCTCGGCGCTGTTCGAGGAACTGCGCTATGACGACGACGGCCAGATGCTGTCCGGCAGTCTGGCGGATTATCTCGTACCGATGGCCTCGGAAATGCCGGAAATCACCGTCCTTCACGTCGAGGGAACGGGCGTGGAGGAAGAACTCGGCGCCAAGGGTGTCGGCGAGGCTGGCGTTGCAGGCTCGCCGGCGGCCATCATGAACGCGGTCAACGATGCGATCGCCGGCGCCGGACTGGGCCAGCGCATCCATACGCTGCCGCTGTCGCCGGAACGCATCCTGGGGGCGCTCGGCAAGGTGCCCGGCGAACTCTGATCGATCAATAAACGACACACGAAAAACCGAAAGCTCCCACGCTTTCGACGGAGGACGATATGCAGTTGCGGATTCTTTCCGAGCAGGACGTTCGGTCGGTCATTACCATGACGGAAGCCATCGACGTGCAGGCCGAGGCCTTTGTCGCCTTGTCCCAGGACAAGTCGATCGAGGGGCTGCGCAGTTTCGCCCTTTCCGAAACACCGCCGGGCATCGCCATCTTCAACCCGTCCTTTCTGAAGAACGGTGGCGGCTATGGCATCAAGGTGGTGTCGGATTTCTACGACAACGAAAAGAAGAAGCTGCCCCGGATGTCGTCGCTGGTCGCGCTGTTCGACGGCGAGACCGGCGCGCCGCGCACGGTCATGGAGGGCGGCTATCTGACCGATCTCAGAACCGGAGCGGGCACGGCGCTGGCCGCCCGTTATCTCGCCCGCAAGGACAGCCGCACGGTGGCCATCATTGGTGCGGGCCGCGTGGCGCGCAATCAACTGGAAGCGATCTGCGCCGAGTTCTCGATCGAGCGCGTTCTGGTTTCGACGCGCAGCCAGTGGCGTGGCGAAGCCTATATCGACCGCATGAAGAAAACGGGCAACGGTGTGCCGACGGATATCGTACTGGTGGACAGCCCCGCCGACGCCGTGCGCGAGGCCGACATCGTCGTTGCGGCCACGACGGCGCATGATCCGGTCTTCTCCGGCGACGATCTGCGGCTGGGAACCTTCGTCGCCGCCGCCGGTGCCTACGAGGCTTCGATGCGCGAGGTCGACAGCCGGACGATCGCGCGGTCAACCAAATGGGTGGTGGACAGCCGCGCGGACTGCCTGGACCACGCCGGCGACCTGGTGGCACCGATGAAAGAGGGCATCATCACCGCCGATCAGGTGTCGGAGATCGCCGATCTGGTGTCAGGGCGCCGGTCCGGGCGCGAGAACGACGACGAGATCACGTATTTCAAGTCGATCGGCGTGCCCATCCAGGACCTGATGACGGCCCAGCATATCGAACGCCGGGCGCTTGAGCGGTCGATCGGCACGATGATCGAGTTCGGCGGAGACGACGGCTGAGATATCAGTTAGGACGGGTTTCAAACGGCGGCTGCCGGGACGGACGGTACATTGAAAACGGCTGGGACGGGGGATGCGGGTATGTTGGACCTACTGATCAAGGGCGGCGCCGTGATGATTGACGGCAGGCCGTCGCCGGTCAATCTGGCGATCGCCGACGGCCGCATTACGGCCGTGCTGTCGCCAAGCATACCGGCACCGGCGGCGCGCGAAACCGTCGACGCCGACGGTCTCACCGTTCTGCCCGGTCTCGTCGATGCCCATGTGCATTGCCGGCAGCCCGGCTTCGAACACAAGGAAAATTTCGCCTCGGCATCGCGTGCCGCGGCGGCCGGGGGCGTCACGACGATCATGGTGATGCCGACCGACAATCCGTTCACCGACACACTGGACCGGTTCCGCGAGAAAGTCGCCATGGCACGGGCGTCCAGCATCGTGGATATCGCGCTGCAGGCGGCCATCGTTCCTGACAGCCCGGACACCGCTGCCATTCACGATGTCGGCGCAGTCTCGTTCGAAGCATTCCTCAGCGATGCCCCCGAGGCGTATCTGCTCAAGGATGACGGCGACCTGTTCGCGGTCATGGAAGCGGTCGCCGCCGTTGGCGGCGTGCTGGGCGTAACGCCCGGAACCCCGGCGATCAGTGGCCGGATCGAGGCCCGGCTGCATGCGCAGAACCGGCGCGATCCCGGCGCCTTCATCGAATCCCGTCCGGCTGCGGCCGAAGCGGTCGCGGTTGCGAGGATCTGCCTCGCCGCGCGGGCGACCGGCGCCCGGGTTCACATCCGCCAGGTCAGTACAGCGGAAAGCGTTGCCGTACTGCGGGCGTTGAAGCCGGGCACGGCGATTACGGCTGAAGTCACGGCCCACAACCTGATGTTGGACGAAAGCCGGCTGCACGCGTTGGGCCCTTTTGCGAAAGTCGTCCCGCCCCTGCGGCCCAAAACCGATATCGATGCCGTCCGGGCCGCCCTAAAGGACGGCGTGATCGACATCGTCGTCACAGATCACGCGCCCCATGCAGAGGCCGAGAAACAGGCCGGGGCAACGGATATCTGGGCAGCGCCGGGCGGGTTTCCCGGGCTTCAGACCCTGCTGCCCACGCTATTGAAGCTGGGAACCCAAGGCGATTTCGACCTTGGCAAACTGTCATCGGTGGCGGCCCGACAGCCGGCGCTGCTGTTCAATCTCTATCCCCGCAAAGGCTGGCTTGGCCCCGGCGCCGATGCCGACATCGTTCTGGTGGACATGACCGCGGAATCGACCGTGACGGCGGACGAGCAGTTCAGCCGCGCCCGGCGTACGCCGTTCGAGGGCATGCGCTATCCCGGCCGGGTCGTGCGCACCCTGCTACGGGGGCGCACGATCTATGCCGACGGTGCCTGTATCGACGAACCGGTCGGCTGCGTGATCGGCACGCCCGACCCGCACTGAGACGCCGCCGCGCCAACGCCCCTTTGGCGGGCGCGGCATCAGTGCCGGACGAGAAGCCCGGCGGCAGCAAGTTTCGCTGCGGCCTGCCGGTCCGCAAGCTGCTTCAACAAGGCGTCGTCGGCACTGTTTCTCCCGCCGCCCGCCCTGTTGGTTCGGACGCGCCATTCGTTGCCCAGCCCGTTCGTCACCGATGCAGTATCGGGATCGTCCGACGCCAGGGCGAACAGTCCACGCCGCCCTTCCAGAATCGCGCGCGGGCCATCCAGGCCGGCGAAGATCAGCCGGGCGGCTTCGATCCCGTTGAAGCTGGCTTTGGCGGGGTGCAGTGAATAGGCCGCATAGCCCTGTTGCGCTTGCAGCCCTGCGGCCTGCGTGGCGCCCAGACCGATGCATTGTTCGGTCTGTTCAGGCGAAAGCCCCATCAGCCGTGCCGCCGCTGCCGCCGCTCCGACAACGCCTGCCGTCCCCAGCAGGTGCCAGCCGCGCCCGGGATGCGTGCTGCCCAGCGCCTCGGCAACACGGATCGCCGCCTCGGCACCGACCAACGCCGCCTCGACGATCTGGAACGCCGATGCGTTCTGCAGTTCACCGACAGCCAGCGCGACTGGCACGACCACCGTTCCGATCGGCATGCCGTCCGGCGTATTGGCACCAGTGGCGGGTGGCAGATCGCCATGAACGGCAAATGCATTGGCAAAGGCCGCCCACTCGGCCTGCCGACGCGCGCCACCGGCCCAAACCGTCGCCTCGGCGCCGGTTCCGCCCAGGTTGTCCATGGTACTGGTGATTGCGGCATCGGAACCCGAACCGGCCCCGGCCCCGCCCGCACCAGACGAAGCAAGCATTGCGGCAACCATGCCGGCGGCCCACTGCCATTCGTCGTCACCGACCACGACCGGCGAAGCGGCGAAGGCCGACAACGCCGAGGTTGTTGTGTAATCAGGCATCCAAGTCTCCGTTGTTATCGGCATCCGCCGCTTAAACCGGCGTCGCCGCCGCGATCAGGGCGCCGATATTGCCCGTGCCTGCCGGGTCGCCCAGAAGCGTCCACAGCGCGTCGGTCCTGTCGTGCAGCCGGCCCGAAACCTGGCTGCGAAACTTGTCCTGCAGTTCGGCATCCGATAAGGGGCGCGCCACGCTGCCTCGGGCAACGGGCACCTTTACAGTGATCTCGTCACCATTGGTCAGTCGCGCCGTGCCGAAACACCCGGTCCAGCCGACGCTTTCGTCGTCGACAAGATCGATTTTCTGCCGGACCTGCGGAATGTCCCTGTGGCTGAGGCCGGCAACGTCGAATTCCTCGACCCCCGCCTTTCCGAACACCAGTCCCATAGCCAGGCCATGAACCCCGCTGAACCGCGCTTCCAGCGGCGTCACCGGTGTCGGGTTGCCGGTCAACTCACGCACGATCGGGTGGCTGGAAACAGTGATCCGGTCGATGGCTTCGGCGGTGACACCCTTTTCCCTGAATTCGATCCCGAGGTCGATCAGCGGGTGGATGACCAGACCGCACGGATAGGGCTTGTAGGTGTTTTCGGCCAGAAGCCAGGTTTCGCCGAAACCGTCCAGCACGCGATCGGCAACCACGGTGTCGCTCAGGACCGCGAAATAGCCGGCCGGTCCGAACAACGCGTCGGGGGACCCCTTGACGCCGGCCCTCGCCAGTTCGACCGCCAGCAATCCGTTCGCCGCCGCCTTGCCCGGATGGAACGGTTTGCCGGATGTACCGAAGGCCTCACGCAGTCCCAGGCTCTGGCTGCAGGCGAGTGCGATGGCCTGCGCCAGCGTGTCGGCGTCGAGGCCCCGGACGATGCCCGCAGCCACGGCGGCACCAAGCGAACCGACGGTTCCGGTGATGTGCCAACCGCGCTCGTAATGCCACGGCATCATCGCCCGGCCGATCCGCAGTTGAAACTCGCAGCCCAGCGCAAAGGCCGCGAAGAAGTCGGCGGCGTTCGCCCCGTCCATCTGTGCGGCGGTCAACGTCGCCGCAAAAGACGCGGCGGAGGAATGGACCGACGATGCAACATGCGTGTCGTCGAAATCATCCATATGCGCGGAGAGCCCGCAGATCACGGCCGCCGCGTGGCCCGAAAAGGTGCTGTCCGTGCCGAGCAGGTGGATTGCGCCGGGCGCGGTTGCTTCGAAATGCCGACGGACGGTCAGCACGCCCGGCGTCTCCAGTCCGCCGATTGCCGTTGCACAGATATTCCGCAGGGACCGAATGGCTTCCGGCGCGATGGCGTCGGACAAAACAGCAGCCCTTGCGGCGGGCATCCTCTCCGCGAGGAGCCTCAGCCGGTCGTCGTTTGTCATTTCCAGAGCATCCTTGCATCAGGCGCCGGCCCGGAAATCGCATCCATGCCGGCAAGTCGTTATGGTTTGGCCGTTCGTCTGCCCAGATATGTCTGGATGGCGTTGAAGAGCATCAGCGCGACGATTGCGGCGATGAACGATTTGGAAAGCGGCGAGGCCCAGAATATCGAGAGCTCATAGCGCCCGAGCATCAGCGATCTGACGAAGCTGCCCTCGGCCATGGGTCCGAGAATCAGCCCCAGAATGACGGGTATCATGGGAAACCCGCCGAACTTCAGCGCCAGCCCCAGGAACCCGAACGCGACCGCAATCATCACGTCGACCATGGAATTTCGGACGGCGAACGCGCCGATGATCGAAACAACGATGATCAACGGGATCAGCACCTCGCGGCGCACGGCCAGGATCGACGTCATCGGGGCCGCCAGCAGGATGCCGATCGGCAGGATCAGAACCGACGAGATCAACAGCGCCAACAGCACCGCATAGGCGATCGGCGCGTTCTGAACCATGACTTGCGGTCCCGGCGCGATGCCGTGCAGATACAGCGCCGCCAGCATGACGGCCGTTGTCGCGTTGCCGGGAATGCCCAGCGTCAGGGTCGGCACCATGGTGCCGCCGGCCAGGGCGCTGTCGCAGGATTCCGAGGCCAGCACGCCGTCGGGGTTGCCCTTGCCGAACGTCTCCGGCGACCGCGACCGGCGCTTGGCGATCCCATAGCTGACGAAATTGGCCACCGCCGCGCCGACGCCGGGAATGGCGCCGAAAAGGACGCCAACCAGGGCGGCGCGCGCGACCTGGAACGGCCGCAGAGCAGAGTAGACGACGCCCTCCCACAACTGTGGGAGATTGCGCAGACCGACCCATCCGAGCACCTTGTCAAAACTGGACTGGCCGGCACTTCCATCCCCGATCACCGACCGGGCGAGCTTGTCGCCGCTATAGGTCCCGCGCCGGGCCATCTGGATCATTTCGTTGAACGCAAACAGGCCGATGACGGCCGCCACGATCGGTATATCCTCGTACAGTTCCAGAATGCCGAAGGTCATGCGCCCCTGAGCGGTGATGGGATCGGCCGAAATGGCCGCAATCAGCATCCCGAGCAGGCCTGCCGCCAAGCCCTTCCAGACATCGGTCCCCACCACGGTCGCGATCACGCTCAACCCGAACATGGCGATAAGGAACAATTCCGGCGGCCCTACTCGCAGAGCCATCAGCGACATCGGCCCGATGATCGACAAGGTGATGATCAGCCCAACCACGCCGCCGAACGCCGATGCCGAACGGGCAACGCCGATAGCCAGATCAACCTTGCCCGCCAGCGCCATGGGCCGGCCGTCCAGCGTGGTCGCGGCAGCGCCGGCAGTGCCGGGAATGTTCAGCAGGATTGCGGGCACGGCACCGGCAAACGTCGTTCCTGAATAGATCGCCGCAAACAGGATCAAGGCATCGTGAGGCGCCATCGCCAGCGAAAACGGCAGTAGAATGGCCGCGGCGTTCGGACTGCTGAACCCTGGCAGCACGCCCACGATGAAACCGACCACGAGGCCGGCGACGATCAGAAGCATGCTGGTCGGGGTCAGCAGTAGCGCCAACCCGGCCTGTATGCCTTCGAGAGTTCCCATCGTTCACCACACTCCCGGAAGCGGAATCTGAAACAGGCGAATGAAAAGCAGATAGATGGTGAGCAGCGTTCCGCCGGTTATGCTGATGATCCCGACCCACGACCGGTACCCCAGGGTGATCAGCACGCCGGGAATGAAAACCGCGACAGCGGGCAAGGTGCCGACCTGCGGCAGCACCGCGGCGAAGCCGATCAGCCACAGGCTGAGCGCGGCTGACGGTATCCAGTCGCGCCAGACAGCGGCGCCGTCGCTGCTTTCCGCGGCCATCGCCGGCGCGGCGTCGCGGTCACGCTTCGAACGAAAGGCCGCGAGAACCTCCCGCAGAATCACGATCAGCATTACCGGTACCAGGATGGCCATGAGAAAGCGGGGATATCCGGCGGCGATGAACTGCAGATCCCGCGATTCCCAGGCAAATACGGCCATGAACCCCAGGATCAGGAAGGGCACGGCAAGGCGCGCGGCCAATGCCTGAATCAACGAGGGCCCGTCCGATGGTGACGCCATCGGTTTCCTCCATTTTCCGACATTCATTGGCTGACAGATTTCCGAGGCCAATGGCCGGATTTTCGGGATAGAGACGACCGGATCGACAAGAGCAAGCCCCCGTGACCGGAAAACATCCGGCCACGGGGAATGCGGTCATCGGTCGGCGTCAGTCCTGGGCGTCGCGGGCGAACGCTTCCAGGCCCTCGCGCGCGTCACGGATCTGGGCGTCATACTCGTCGGCCGGCAGGAACGACAACCGATCCAGTTCGTCGAGTTCTTCGAGCTGGGCACGGTACTCTTCGTTGTGCAGTGCGGCCTCGACGGCGGCAGTCAGCATTTCGTAGCGATCCGGGTGATTGTCGCGGCAGGCTGCGGAGGTGAATATTCCGTAGCTCGGTCCCTGGGGAGGAAGATCCGTACCCAGCGCCTCGTTGATCGTCGGGGCGTCGTTGGTCTTGCCCGGCCACTGATTGGTATTCGCCGCCACACCCAGAACACGGGTATGTTCGGCAATCGAAAGGCTGTTGTAGACGGCGGCATAGTTCATATCCGCGTGGCCGCCGGCCAGAGCGTTACGCGCTTCCGATCCGCCGCCGAAAGGCACGATGTTGAACTCGACGCCCGTGGCTTCTTCGAGCTGTTTCGTACCAAGATAGTAGGCATCCTGGAACGAACCGGCGCTGACGATGACTTCGCCCGGATTCTCGCGGGCATGGTCGATCAATTCCTGCAGGTTCTCCCAGGGCGCGTCGTTGCGGACACGAATGACGCCGGCATCCACGCTGACCTGCGCCAGAGGAGCGAAATCGTCATAAGTATAGCCGGTTTCCTGGTTCATATAGGAAAAGATCAGATGCGGGATGCCCCACATCAGGATCGTCCGGCAGCTGTCATCGGAAACGGTCAACTGACCACCGACCGCACCGCCGCCGGCGGCGTGGTTCTCGACGACCAGATTGGCGTCGAGTTCTTCTTCCAGATAGGCTTCGAGCTGCCGGGCGGTGGTATCAAATCCGCCGCCGGCGCTGGAACCGACGATGAAACGCATCTGGCCGTCGTTCCACGAGGTATCGGCGTTTGCCGCTCCAGAAGCCCAGGCAACTGACGCGACGCCAGCCAGAAGAATTGATGATACCGCTTTTTTGGCGATCCTGGTCATGATTCCATCCCTATGTTTGTATAGCAAGCCGGACTCGACACATCTCAAGCGAGTAATGCGCGAAGCTGAAAACTCATTTCAAACATGCGCACGCTTAAGTTTTATTCCGGCAGCCATTTAATTTCTGATCGATCCCGGCAGCGAAGCGAAAAGCTACTTGCCTGCACGCCAGTAACGACACAACTTTAGGGCCAAAGGAAATTCCGGGCAAGACGGCCTGCACGATAGCAGATATAAGGATTGGATATGGGACGGCCGATGGGCAGACAGCGTAGAGAGCGTCCCGGAGGGAACCCGAATGGATCTGCGAAAACTCCGCTATTTCGTTTCAATCGCCGAGGCTGGAAGCTTCACCCAGGCGGCCCATGTACTGGGCGTGGCGCAACCAGCCCTTTCCCAGCAGATATCCGGCCTTGAGGGCGATCTCGGCGTCGAACTGTTCTATCGCACCGGCAGGGGGGTGGTTCTGACCGAAGCCGGGGCCGACCTCCTGCCACGGGCACAACACATCCTGGGCGATATCGAGGTCGCCCGCAACGAGATGGCCCTGCTGCGCGCGACTCCGCACGGCACGATCTCACTCGGGGTGCCGCCGTCTGTCAGCCATTCAGTCGTCGCGGGATTCGTCCTGCGGATGCGGGAGCGGTTTCCGAAAATCCGGTTGACGATTATCGAAGGGTCGAGCGGATTCATCAAGGAGTGGCTGAACAAGGGCCGTCTGGATATCGGCATTCTCTATCAGGTCGGATCTGAACAATCGCTGCCCGATGAGCGGCTGTTGGCGGAGGATCTGTCCCTGGTCGGAAAGGCCGACGACCCCATCATCGCCAATGGCAAGGTGGCCTTCGACACGCTCGCCGACTTGCCGCTGATCCTGCCGAGCCGGCCTCACGGCCTGCGCACCCTGGTCGACACGATCGCCCGCAGTCGATCGATCGAACTGAAATCGGTACTGGAACTCGACGGCGCGGCACTGATCCGCAGCCTGGTGAATTCCGGCTGCGGGTACTCTATCCTGCCCGACGTCACGGTCCGTCTCGATCTGAGTGCCGCCGGCGTCGGCTCGGCGAAGATCGTCGACCCGGTCATCACCCGGACGATGATCATCACCAGCACCAACGAGCGCCGCGCCAAGGCAACGACACGCACCGCCATCGCTCTTCTGCGCGAAGTCGTGGGCGATCTGTCTCACCTTCATGCCGCAGCGGCCGACCCGTCTATCCGCAATGAAATTGTGGCCGGCGTCGTCCCCAACTGATCGTCACACGATGAATTCGTGGCCGCGCGGGTGCTCATGAAGCATCCGATGCGCATAATGCGCCGCCCTGCCGACGACGGGCGGCGCCAGCTTTCCGGTCCGTCGCCGGGGATATGCAGCGATCGGGGTCGGCCCGGCATCACTCTGGCACGGTTGCGACTGCCCCTTGTTGCTTACGTTGCATACGCTTCCAGTTTTAGAAACAATATTATCGGCTGTTTTTGCTCGGTTTTTTTGTCCCCTGCCCCGGTTTTCGATAAAATCTTGCACTCAGCGCGATGTCCTGCCATGTTGGAATGAGTACGTATGCATTCGTTTGCAATTGGTGAAGCGGAACGGCCCATGGCTCAGATCATGTCAGGCCAGTTCAGGACTGACCCGGCAGGCGAACACGCCGCAGAGACAGGATCACAAAAAATTCGGAGGAAACCATGAAGACCAGCATTTTCACAGCGACCGCCCTCGTCGCGCTATTGACCGCCAACGTCAGCGCCGCACAGACCACGATCCGGATTGCCCATGCGCAGCCCGAAGCCTCGCCTCTGCACGAGGCACTGGATCATTTCAAAACCACGCTGGAAGAGCGTTCGGATGGCGGCTTCGTGGTCGAGCTGTTTGCAGGCGGACAGCTTGGCAGCGTCAGCGAAGCCACAGAGCTTGTGCAGTCGGGCAATATCGAAATGACGACAGGGGCGTCCGTCCTGCTGTCCTCAGCCGTGCCGGAGCTTGCGGTTCTGGACCAGTTCCTGCTGTTCGACGATGAGGAACATGCCCGCAATGTGCTGGACGGCGAAGCCGGCGACACAATTCTGGCCGCCATGGAAGAACGCGGCCTGAAGGGCATCGGCTTTCTGGAACTTGGCTTCCGCAGCTTCACCAACAGCCGCGCTCCCCTCGACAGCCTCGAGGCGTTCGAAGGTCTGCGCATGCGCTCGGCCGACAACCCGATCCAGATCAAGGCATGGCGGTCCATCGGCGCTGTGCCCGTGCCGCTGGCCTGGGGTGAAATCTATTCGTCCCTGCAGCAGGGTCTGATCGACGGGCAGGAAAGCGCGCTGTCGTCGATGGTCGTGGAACGCTTCTATGAAGTGCAGGACTACGTCTCGCTCACCGGGCACATCTACTGGCCGGAAATGTGGTTCGCCAATCTCGAATTCTTCAACAGCCTGAGCGACGAAGACCAGGCGCTGCTCATGGAAGTGGCGGCCGAAACGACTGACGTGCAGCGCGACCTCGTCGCCACGGCCAATGCCGAAACGCTGGACCAGCTGGCCGAAGAGGGTCTTGCCATAAACGAGCTTCCGGCAGAGGACCGTGCGGAAATGGGGGCGACAATGAACGCCGCCATCGAAGAGGATATTCGCGCCAGCGTCGGTGACGAATTTTACGACGCGTTCAGCGCTGCGCTGAACCAGTAATCCGCTTCGAGCGACCGACCCCTGACCGGGTCGGTCGCCCATGTGACAGGGAGCCGCGCAACATGTTCCGTCTGCTGCGCCTGATCGAGCAGTATTTCGAACCCGTGATCATTGTGACCAGCCTGGGTCTGGTGATCACGCTGCTCTTCGCGGATGTGGTCGCACGCTTTGCCTTTCAGACTTCGGTCTTCTGGGCAGGTGAGGTTGCAAGCTTTGCCTTCGTCTACATGATCTATTTCGGCATCAGCTACGCAATTCGCGAAAAGCGGCATCTGCGGGTGACAATGCTGGTCGAAATGGCCCCACCGCTGGTGCAGCGCGCCCTTCTGGCGCTCGCGGAAGTGGTTTTTCTTGTCTATTCCGTGATCGTCTGCTGGCTGGGAGTCGTGATCACGACCAACGCCATCGACCGCGGCCAGATCCTGTCGGCGACGCAATGGCCGACCGCATTTCTCTATGCTGCCATCATCTTTTCCGGCGCACTGTGCGTGCTCCGGTTGCTCTATTCGCTCTGGATGATCGTGCGCCATGGAGAGACCGTACTGTCCTCCCCGTCCGGGGGGGCTGCATGACCAGCGCCGTCCTTTTCGGAAGCTTCGTATTGCTCCTGCTGATCGGGGTGCCCATCGGGATCGCACTCGGGACTGCCAGCTTGCTGGCGATCAGCACGATTTCCTTCCTGACCTATGATTTTTACGCGCTCGGTCTGGTCAGCGGCGTCAATTCCTTCACGCTGATGGCGGTGGTCCTGTTCACGCTGGCCGGCAATCTGATGAGCCGCGGCGGTATTTCCCGCCGGCTGATCGCTGTGGCCGAAGCGTTTTTCGGTACGGCACCGGGCGGGCTTGGCACCGTCACCATCATGGCCTGCCTGTTTTTCGCGGCGATTTCCGGCACAGGATCGGCCACTGTGGCCGCGATCGGGCTGGCGATGATCCCGGCACTGGTGCGGCGCGGCTATGACCGGGCGTATGCCGGCTCGATGGTGGCATCGGCCGGGGCGCTTGGCGTCATGATCCCGCCATCGGTGGTGATGATCGTCTACGCGGTCACGGCCGGCGTTTCCGTGTCGGCGCTGTTTCTGGCGGGGATTCTCCCCGGCATCGTGATCGCGTTCGCGTTGATTCTGTTCAATATCTATCAGACCTGGCGTGGCGGCTGGGAAGCAGAGGCAGAGGCCGCCACCTGGGCCGAAAGGTTTCGCCGCGTCAATGACGCCAAGCTGGCGCTTCTGATGCCCGTTGTGGTGCTGGGCGGTATCTATGGCGGCATCGTCACACCCACTGAATCTGCCGCCGTAGCCGTTGTCTATGCGCTGATCGTGTCAACACTCGTCTATAAAGAGCTGAAATGGGCAGAGCTGCCGCGCATCATGCTCGATTCCGCGCTGCTGGTTGCGGCGGTGCTTGTCATCATCGGCGCCTCGGTCGGGTTCGGCCGGATCATAGCGTTGGAACGCATCCCGCTGGAACTGTCGCAATTCGTTCTCGGACTCACTCAAAACTGGGTCATCGTCCTTCTGGCCATTATCGTGCTTTTGCTGATCATCGGCACGTTTCTGGAGACTCTGGCGGCCATTGTCATACTGACACCGGTACTGCTTCCGATGATTACTCAACTCGGCGTCGATCCCATCCATTTCGGGATTATCATGATTGTGGCGCTGGCTATTGGTTTCGTCACACCGCCACTCGGGGCCAATCTGTTCATGGCCGCGCAGGTGGGCCAGATCCCCTACGACGATCTCGTGCGGCGAATCTTCAAATGGGTGCTGGTTTTGACCGCAGCGCTTCTGGTGATCGCTTTCTGGCCGGGGCTGTCGTTGATCCTTCCACGAATTCTGCTGGGATATGGCACTTAAAAAGGAGGCACTCATGACTATCGACCATCTCAAAACCGCCAAATCCGAAGCCGAGCGCAGCGAGGATGACGCCAGGACCCGCAGCGTGGTCGAGGCCACCCTGAAAGACATCGAAGCGCGCGGCGACGCGGCAGTGGCCGATCTCAGCCAGAAATTCGACAATGTGTCGCGTCCCTCGTTCCGCTTGACCCCGTCGGAGATCGAGGCTGCGATGCAAAAGGTCGGCACACGCGACATGGAGGATATCCGTTTCGCGCAATCCCAGATCCGACGTTTTGCCGAGGCACAGCGCGCGTCGATGACCGATATCGAGGTCGAAACCCTGCCGGGTGTCATCCTGGGTCACAAGCACATCCCTGTGCAGTCGGTGGGGTGCTATGTGCCCGGCGGAAAATTCCCGATGGTGGCCAGCGCGCATATGTCCGTCCTGACCGCAAATGTCGCGGGCGTGCCGCGCATCGTGGCCAGCGCACCGCCGGTCAAGGGGGAACCCCATCCTGCCATCGTTGCCGCCATGCATATGGGCGGGGCGCATGAGATTTATGTGCTGGGCGGCATTCAGGCCGTCGGCGCCATGGCGATCGGCACCGAAACCATCGACCCGGTCCATATGCTTGTGGGTCCCGGCAATGCCTTCGTCGCCGAAGCCAAGCGCCAGCTTTTCGGCCGCGTCGGCATCGACTTGTTTGCAGGCCCCACTGAAACCATGGTCATCGCCGACGACACCGTCGATGCGGAACTGTGTGCAACCGACCTGTTGGGGCAGGCGGAGCACGGCTACAATTCGCCGGCTTGCCTCATCACGACGTCGCGCAAGCTGGCCGAAGCCACGCTGGCCGAGATCGACCGGCTGCTTACAATTCTGCCCACCTCGGACACCGCCGCCATCAGTTGGCGTGATTACGGCGAAGTGATCCTGTGCGACAGCCATGACGAGATGCTCGCCGTCGCCAACGACATGGCCTATGAGCATGTGCAGGTGATGACCGACCGCGACGACTGGTACCTTGAGAACATGCACAGCTATGGCGCGCTGTTCCTGGGTCCGCGCACCAATGTCGCCAATGGCGACAAGGTCATCGGCACCAACCACACGCTGCCGACAAAAAAGGCCGGCCGCTATACAGGCGGGCTCTGGGTCGGCAAGTTCCTGAAGACCCATTCTTATCAGAAGGTAACCACCGATGAGGCCGCCGCCCATATCGGTGAATATGGCTCGCGGCTATGCATGCTCGAAGGCTTTGTCGGTCATGCCGAGCAGTGCAATGTCCGTGTGCGCCGCTATGGCGGCCGGAACGTGCCCTATGGCGAGGCTGCGGATTAACTCCGCATCTTCATCATGCCCGATGCCACCGGTCCTGTTGGTCCGGTCTTTTTAACAGAGCAGAGCAATGCCGCTTCCCGTGACACCATCCTTCCGCCTTGAAGGCCGCCGCGCCATCGTTACCGGTGCCTCCTCGGGCATCGGGCTGGGCTGCGCCACCGCTCTGGCAGAGGCCGGGGCCGAAGTGACGATGATCGCTCGCGGCGCCTCCCGGCTGAAGGACGCGTGCGCGCAGATCCGGGATATCGGCGGGCAGTCCGGATACGAAGTGCTCGACATTACCGACACGGCGGCGCTGCGCGCGTTGGTACAGCGCGACGGTCCGTTCGACATTCTCGTCAATGCCGCCGGTCTGGCCCGCCACAGCCCCGCAGTCGATACGACGGAGGACGATTTCGACGTCGTCACGGGCGTCAATGTGAAAGCCGCCTATTTCGCCGCCCAGTTCGTGGCACAGGGGTTGATCGCGGCGGGCAGGCCTGGCTCGATCATTCAGATCTCCAGCCAGATGGGGCATGTCGGCGGCATCGACCGCGCGGTCTATTGCGCAAGCAAACACGCGGTCGAAGGGATGACCAAGGCCATGGCCATCGAATGGGGGCCTCATGGCATTCGGGTCAACACGATCTGCCCGACCTTCATTCTTACGCCACTGTCCAAGCCCACATTCGACAATCCGGAGCGTCGCGCCTGGATCGAAAGCAGGATCAAGCTGAACCGCGTCGGACACATCGAGGATATCATGGGGGCCGTGCTCTATCTGGCGTCCGATGCCTCTGCTCTCGTCACGGGCACCGCGCTCAAGGTTGATGGCGGGTGGACAGCGGAATGAGTGGCGGAACGCGCATCACCGCAATGGATGTCGCCCGTCTGGCCGGTGTCAGCCAGTCCGCTGTCAGCCGATTCTTCACGCCCGGCGCCAGTGTCGCTCCGGCCACGGCAGACAAGGTTCGCGCTGCGGCGACAAAGCTGGGCTATACCCCCAACCCGCTGGCCCGCGCGATGATCACTGGCAAGAGCCGGATAATAGGGCTGGTGGTAACCTATCTGGAAAACCAGTTCTACCCAGTGGCGATCGAACGGCTCAGCCATGCGCTGCAGGCGCAGGGTTATCACATACTGCTTTTCATGGCCTCCAACGCGCCGGGCGAACTGGATCGGCTGGTCACCAATCTTCTGGCCTATCAGGTCGACGGCATCATCACGGCCTCGGTCGCCATCAGTAACGACGTGACCGTGCGCTGTGCCGACGCCGGTATCCCTTTGGTGATGTTCAATCGCGGCCAGCCTGGATCGGGTCTGTCCTCGGTGACGTCGGCCAACAGGGAAGGCGGGCGCAAGGTTGCCCGTTTTCTGATCGAAGGCGGGCATCAGCGCATTGCCCATATCAGTGGCTGGCAAGGCTCCAGCACGGGGCGCGACCGCCAGCAAGGGTTGATCGAAGGGTTGGCCGATCTCGGTGCATCGCCCATCGCGATCATCGACGGGCACTACGACCGCGACGTTGCCGCCGCGGCAACCCGCGAGTTGATGGGCGCAAGCAAGCCTCCCGACGCGATTTTCGCCGGCAACGATCACATGGCGTTTGCCGTGATCGACACGCTGAGGGCCATGGGCGTTGCCGTGCCGCAAGACGTGTCGGTGGTGGGCTATGACGATGTGCCCATCGCTGCCTGGCCCTCCTATGACCTCACGACGATGCGCCAGCCTGTCAATCGCATGGTCGAGGCGACTGTTGAAACGTTGATCAACCAAATTCAGGACCCGGACCGGCCGGTCCAGCAAATGGAGATCGACGCGCCGCTCATCATGCGCGGGTCGGCCCGACGCCCGGCCCCGAGCGCTGAAACTGAGGGCACATGAATGACTGCGCCCTGAAATGGCAGAATCCCCATTGGCGGGAACAACGAAACCGCGATCTGGAAACAGGTCCTTTGCACACAGGTGAGATATGACCCCAGAGGAAATGGAAGCGCGCATTGTTCGCTACGGCGACCTGCAGCCCTGCAAGACCGCCTTCATCGACGCCCACACGCCGGGCAGCGATCGGAAGGAAAATTTCACCATCATCGGGGGCGGCGTGTCCGAATCCCCTGATCAGCATGTCCATATCCACGAGACGCCCGGCTTCAATATCGGCGCGGCAGGCCAGCCGCCGAACTGCCGCAACTCGCTGCATTCACACCGCACGGCCGAAGTGTTCTTCGTGCTCAAGGGCCGCTGGCGCTTTTTCTGGGGACGCTGGGGCAATGCGGGCGAAGTTGTGCTGGAAGAGGGCGATATCTTCAACATTCCCACCGGCATCTTTCGCGGCTTTGAAAACATCGGTACCGACTACGGCATGATCATGGCCATTCTCGGCGGCGACGATGCCGGCGGCGGCGTGATCTGGGCGCCACAGGTGATCGAGGATGCACGCGATCACGGCCTTGTACTGGGCGACAACGGCAAGCTCTATGACAGCAAGAAGGGCGAAAGCCTGCCTCAGGGCGTTAGCCCCAAACCCACCCTGACCGACGAAGAACTCAAGGCGTTTCCCGAGCCCACCACGGCGGATGTCGTTCCAAACTTCGTCGCCCGTTACCGGGACCTGATGGCGCTGTCGGACCACCAGCCCGCCCGGGTGATCGGCGCCGACGCAAAGCTGCGCGATCGCCCCGGTTTCGAGGTCGAGTTCCTGTCTCGCAATTCCGTCTCCGACACTGCCTATGCGACCGACAGTCACGAGATCCTGATGCCTGTGCGCGGGCATTGGCGGCTTTCATGGGACGGCGGCACAACAGCGTTGAACCCCGGTGACACAGCCGCCATTCCGCCGGGATTGCCGCACAGCCTGGCTCCGGCGATGACCGGCGAATCCAGCCTTTATCGGATACGTAACACGGCCGATCCGGCAGGTCTTACGGGCCGTCTGACGTGACAATTCACAATCGAGCCGAAGCGCGGTTCTGAAGGCGGTCGTTATCGGGTCCGCCGGAATCCCGGCGGAAACGTCCGGCATTCAGCGGAACCGCTTCAACCGCGCTTTTTTGGGCCCATGAAGGAGAAACCAAATGCCCATTCGCAGCACCCATGTCGGTAGCCTGCCCCGCAGTCAGGACGTCGCTGATTTCCTTTTTGCGCGGGAACAGGGCAAGCCTTATGACACCGCCGCCTTCGATGCCTGCATGACCGCCGCCGTGCTTGAGAATGTGCGTCGTCAGAAAGAGGTTGGCATCGATATCGTATCGGATGGCGAATGCTCCAAGATCAGCTACGCCACCTATGTCAAGGACCGCTACACCGGCTTTGACGGGGACAGCCCGCGCAATGCGCCGGCCGACCTGAAGATGTTCCCGAGCTTCCTGGACCGGATCGCCAAATCCGGCGGAACGCCAAGCTATGCGCGCCCGCAATGCGTCGGGCCTGTTGAAAGCAAGAGCACTTCGGATCTGCAAAAGGACATCGCCAACCTCACAGCGGCCATGACAACCCATGGGGTCAGCGACGGGTTCATGAATGCAGCCTCACCCGGCGTGATCTCGTTGTTTCTGGAAAACACCTACTACAAGGACCGCGAAACCTATCTCTTCGCGCTCGCCGATGCGATGCGCGATGAATATCGCACCATTCTCGATGCCGGGCTGATGCTGCAACTGGATTGCCCCGATCTGGCGTTGTCGCGGCATATGCTGTTTACGGATCTCAGCGACGCGGAATTCGTGAAGATCGCGCGCACCCATGTCGATGCGCTGACCCACGCACTTGACGGTTTGCCGAAAGATCGTGTGCGCCTGCACATCTGCTGGGGCAATTACGAGGGGCCGCATTGCTGCGATATCGAGATGGCCGCCGTCTTCCCCATGCTGATGGCGGTTCCTGCGCGCTATGTGCTGTTCGAGACCGCCAATCCGCGCCACCGGCATGAATGGCGGTTGTTCCGCGATCGCGCGGCCGAGATCCCCGACGACAAGGTTCTGGTGCCGGGCGCGGTGGACACGACCAGCAACTTCATCGAACACCCGGATGTGGTGGCCGAGCAATTGCAGCATTTCGTCGATATCGTCGGCCCGGACCGGGTGATCGCCAGCAGCGATTGCGGCTTCGGCACATTTGCCGGATTCGGCGCGGTGGACCCGGAAATCGCGTGGGCAAAGCTGGCCACCCTGGCCGAAGGCGCACGACGCGTGAAATGACACCGCTTGTCCTGATCCCCGGCATGATGTGCGACGCCCGGATGTGGGGCGATATCCCCACCCATCTGCCCGCCCTTGTGCATCATGCGCTGCCAACGGGCGCGGACAGCATGGCCGGGCTCGCCGCGCGGATTCTGCACGACGCTCCCGATCGGTTCGCATTGGCCGGGTTGTCGATGGGCGGGATCGTGGCGATGGAAATGCTGGCTCAGGCGGCAGACCGCATCACGCGGCTGGCGCTTCTGGACACCAACCCCTGCGCCGAAGCCTCCGCCGTCCAGTCGCGTCGCGGGCCCCAGATCGACCGCGCGCTGTCGGGCGGCCTGGACCATGTCATGCGCGATGAAATGAAGCCGAACTATCTGGCCGAGGGGCCGCAGCGGGGCCCAATCCTCGATCTGTGCATGGACATGGCGCTTGCCGTCGGCCCTCAGGTTTTTCGCGACCAGTCCGTCGCCTTGCGCGACCGTGCCGACCGCCAGCAGGCGCTGGCGGCCTTCAAGGGTCCCGCGCTTGTGCTGATGGGCGAAGACGACCGACTCTGCCCCCGCGACCGGCACGAACGCATGCATGCGCTCATGCCGCAATCACGCTTCGTCATGGTGCCGGGGGCGGGCCATCTACCCCCACTCGAACAACCTCAGGCGACGGAACAAGCGCTGCGTCACTGGCTGGAGGAATAAATGGACCAGACCCTTTTGGCCCTGTTGAGCAAGGTCGATACCCCGACCGTCTGCAACGCCATCGAGACCGTTCAGGGCCGCCGCGGCTTTGCCGGCTTCACCCGCGGCACCATGATCTGTACGCAACCGGGCACCGCTGTCGTGGGCTATGCCGCCACGGCTCGTATCGCCGCGCTTGCCCCATCTACCGAGCCGCCGGAAGTCATCCGCGCGCGTCGCATGGCCTATTACAAGGCTATGCATGACGCGCCGAAGCCGTCGGTTGCGGTCGTCGAGGATCTGGATTTTCCCAATTGTATCGGTGCTTACTGGGGCG
Source organism: Fodinicurvata sp. EGI_FJ10296 (assembly GCF_040712075.1). Lineage (NCBI taxonomy): Bacteria > Pseudomonadati > Pseudomonadota > Alphaproteobacteria > Rhodospirillales > Rhodovibrionaceae > Fodinicurvata > Fodinicurvata sp. EGI_FJ10296. Next base: position 48,803 of record NZ_JBFCVL010000012.1, read on the forward strand.
AAATCAACGCGACGGTGCACAAGGGTTTCGGCATGGCCGGGGCGCTGACAAATGGTGTCGTACGCGATCTGGCCGATCACCCCGAGGGCTTTCCGGTCATTGCGGGCAGCATCGGCCCCAGCCATGGCCATGTGCATGTCACGGAGCTGGGCACGCAGGTGCGTGTCTTTGGGCTGCATGTCGCGCAAGGCGATCTGATCCATGCCGACCGCCATGGTGCGTTGGTCGTCCCGCCGGATGTCGTTCCGGCCCTTGCCGAAGGCATCGACAAGCTGTTGAGCACGGAAAAGATAATTCTGGACGCCGCGCGCCGCCCGGATTTCGACTTCGCTGCATTCGAAGCGGCCTGGGCCGCGTTCGAAAAGGCACGCACCTGACACCAACCCGCGCTGCCATTGCCGGCCGTCGCATGTCAATCAATCGTCCCGGCGCAGCCGATCGGCCCCGGCATGGCAACCCGGGGCCGATCGTCAATGAGCCCGCCGGTTCCTAGCGCAGCAATTCGGTGATCCGTCGCACGGCGACGCGCCGGTTCTCCCGCGATGGGCCGAGGGTCGGCACCACCAGATCCTGCTCGCCATAACCCTGCGTGATCAGGTTTTCCGGCGGCACCTCATAGAATTCCGTCAACAACGACGCCACGGTGTCGGCCCGCCGGTCCGACAAGGTCAGATTATAGAGATCGGGGCCAACGGCGTCGGTATGGCCCTCGATCAGGAAGACCTCGTCCGGGTTGCGGTCGATAAGGTCGGCCAGCGTCTGCCCGATCTCATCCAGCGCCCGCACCTCGCTCGCGCCCAGTTCGGCACTGTTGGTGGCGAAGGTGACGGTGTCGAGTTCCAGGCTGGGGGCCAGCCACCGAAGCCGCTCGTTCTCGCGGATCTGGCGGAGCGAGTAGGCCTGTTCATGATCGCGTATCGGCGGCGCGGTCAACAGCGACCGAATATCAGCCTGCGACGACTGGCTGAGAGACTGCGAGACCCGTTCCTCGCGCCGGAGCCACGGCAGGTCTTCATCAATCGTCTCTACGGAAACGTCGGTGTCCCTCTCGTCGAACAGGACCACTTCGTCGCCGTTCGGCAGCCGACGGACACGCCGAACCGGATTTCCGCCAGCGTCCCGCAGGGTAATGACCTCGATCCCGTCAGGATAGGTCACGGTCACCCGGCTCCGGCCCTCGGCCAATTCCTCCACTGATACGGTACTGCCATCGGTGAGCAGCCGCTCGGTCTCGTCCTTACGCACGATCAACCGATCGTCCTGCTGGATGACCACACGATCATCATCCTGCGTAATCAACCGGCCGCCGAGTTCAGGAATCAGCGCACCAACGGCCCATCCTGCCGCACCAATGCCCAGCATGCGGATCAGTTCGTCGCGGTCACTGTCCTGCTCTTCCTCGGATTCCCCGGTCTCCTCGGCCGCCGCAGCCTCCTCGGCCTGACGCGCCAGCGCTTCCTCGACCGCACGCTCGATCGACTCCTGCTGCGCCTGTTCCAGCTCTTCCTCGCTCAGCGTCTCGGCGCTTCGCGCCGCCGCTTCGGCTTCGGCCTCGGTATCGGTATCGGAAGCCGCTTCGGTTTCTTCGGCTTCGACTGTTGCCTCGGTCTCGGCTTCAACCGTTGCCTCGGTTTCCTGCGTTTCGATGACCGCATCTTCATCGGCCTCGACAGCGGTTTCTTCCGCTTCCTCCGCCTGCGTTTCCTCTTCAGAGGCAGTCTCCGGGTCCGCTTCAGGATCCGTCACCGGCTCGTCGGCATCCTGGCTTTCGACCGGCTCATCGGCGCCGGTTGCCGTCGTTTCCGCCGCCGCGTCGGATTCATCCACCGCAGCATCAGTTTCTACACCGGTCGTTTCGCCGTCTTCAGCCGGTGCGTCAGGCTCTATCTCTGATGGTTCCGTTCCGGACTCCTCAACAGCCGTCGGCTCCTGCGTCTCAGGCTCAGCGTCGGCTTCTGGTTCCGACCCCGCTTCGGCTTCAGGCTCGGGCTCTGGTTCCGGCTCCGCTTCGGCCTCGGGCTCGGGCTCTGGTTCCGGCTCCGCTTCGGCCTCGGGCTCGGGTGCTGGTTCCGGCTCGGGTTCAGGCTCCGCTTCAGCCTCGGGTTCGGGCGCTGGTTCCGGCTCGGGTTCAGGCTCCGCTTCAGCCTCGGGTTCGGGCGCTGGTTCCGGCTCGGGTTCAGGCTCCGCTTCGGCCTCGGGCTCGGATTCGGGCGCGGGCTCTTGCGCAGCCTCCAGCGCGGCCGCTTCGGCTTCGGCCTCCGCCAGTGCGGCCGAAGCTGCCTCAAGCTCGGCTTCGGCAGCCTCTACATCGCCGCCTTCGGCCTGGGCGCGTTCGAGAGCCGTCCGGGCCGTTTCGACACGCGCACGCAGTTCCGTGACCGCTGTGATCGCCGATTCCATTGCAGCAGCATCATCCGTCGCCGCAACCGCCTCATTCACGGTTCCGCCGCTAACGGCCAGTACCAGCGAAAGTGCGGCGCCGCTCAGGAGCATCGAGTGGAAACGTCTCATCGGTCATTCCTTTACGTGCTTTGTCGGTTCATTGAATAAGAAACGCTTTCACAGGCCAAACGTTCCCACAGCGCCGATTGAACGCCGCGTGCAGGGGCGGGGAGGTTTCTGGCCCGAGGGTCAGCACGTCGTATAAATTCCGTCGACATAGACATCGGAGCAGATGATGCCACCCCAGTGATAGCCATCACCGATGGCGGTGCGGACATAAAACCAGGGGAAATCGAGGTAATAAAAGCCGCTGTCTTCCATGATATCCAGATAGTCGCCGTCGGCCAGCATACCCAGCGATCTGTACTCAGTGCCGGGTCCGGCACGCAGATGTCCGCCATAGGAATAGCCCTGCGAAAGCATATACGGCTGGGAGTATCCCCGGCTTTGCTCCTCGTAATATTCGCGCTCCATCTCTACGGCAGCCTGGAAATCGCCCTCGCATTGCTGTGGCACCCGGCTCCACCCCTGAACGGTCAGACAGTCCGTAATCGATTGGCCGGAACCGCACATGTTTGTCATAGCCGCGGCACAATAGTCTTCGCCCTGGGCGTAAAAATCGCCTGGCCGTTCATTGTAGTGACGCTCGGTTTCGAGCATCGACTGAACATCTCCAATACATTCGTTGGGAATGTTGTTCCAGTTCTGCTGATCGCTGAAGCACATATCCAGATTGGCGACGCCGCACAGCGCCGTGACCGCCCCTTCGCAAAACCCGGTTTTCGACTGCGCCCAACCCACATTGGCGCCGAGAATACAGACACCCGCAACAATTACCGTTGCGGCCAGAGACCTTTTCATTCCGAATTTGTTCCTTATTATTTTCCGACAAGAACCTGCCGACTGGCGTTATAAAATTATCCTGCCATGGATAGATAGGCAGAGATTCAAGCGGATTCATGGCAACGAACAGGCCGCGCGAAAGGTCCTCGGATCAGGCTGGACGAGCGCACCGACGACGCCGGAGCGCTCAAGTCCCCCTTCAGTGCCCCTGCCGCCGCAGCCGATTGACGGCCAGATCCATCGCCGACAGGAAACTCGACCGATCGCGTGGCGAGAAAGGTTTTGGCCCGCCGGTCACCTCGCCGGCTTCGCGCAGATCGGCCATCAGGTTACGGGTCGCCAGGGCCATGCCGATCGACTGTTCGCTGAAATGCTTTCCGGTCGGACCGATCACGGTCGCACCGGCCCCGACACAGCGGCTGGCCAGCGGAACATCGGCCGTGACCACGATCGCGCCGGGACGCGCGCGCTCGGCGATCCAGTCGTCGGCGGCATCGAAGCCGTCGCTCACCAGCACGCTGTTGAACAGCGGATTGCGGGGCACGGCGATATAGCTGTTGGCGACCACATGCACCGGCAACGAATACCGCTCGGCGACGCGGTATATTTCCGCCTTTACCGGACAGGCATCCGCATCGACAAAGACGATGATCGGCTGGGTCTCTGACGTCATCTGATATGGGCCTCGATTTCACTGACGATCCGGTCCCAGTCCCGCTCGTTCAATTCGTGTCCGGCGTCGTCAAGCGTGACCATCCGGGCATTTGCGACGGTATCAGCCAAGGCGGCACCGTGGGCATGGGAAAGATTCGGGTCGAACCTGCCATGGATGACGAGGAACGGCACGCGGATTTCACCAAGCCGCCCGATGAACCGGTCGCCGCCGGCCAGCATCGAATGGTTCATGGCGGCCCCGGGGATGCGCGCCCGATCATGCTCGGCAAGACGGCCCGTGTCTCATCGAAGGCGGCATTTCTTCCCGCTGAGATCCGGAAACTCTAGACGGCGAAATCGACGGCTGCATGTCGATCCGACCAATCAAGTGTCGCAATGCCGCCGAAATGCTCCAGCAGGTCCGGGTCCATCGGCGGCAGCGTCGGATCGTCCTCGTCGAAGCGGGCGGAACCGATCGCTGTCAACCTCGCCACCCGTTCCGGCCGCATCAATGTGACGAGTTGCGCCAGCATCCCGCCCAGCGAAATCCCCACCAGATGGGCGCGGGCAATGCCATAGCCGTCAAGGATTGCCAGCGCGTCACCCGCCAGATCGTCCAGCGAATAGTCCGGCTGGCCTGGCGGAGCGGTTGTCGACTGGCCGGTATCGCGATTGTCATAGCGAATGACGATTCGTCCCGTCGCCGCCAGCTTTGCGCACAATTCGTCCGGCCACCAGAGCATCGATGCCGTCGCGCGCATCATCAGCAGAATCGGCGGCTGCTGCGGGCCGCTGTCGTCGCCGAATGCTTCGGTTGCAAGCTCGACCCCCATCCCGCCGAACCACCTTTTCGATCGCCGTTTCACTGCCTCCACCCGCCGTCGCCGGTCCACCTTCTTAACGGTGGTGCACGTGCATGACAAAAATTTCATCGGCTTTGAGACCTTATTGACGCCAGTCATCGGTCAGCCCAGATAGATCGGCATGTCCGAAAATCGCATGCCGCCATTTACGCGCGCCTCGCTGGCGCTCGACCTGACGCGACTGGGCCTGCAGCCCGGCGACACAGTAATGGTGCACGCCGCAATCAGCCGCATCGGTCCGGTGCTGGGCGGTCCGGACGCCGTCATCGGTGCGGTGCTGGACGCTGTTGACGCGGGCGGGAACGCGGGCGGCACGGTCATGGCCTATGTCGATTGGGGCGTCGACTATGACGATCTTCTGGAGGAGGACGGCCGCGTCCCGGCGCAATGGCGCGCCCATATTCCGCCCTTCGACCCGGCCAGCGGCCGTGCCATTCGCGACAATGGCATTTTCGCGGAGTTCTTCCGCACGACACCGGGCGCGCGGCGCAGCGGCAATCCCGGCGCTTCGGTGGCGGCGATCGGCAGCCGCGCCGACTGGCTGACACGGGACCACCCGCTCGACTATGGCTATGGCGAAGGCTCACCCTTTGCAAAACTGGTCGAGGCCGGCGGCAAGGTGCTGATGCTGGGCGCGCCGCTGGACACCATGACGCTGCTGCATCATGCCGAACACCTGGCCCCGCTGCCGGGCAAGCGGATCCGCCGTTACGAAGTGCCGCTGGCCGGCCCCGAAGGCACGATCTGGCGCATGATCGAGGAGTTCGATACCACCCACCCGGTCTTGACGGGATTGGCCGAGGACTATTTCGCCACCGTCGTGCGCGATTTCCTCAACACAGGCGCCGGGGTGGAAGGGCATGTCGGCCACGCCCCGTCGGTCCTCGTGAATGCCGACGAGGTCTGTCACTTTGCCGTGGCCTGGCTACTGCGCACCGCCGGCTGATTTTTGTCCCCGAATCGAGTGGTCGAACCCCCTGGACCCAGAACAGGGCCTGTTGAATTCAGGACGCCGACCGCCTGATGGCCGCCGTTGCCAATCCCATTGCGACGAGAGCGCCACCACCGATCCGGGTAAGGGCGGGCACTACGGATGGCCGCACGATCCGGCGGCGCAATTTGTCTGCGAGCAAAGCGTAGGCAAGGGCATTCAAGGCCGCAAAACCAACGAAGGTCGCAACGAGCAACGCGAATTGCGGTGCCAGCGCAGCCTCCGGGACGATGAACTGCGGAACGAAGGCAATGAAGAACACGATGGATTTCGGATTGAGCGCCGTAACTGTCGTAGAATGCATGAACACCTGTCTGGGTGATACTTCCGATGTTTCGCCCAGCACGCCAATCGAAGCTGAAGGGGCGCTTCGGAATAACTTGATCCCGAGGTAGACGAGATAAATCGCACCGACCCATTTAAGAACCATGAACAAAGTGGCCGAGGCCAGAACGAGGGCCCCGAGCCCCGCCAGAGATGCGGTCATCGCGATCAGATCGCCCAGAGCAACACCCGCTGCCGTTGCCAACGCGACCCGGCGCCCCTGGCTGATCGCATAACTCAGAATCAACAGAACGGTTGGCCCCGGGATCAGAAGCAGGGCTATGGAGGCTGAGGAAAATGTAAGCCAGGCGTAAAAATCCATTCCAGCAACTCCAGGGCGGTCATTTGGCTGAAAGCAAGCCATAGAAGCCCCGGCGGTGTAAAGTTGCCTTTTTCGGATCGCATGGAGGGGTCAAGTCGGCGAGCGCCGGAGCCGTGTACTAACAGAAAATCGCTATACCCCTCCTGCTCCGACTGCTGGATGGCAAGGAAGATTTTCCCATTGGCATTTGCCGGGATGTCGTTTGTGATAGTAGACTGGTTTTCCGATGGCAATGGATGGCATCAGAGCCGCTGGCGACATTTCAGCACGGGCCGACCGATAGGGGCACCGAACCGGCAATACCCCACGAACAGCTTTCCGGCATAGCCGCGCACAGATGTCACGATGACGGATGGAGAGGCGCCGTCGAAAGCCTTTCAGTTTCCTTGGAGGATCCGGATGATCGACCTCATCCTCACCACCTTTGATTGGGTTCCGGAAATACCGCGGGGGTTCGTGCGCGATTTGCGTGTACGCTGGGCGCTGGAGGAGGCCGGGCTTCCCTATCGGGTCGAGAGCGTCCCATTCGGTGAAAGGAACGCCGGCCATTTTTCGCACCAGCCCTTTGGCCAGGTTCCCTGGCTGAAAGATGGTGACATGTCGATCTTCGAGAGCGGCGCAATCCTGCTGCATCTGGGAGAGATGAGCGACGCGCTGATGTCTACCGATCGGCGTGAACGCGCAAGAGTACTGGAATGGTTGTTCGCGGCGCTCAATTCAGTCGAGATGGCAAGCTTGCCCTGGTCCATATTCCAATTCACCGGCGACACGCAGAGCGGTCCGGGACGAAAGCAACTGGATGCATTCCTCAAGGCGCGGCTTCAACACATGGAAACGGCCTTGACGCAGCGCGAATGGCTGGCCGGATCCTTCTCGATCGCTGATATACTCATGGCAGATGTACTGCGCCTCGTCGATCGCTTCGATGGGCTGGCGGAATTTCCCACCTGCCGTGGCTATGTTGCGCGCGCCGTGGATCGTCCCGCCTTCGCAAGGGCATACGCGGATCAAATCGCCCATTTTGCTGCGGCTGACCCGACGACGTCTGTCTGAACGCCTCAGGCTCGGATGCGTCGGGCTCTGCGACAGTTCCTCTTCCTTCCAGTCGCTCGAACGTATGGATCTGCAATCTGGAGCGGACGCCAACCAGGGCAGGTTCGTATGCCATCTTCAAAACGAGTGCGACATTGTTGAAATTCGTTGAGTATTGCCGACAATTTGACCAGTCGCGCGTTATCCGACGAGGGCCGCGCGCAAGGCCGGTATATCGTCCAGGACACAGTCGACAAAGGCGGCGATGCGGGGTGTCCTGCGCAAATCCGATGGCGTCAGCAAATACCAGGCGCGCGTGAGTTCCGGGACCGGCGGCAGGATTCGGACCAGCGTCTCCTCGGCATCGCCGAGCGTCGTGGGCAGCGGCGCGACACCGACCCCGGCTTTCACCGATGACACGACGCCGAGCATGCTTGAACAGCGGCTTGCGATTCGGGCACCCGGGACCGCCGTTGGCAGCCATGTGGCGACACGGTGGTTCTGCATGATGCCGTCGAAGCCGATCAGCGCATGCTTTGCCAGGTCGGCAATGCTTTCGGGCTGCCCATGCTTCCGGATGTAGTCCTTGCTGGCGTAGATGGCCCATACCGAATCGCAAATCCTGCGGCCCATGAGGCGTTCGTCCGTTGGCTCGCCAGAGCGGAAAGCTACGTCGGCCTCTCCCTTGACCAGGTCCAGATATCGGTCGCTGGTGACGAATTCTACCGTAAGGCCGGGATAGCGGGCATTGAAGCGGTCGAGCAGGCCCGATGCGGCAATGCGGGCTACGGTCGGTTCGGGACAGGTCAGGCGGATGACGCCTTTCAGGTCGTGCTTCAGCGAGTCGATCTTCCGTTCGAGGTTTTCGACGGCGGTCTCGACGGCCGTGACGTCGTCGATCACCGCTTCGCCCAGTTCGGACAGGCGGTACCCCGCCGGCTGTCGTCGAACGAGGGTCAGGCCGGTGCGTCGTTCAAGCTCCAGCAGCCTGCGATGAACCGTCGACTGGTTGACGCCGAGCGCCCTGGCCGCCGCAAGCGTGCTGCCGCTACGTGACACGGCAATGAGGTGGCGCAGGTCGTTCCAGTCGAACATGGCGGCCATTATGCACTTTTGCACGGCACTTTGGCAGACAAGCTGCTGCCGCCAGAGCGTCGAAAGAACTAGCCTCCCAGCAGATACGAAGGGAGAAAATCATGCACGAGAAATCGGACGTTGGCACCATGATCGCCGGCCTTGCGGTCGGTGTCACGCGCAGCGCGCAGAACGAAGGCCTGGCGAAGCTCACGCCAATTCATCGCGAAGTGGCAAGAGGGATGCCGAGGACGCGCGATCAGGAAATCAGAGTGCTGTTCGCCACTCTGCTGCCGGGCGATGTCACACCCTACCATTCGCACCGCCATCCTGTGACAGTCTATATGCTGGAGGGAATATTCACGCTTGCGCTGGACGATCGCGCCGCGGTCGATATCGAAACCGGTCAGGTTTTCGTCGAGCCGTCAGGCGTCAATATGACGGGCAGCAACAAGGGCGATGTTCCGGCGCGCATGGCCCTGTTCTACGTCTGCGAGCCCGATGAGCCGTTCGCCGATCCAGCCAGTCCACACTGAAACAGCGTCGATACACGCTAATGCTGTTCTCGGCATTATTGTGCGGGAGATGAAAGATCGGCAGAAAAGCATGAGCCGAAAATGGCGCGCCCCCCGAGGACGAAGTCCGAACTCTACAAGAATCCGGGCAAGCTGTTCGAACGAAGCGAGAATGGCGCGCCCCGAAGGACGAAGTCCAAACTTTACAAGAACCCGGGCAAGCTGTTCGAACGAAGTGAGAATGGCGCGCCCGGGAAGATTCGAACTCCCAACCTCCTGATCCGTAGTCAGGTGCTCTATCCAATTGAGCTACGGGCGCGGCGTCGAGGCGGATCGCGTTGACCGCCGACGAGATGGCCGGGAAACTAACCACATCGTCTCGGCTTTGCAAGGCACTTTTTGCAGGTTCGGCCGCACCGGTTCCGCGGCGGTCGGCGCAGGGCGGAAAAACCATCCTGGGTGGTGGTGTGCCCAAATTTGGTCATGGCGAAAAAGACCGCGCCCGCTTAGAACGGAACGGTCAGCACGTCGTCGCCGACGTCGAGCAATCGCGTTTCGCGTCAGAGGTAATCGCCGGCCGCCATGGGACCACGCTCGAAGCCGTACACCCCGGAACCGCTCGTTGCGCTGGCGTCATTGCCAGCGCTGTGCACGGCCGCGATCCTGATCGTTGCCCCCCGGCTCGATCCCGAACCCCTGTCCGGCCTGATCATCGGGTCGTCGCTCCTGTTCCTGTTGCCGGCGGTACTGCTGGTGCCCCTGCGCCACGCCTGGCCGCCGCTGATCCTGACCGCTGAGGAAGGAGACCGCGTGCTGTTCACGCGGCTCTTCTGGAAGCACCTGGTCCGTGCCTTCACGATCGGCACCGTGTCCGCGCCGCTTGTCATGCTGCTGGTCGGCCTGCTGGGGCGGCCCGCCGGTCTTGGCGGGGCCACCCGCGTGGCGCTGGCCAATTATCTGATGGCGGCGTCGTGGGCGCTGCCGTTCCTGGCCGCGACCGGTGTCATCCTGGCTGCCTGCGGCGCCCTCGGCGCCCGCCGGGCCGCACGGGTGGCCCTGATCGTCGCGGCCCTGGCCACGGTCGCGACGGTGGTACTTGTCAGCCGGCTGGACATCTCACCGCTGTATCTGAGCTTCGCCGCCGGCACCGCCGCGCCCTGCTTCGCCGTCGTCTTCGCGCTGGCGACCACGCGCGCGGTTCTGGCGACGGGTCATCTGAGCTATCGACCGTTTCAGACCGCCAGCGACGCCGAACACCCGACCGGCAGCGCCCCACGCGGCCCGATCATCTGGCCGTCGATCGCCACCGGGATCGCCCTGGCCATTCTGGTCGCACTCGCCAGTCGCCGGGGTGACACGGCGGCTGTCGCTGCGGGAACAATTCTGGGGCCGTATTTTGCTCTGGCGATGCTGCTCGGCGGGCTTGGCCTGCGACGGGCGGCTTCGACCGCCGGAAAATTCGACAAGCGGTCGGTGGCCGGCCTCTACGCCGTGCTCGGCACCTTGGCGGTTCTGCTGATGCTGTTTTCCGGCAGTCTGACGGGTGTGCTTTTCCCGACGCTGGAGGAAGACGGGCGGCGCGTCATCGCCATCGCGCTCAGGCTGTCGGCCCTGTTGATCCTGCTGGAGCCGCTGGCCGCCGGTGTCACCGGATTGCCAGCGGGGCGGGCACAGCGCGCAATCACCACCTCTTGCCTATGGCTGATCACCCTGCCCGCCGCCGGGGTCATGCTGATTTATCTGCAATTGAACGCCGTGGCCATCGTCCTGGCGCTGATCGCGGCGCGCGTCGTTGCGGTATTGCTCGGCCTGCTGGGTGTCGCCCTTGCCCGGCGCGCGGATTCCGGTGCGGACCCGGCCACCGACCCTGCATACGACGTCGATGGTATGGCCAGCCCCGAACCGGTGCGACCGAAAGGCCCGACCCGCAGCCGGGGCCAATCTCGGGACCAGAACCGGGCACCACACTCGCCGACGACAAGCCTGCGTTGACACCGATTGGGGAGCTTTTCTTGATCGACGAGCTGATTGCGCATTGGCAGGCCGCGGTCGTGCTGGCGATGATCGCCGGCATTCTGATCGCCTTCGTCAGCGAACGGCGCCCGCCGGACGTGGTGGTGCTGGCCGCCGTCAGCATCCTGCTGGCGACCGGGATCCTGGACACATCGGATTTCCTGTCGGTCTTTTCCAATTCGGCCCCGATCACCGTCGCGGCGATGTTCATCCTGTCCGGCGCCTTGATGCGGACGGGCGCCATCGATGCCTTTGCCGAGCGTGTCACCGTGCTGGCCCGCCACCGGCCGAGCCTGGCGCTGGCCGCCATCGTGGCGACCGTCATCCTGCTGTCCGCCTTTATCAACAACACGCCGGTCGTGGTGGTGCTGATCCCGGTGGTCATCCGGCTGGCGGCGGAGGTCGGCCGCCTGCCGTCGCGCTTTCTGATCCCGCTGTCCTATGCCTCGATCCTGGGCGGTACCTGCACGCTGATCGGCACCTCAACCAATCTGCTGGTCGACGGCGTGGCGCGGTCCTATGGCATGACGCCTTTCGGCATCTTCGAGATCACCGGCGCCGGCCTGATCGTGGCCGCCGTCGGCCTGACCTATCTATCCCTGATCGCACCATGGCTGTTGCCGAACCGCGATACCGTCAGTTCCATGCTCGATCACCGGTCCAGCGCCCGGTTCCTGACCGAAGTCCGAATACCGGCTGGCTCGCCGCTGGTCGGCGCGGAAGCCGCCAAGGCCAAGGTCTTCAGCCGTCACAACCGGCGTCTGGTCGACGTGATCCGCCGCGACGAGTCGTTGCGGCGCGATCTGTCGTCGGTGGTCCTGCAGGCCGGCGACCGGGTGGTCGTGAAGACACCGGTCCACGAGGTCATCAGCCTGCGCGAGGACAATGCTGTCGTCTTTCACGATCCCCACGCCATGGATCCGATCGACAGCCGCCAGACCATCGTGGTCGAGGGGCTGGTGGCCCCGGACAGTCCCATGCTCGGCCGCACGCTGCGCCATCTGCGGCTGCGCCGGCGCTTCAACATCTATACCCTCGCGATGCACCGCCACGGGGCCAATCTGGGCGAGAAACTGGAAGGCGTGCCGCTGTCCGTTGGCGACACGCTGCTGCTGGAAGGCGCGCCGGAGGATATCCAGCGGTTTTCCGACGAGCAGGGCATCATCAACCTGACGGAGCCCCGGCAAAAGCCATTCAGGCGGCAGAAAGCCCCGATCGTCACGGCCGCCGTCCTGGGCGTCATGGCGCTGGCCGCATTCGATATCCTGCCGATCGTGGCCCTGGCGGTGATCGCGGTGGCACTGGTGCTCGTGACCCGCGCGATCGACAACGAAGAGGCCTATCGCTCGGTCGACTGGCGCATTCTGGTGATCATTTTCGGCATGCTGGCGTTCAGCCGCGCACTGGACAAGACCGGCGCCATGGCCATCATCGTTGACGGTGCGCTGACGGTGGTGCGCGATTTGCCGCCGATCGCGATCCTGGCGACGATCTATATCGTCACCTCGTTCATGACCGAACTGATTTCGAACAATGCCGTCGCGGTGCTGATGACGCCAATTGCCATCGGCCTTGCCGATCAACTCGGCGTCGATGCCCGGCCGTTCGTCGTCACCGTCATGTTCGCCGCCTCGGCCACCTTCGCCACGCCGATCGGCTACCAGACAAACACGCTGGTCTATAACGCCGGCGGCTATCGGTTCGTCGATTTCCTGCGCGTGGGATTGCCGATGAACATCCTTGTCGGGGCGACCGCGATCCTGGTCATTCCGCGCTTCTGGCCGCTATAGCGGCGCCGTGTTGCGGATCACTGGCGGGCGTCGAGCAGGGCAAGAACCTCGGCCGCCGCCATGGGAATATTCGTACCCGGCCCATAGATCGCGGCGACGCCGGCTTCCATCAGCGCGTCATAGTCCTGCGGGGGAATCACGCCGCCGCAGACGATCAGGATGTCGTCGCCGCCCTCGGCCTTGAGCGCCGCCGCCAGCGACGGCACGAGCGTCATGTGGCCGGCTGCCTGGCTGGAAACGCCGATTACATGGGCATCGTTCTCGATTGCCTGCCTTGCGGCTTCTTCCGGCGTCTGGAACAGCGGCCCGACATCCACGTCAAAGCCGATATCGGCGAAGGCTGTCGCGATCACCTTGGCGCCGCGGTCATGGCCGTCCTGGCCCAACTTGACCACCAGCAGGCGCGGCCGGCGCCCCTCGCGTTCGGCAAAAGCGGCGACGTCGGCCACGATTTTGGCGTATCCCTCGTCGCCCTCGTAAGCATGGCCATAGACGCCGCTGATCGAGCGGGTCACGGCCCGATGCCGGGTAAAAACCCGCTCCAGCGCCTCGGTCATTTCGCCGACCGTCGCGCGCACGCGCGCCGCGTCAATCGACAGTTCCAGCAGGTTCCCCTGGCCGGATTCCGCAGCCCGCGTCAGCGCCGCCAACGCGGCATCGACGGCGCCCTGATCGCGGGTCCGGCGCAGGGCCGCCAGCCGTTCGGTCTGCGAGGCCAGCACCTGGGCGTTATCGATGCTGAGCACGTCCACACGCTCGGGGTTTTCGACGGCATAGCGATTGACGCCGACGATCGTCTCCTCACCGCGGTCGATCCGGGCCTGCCGGCGGGTCGCCGATTCCTCGATCCGCAGCTTGGGCATGCCGACCGCCACCGCCTTGGTCATGCCGCCGAGCTCGTCGACCTCGCCGATCAGGGCGCGCGCGGCGTCCGCCAGATCGCGGGTCAGCGCTTCGACGTAATAGGATCCGCCCAGCGGGTCGATGACCTTGGGAATGCCGGTTTCCTCAGCCAGGATCAACTGCGTGTTGCGGGCGATGCGGGCAGAGAAATCCGTCGGCAGGCCCAGCGCCTCGTCGAAAGCGTTGGTGTGCAGGCTCTGCGTACCGCCCAGCACCGCTGCCATCGCCTCGATGGTCGTCCGCACGACGTTGTTATAGGGGTCCTGTTCGGTCAGCGAGACGCCGGACGTCTGGCAATGGGTGCGCAGCATGCTGGACCGGGGGTCCTTTGGCGCGAATTCCCGTTCGATCATTTCCGCCCACAGCACCCGGGCGGCCCGCAGCTTTGCCACCTCCATGAAGAAATTCATGCCGATGCCGAAAAAGAACGACAGGCGCGGTGCAAAGGCATCGACATCCAGACCGCGCGCGACCGCCGTGCGGACATATTCCAGCCCGTCGGCCAAGGTGAACGCCAGTTCCTCGACCGCCGTCGCGCCCGCTTCCTGCATGTGATAACCGCTGATCGAGATCGAGTTGAAGCGCGGCATGTTGGCGGCGGTGTATTCGATGACGTCGGCCACGATGCGCATCGACGGTTCCGGCGGGAAAATATAGGTGTTGCGGACCATGAACTCCTTCAGAATGTCGTTCTGAATGGTGCCGCTGAGCGCCGACGGCGCGACGCCCTGCTCCTCGGCCGCAACGATGTAGCCCGCCAGCACCGGCAGGACAGCGCCGTTCATGGTCATCGACACCGACATCCGGTCCAGCGGGATCTGGTCGAACAGGATCTTCATATCCTCGACGCTGTCGATCGCGACACCCGCCTTGCCAACATCGCCGACGACGCGCGGATGATCGCTGTCATAGCCGCGATGGGTCGCCAGATCGAACGCGACCGACAATCCCGACTGGCCGGCCGCCAGATTGGCCCGATAGAACGCGTTGCTGCGCTCCGCCGTGGCGAACCCGGCATACTGGCGCAGCGTCCAGGGGCGGTTGGTGTACATAGTGGCGCGGGGGCCGCGCACATACGGCGCCGTGCCGGGGGCGGAATTCAGTCCCGGCACACCTGCCAGATCGGCGGCCGTGTACAGCGGCTTGATGGTCAGCCCCTCCGGCGTCTCCCAGACGTGCGTGTGCAGCGGCTTGTCCTTCAACTCGCGCTGGGCAGCGTCCGCCCATGCCGCAAGGATGTCTTTGTCCGATCCGCTCATGGCCTTACCCCGCAGCACCGCATTCCATCATTGCCGACATCCTACAGCGCCCGCCCCGGCCCGGTCCATCGTCGCGGCCCCTGTCTGGTGGGCATCTCACCAGGCGAGTCACGACACCGGGCGCCAAAAATATGTTGCATGCCGTGAAATGCAACTTTAAAGAGGAAATCCTTCGGCATAGTTCTCCAATCCGCGTCGACCACCAGCGAAAGCCGCCATTGATGAGGAACAAGCTACCCCAATACCCCTGGTCGTTCAGCGAAGATCAGAGCCCGTATTGCCGGAACGTCACGGTCGACGGCCGCCGCACCAGCGTCCGCATGGAACCGATGATCTGGCAGAGCCTCGCCGAAATCGCAGAGGCCGAAAGCTATACGATCAACCATCTCTGCACCCTGGTCGACCAGCGTCGCGGCCCCATGGGGCTGACGGCGGCGATCCGCCTGTTCGTTCTGCACTACTACCGCCTTGCCATCGCCACGGCCGATGCCGACCGAAATCAGACGGCCGCCGATACGGCGCCGGCGCAGCCGCCGGGTTTCAGCGACCCCGGCACGACGGAACTGGTGCCCGGTCCGGCATCCGTCGATCAGGCACTGGCGATCTTCGTCTGGACAGACGAAGCGCTTGCCCGGGTCGGCGGCGCCAATCCGGCGTCGGGCCAACAGGGAGAGCAGCGGGTCTGACGCGGCTCCGCAGCACTTCAGGCCGGTCGGAAGCCCGGCATGACGAGTGTGGGGCGCAGGCCGAATTCTTCGATCGCGGCTTCCAGCTTGACCGGATCGGGCCGACCGTCGGCATCGATGCCCAGATCGCCGGTGTGGATGCCATGGCCGGTGACCAGCATGCTGTCGAGACCGGCGTTGTGGGCGCCGAGGATGTCGGTGCGAAACGCATCGCCGACACCCAGTATGCGTGGTGCGGCGACGCCCCGGCCGGCCAGCGTGCGGGTGATCATCGACCGGCACAGATCATAGACGGGCGCATGGGGCTTGCCATGATAGGCAACTTTGCCGCCGAGGCTTTCGTAATGGGTCGCAAGGGCGCCGGCGCAAATGGCCCGGAACCCGCCGGCAACCACCACCAGGTCGGGATTGGCGCAGACCATGGGCAATCCGTGCGCCGCAGCGTCGGCAAGCACATCGGCATAGTCGGCCACTGTCTCGTCCGGGTCGTCGATGCCGGTGACCAGCACGAAACTGGCGTCCGCGGCACGCTCGACCGGCACCAGACCCGGCGCTGACACGGTATCGACGTCGCGCGGCGGCCCAATATGCAGGACGCGATGCCCCAGGGATTGATGAAACGCGTCCGGGCGATCCGACAGCGCGGTGTGCGTCGCCTCGCCCGATGTCAGCAAATGCGTATAAAGGCCATCGTCGATGCCGATCTCGCGCATGCGGGCGGCGACGGTTTCCGCGCGGCGCGGGGCGTTGGACAGCAGGCAGACGACCTTGCCGGCGTCACGAAGCATGGTCAGCCCCTCGATAACGCCCGGCAGCGGCTGCTCGCCATCATGGATCACGCCCCAGAGATCGACGATGAACGCGTCATAGGGATGCCGGTCTATCAGCGCCGCCATCCCGTCAACGAAGATCGGCAGCCCGATTCGACCAGGGGTGGTTCGATCAGCGCCGGCGTTCGCACCGCTGCTGGCAACGGGAGAACCGCCAGCGCGGGAACCGGAAACGTGGGGGGACGCCATGACGGTGAACCTTCAACTTCCAACGATACGAGTCAACGGGGCGTCTTCTGCCACAATCGGAGCGGCGCGGCAATCGCACACCCGCCTCAACTCTCCCGCCTTGAACGGGGATCTCGCGCGGTGGCTCTGGGGGTTGGAAGACGCGAACCGGGCTCATCCGGCTCGGGGCTCCCGATCGATGTCGGGAGCGATC
>NZ_JBFCVL010000013.1 GCF_040712075.1 Fodinicurvata sp. EGI_FJ10296
CCTCAACGTTACCTGCGCCATGTTGAAAACCGGCACCACATTCAACCCATCAACCGCCACACAAGAATCTCCTTGTTAAACGGTGGGGAGTCCCCCCCTGACGGATAGGAAGCTGTTGGCACCTTCCCTGCAGATGAAACCTGGGCGGAAAGCGCGCTCGACCCCGGCTGTAGATGAGGTGAACATCGCGATCGGTCAGAATGACGAAGAACTGACCTCGCCGTCTCTTTGTCTGACATTGCAAATCACGACGGCCGGACCGGCGGCAAATACAACCATCATGAGTTGGGGCGATACGTTTGCCCATCCATCTCCGCAGCCGTCTCGCTATGAGGATCGGCCCCAGTCCTTCACGCCAATGAACAGGCCCCTGAGCGGTAACGAATGACTTAATACCAAACGCTATCCGTAAAGCCTTGGCCTGCAATACCATTCAGTGCTCGTGATGGAAAATTCGGACACGCACAATAATCAATTGTCTATTACTACCGATCTCTCCTCGACATCTGTATATATAATGATATCATTTCAGTAACTATTACCGCGCGAATACCTGTGTCATTAATCGCGCATTTAGTGCCGCCACTATAGCCTACTTTTTATCTTTTTTGGCTATATGATACGTGCATCACTGAAGGACCGCGCCGTGAAAAAATGGTACGCCGTTCACACCCAGGTGAAATCCGAGAACAAAGCTGAATTCAATCTTATCCGTCAGGGATATGAAGTTTATTGCCCACAAGTCAAAAAATACCGTCGTCACGCTCGAAAGACTGACGTTATTACCGTTCCATTGTTTCCCGGATATATATTTGCGTTATTGGATATCGATAAACAAGCCTGGCGATCAATCAATGGAACCTACGGTGTTTGCTATTTGGTGGGCACCGGGGATCGGCCATCACCGGTACCAGAAGGGTTGGTTGAGGCCATCGCAGCCCGACAGGCAGCTGATGGTGGTGTTGAACTGCCACATTCCGTTTTTCAAGCGGGAGACAAAGTCGTGATCGATGGCGGCCCGTTCAAGGGATTGGTCGGCGAATTCATGCGCCTTAAGGATTCTGAGAGGGTATTGGTTCTGCTCGATATAATGGGACGGAAAGTCTCGACCGAAGCTCATTTCAGCTTTGTCACTGCAGAAATGTGACTGTCCAGGTATGGGACATTTTTATCGGCCGTTGCGAATAGTCCTTTGTGGTCAGAAATATGAACGCAAATGTGAGCGTTTATGATTGTGCGAACGCAGGGTGTTGTGTATGAGCCAGTCTCGCGAAGTAAAACATTCTCTGGAAAAATCCGGTCCTGCTCGACGCTTTCTCGTCACAGGAGGGGCTGGATTTCTCGGTTCGCATCTTTGCGATCGTCTCATTGCCCGCGGCGACCGAGTTCTGTGTCTCGACAATTTCCGCTCTGGAAGCCACGAGAATATTGCGCATTTATCTGACAGTTCAGACTTTCAGATGCTTTGTCATGATATCACGAACTCACTTCCGTTCGGTGACAACGAAGATATTGATGGCATCTTTAATCTTGCCTGTCCGGCATCACCACCCGATTATCAGCGGGATCCAATCGGAACATTCAAGGCCAGTATTTGGGGCGGCGCGAATGTCCTGGAACTGGCACGGCGTTACGGCATACCGGTGCTGCACACGTCTACATCAGAAGTGTACGGAGATCCTCATATTTCCGTGCAACCCGAGACGTATTGGGGAAATGTCAATCCTATCGGTATTCGCGCCTGTTATGATGAAGGCAAACGCGGCGCAGAGACATTGTTTTTCGATTACCAAAGGGTATTTGGCACGCAAATCCGCGTAGTTCGGCTATTCAATACTTACGGGCCCAGACTCAAGCTCGACGATGGCCGCGTCGTATCCAATTTTATCGTCCAGGCCTTGCGCGGCGATGACATCACCGTTTATGGGGATGGAAGCCAGACCCGGTCATTTTGCTATGTCGATGATACAATTGAAGCCTTGCTGCGGATGATGGATTGTCCGCAGGGTGCTGACGGTCCAGTCAACATTGGAAATCCGGTAGAAATAACCGTTTCCGAACTGGCAAATTTCATTATTGCTGCCACGAAATCGCGATCGTCCATCGTTCACAGACCATTGCCGCATGACGACCCGAAGCAACGTCGTCCAGATATTTATTTAGCCAACAAGATTTTAGGATGGGAGCCTGAGGTTTCGTTGGACCAAGGGCTAATGCGTACTATCGAATATTTTTTACGAAAGATTGAGTCGGGAACATCTAGAGATTTATATATATAATATAAAGATAAATATTTTTATTTTATTATTCTACTAGTTCAATAGTAAAAAATTACAACTTTCTATTCATATTATTCCATGGCAAATGGATGTGGATATGGTCAGGGAGAAGTGTAATGACGTTTTTCTATCTTACGGTACTTCTTCCATTATTGATAGCCGGGGTCTTGGTGGCCGGGCTGCGGTCACCAGCATCGGTGCTGGGGCTGGTCGACAGACCTAGCGAGCGCAAACAGCATTCCGGTGACGTTCCGCTCGTTGGTGGAATAGCAGTTTTCCTTGCCTTCATTGCAGTGCTGCCGGTGCTGGATATTTCCCCCACAAGCGTCATGCCGTTGATGGCGGGAATGGTGTTACTTTTGTTCTGCGGCATACTCGATGATCTTGTGGAACTGCGCAGTATGTTCAAGTGCTGTATTCAGGCTGTAGCGGCCGGATTCATCGTTCTCTGGGGTAACACGGAAGTCGTCTCCCTCGGGACGGTACCGGTCTTCGGCCAATTGGATCTCGGTTGGGTTGCGGCGCCATTCACCATCCTGGTCGTCGTCGGTTTTATCAATGCGATGAATATGATTGACGGTCTTGACGGCCTTGCCGGGGGCGTTGCGGTGGTAATGCTGGGCTGGCTGGCATTCTGTGCGGTTGCGCTTGGCGCCGACGGTGTCTTGATGGTTATCGTATCGTTCGCAGCCGCGATTGGTGGATTTCTGTGGTTCAATATGCGCCATCCCTGGCAGCGCAGCGCCAAAGTTTTTCTCGGAGACGCCGGAAGCATGCCGATTGGACTAGCGGTGGCGTGGTTCGCAATAGAGGTTTCCAATAGTCCTCACAGCAGCTCGGAAATCGGCATCAGTCCTGCGGCGATTGCCTGGATTCTCGCGGTTCCCGTGATCGACACCATCAGTGTAATGACGCGCCGGATGATACGGGGAATCAGTCCCTTCACCCCTGGTCGCGATCATCTGCATCACATGCTGCTGCATCTCGGGCAAACGCCAGGACAAGCAACGGCAACGATGATGGCGTTGACGGCCTCAGCCGGAGCGTTCGGCGTGCTCGGCTCCAACGCCGGGATTTCAGACTTCGTTCTGCTCACTGGCCTTTTTGGGCTCGCCTTGGCGCACGGGGTCGGCCTACGCCGCGCCCGCTGGATCATTGTGCGGCGCCTTGAACAGGTGCAGCGCGACCCTAACGACTCCAAGCGGTTGGAGACCTGATTTGAAGCGGATCCTGATCACCGGAACCGCAGGGTTCATTGGATTTCATCTGACAAGACTCCTTCTGGCTGAAGGGTGCATCGTCCTTGGCTATGATGGTTTGACCGATTACTATGATGTCGGGCTAAAGCGCCGAAGTCACCAGATGTTGCTACAGAATCCTCGTTTCAGTGCTTCCGAGGGCATGTTGGAGGATCAGCGGCAATTGGATCGGGTAGCCGATGACGTCAGACCCGACGGCATCGGCTACCTTGCTGCCCAGGCCGGCGTACGCTACAGCCTTGACAACCCTCGCGCCTATTTGAGCAGCAATGTCATCGGCACCTTCAATGTTATGGACGTTGGGGGCGGCCAGACCTTGCGCTTTTTCGCTTTGTAGATGCCCTTCTGGATGGTCGTCCGATTGATATCTATAATTATGGCAATATGTACCGTGACTTCACGTACGTCGGCGACCTGGTCAGGGCGATCCGGCTGTTGATCGATGTCGTTCCGCTGCGGCCGAGCTCGGCTGATGATTTGGTAGAGGGCGATAGCTTGTCGCCGGTTGCGCCTTTTCGCGTCGTGAATATCGGCAACTCGGGAAAAGTCCGCTTGCTGGATTTTGTCGACGCTATTGAGGTCTGCCTGGGTCAAAAAGCAGAGCGCAACTATATTTCGATGCAAGCGGGCGATGTGCCCGCGACCTGGGCGGATACGCGACTCCTGCACAGGCTGACGGGCTACCAGCCTCAGACCGATTTCGATGAAGGAATATCAATGTTTGTTGCCCGGTTCCGCGACTACTATCAAAAATAGTGCTTTTACAGAATAAACCGCGCCCGGTCTTGGACTTTATGCCAGGCAATTCCGGCAAGCCGTTCAGGGCACGACCCCTTCGACGGTGCCGTAGACGTTGAACGACGGCAGGAACTGCGAAACCATACGGTTGAACTGCACGACGTCAGACGTCGCGACGAACACGACATCCCGGGGCTCCAGCTCGAATTGATCCGCCAGCAGCAAGGAGGGGGCGGACCGCCCGTCCAGGTGATAGATGTCGGGGACGATCGTCGTCTCGCCGGTTTCCGCATTGCGGCGCTCCATCGCGCGCATCACGAAAACCTGCGATGTGTCAGCCGACAGGATGCTGTAACCTCCGGCCTCGGTGATGGCGTCAAGAAGCGTCATGCCGCGATAGGTCAGCATCGGCGCCGCCTGTTGTTCGACCTCGCCGGTGATGAAAACCCGGCTTCGGGCGTTGTCGGGGACGTAGAGCGTGTCGCCGTCGCGCAGGATCGGATCGGGCACCTCGCCGGCGAATATCGCCTGGATGTCGATGGCATGGCGATTCCCTCCTCGCACAAGTTCGATCTCCCCGGCGTCGGCCAACTCGTCGAAACCGCCGCGCGCCGCGAGCGCGCTGCGGATAGTCAGCGGATCATCGGTCAGGAACATCGGGCCGGGGTCGGCCACGTTTCCGGTGATCTGAACTTTCTTGCTGCGAAACTCCGCGACCCGGACATCGACCTGGGGATTGACGACGAATTCCTCGAGCGCGCCGCTCAGGGCGTGTCGGATTTGGCCAGTCGTCAAGCCGGAGACCCGCAATGTTCCGACCAGCGGAAAGAAGATCGTCCCATCTTCACGCACTGTATGCAGACCGGCCTGGTCATCCTGTTCCAGGCCCATTGGATTCACCAGTTCGGGATTGTCCCACAGGATGATCCGCAATGTGTCGCGGGGGCCAATGGTGTAGCCGTAAGACTCATCCGAAGCGAGGGTGGCCGCCGTCGACGCCGCCGCCCGTTGGTCGGCGCTGGCCCACAGTTCGTTAATCAGTGGAGCCGTAATCCGACGGACGCGAGGGTGAAGATCGGAATTATCCGGCAGGCCGTTGATGTACAGGTCCTCTTGATAGCTGTCGTCCATTGTCAGGCCACGGCTGACGCTGCATGCCGGCAATGCCGTCATCAGTATCAATACCAACACTTGCTTTCTGATCTTGTGTTTGCGCCTTCCCGGTGACCGTGACATCCAGCAACCCCACCCTGAAATTTTAATTTGCTTTAATCTTGTCGTACACGAGCCAGGTCGGGGTCGGCAAGCATTCATCGTCGATACGTTCGGCGTTGAATGGTTTTGTCCTACAGTCGGCGCAGCCATTCCGCCGCGCCCTCCATGATCCGTTCCAATGCTAGATCGAATTCGCCCTCGCCAAGGCCGATCGGGTCATGGATCTCGGTCTCCGACCAATGGCCAAGCAGATAGGTCCGGCCGTAAAGGGCCGGAATGTTCTCGCCGACCCAACGCCGATGATGCTGCTCCATGACAAGTATCAGATCGGCCGTTCTGCCTAGAACCGGCGTCAGCGAACGCGAGGCGTGTCGATCGAGATCGTGACGGATTCCCCGCCGTGTCAGCGTATCGACGGCGCCGGCTGCCGCTGGCATGCCGTTCGATGCTTGTGTGCCCGCCGATTCGACAAGCGCATGAGGCGGGGCTTCGGCCTTCATGACCGCTTCGGCCATAGGGCTGCGGCACTGATTGGCCGTGCAGACAACGATTATCTTCATGGTCGAGCCCGTTTCCCTTGCCACCGCCGTGCCAATCCGCCGATGGAGGCCGCGATCCATGCCCCCAGCACGATACCGGCGATGTTGACCCCAAGGTCGATCGCCGATCCTGTGCGCGAGGGCATCTGGCTGTGAATGACTTCGATGGCCGCACCCAGGCCAACCAGAAACGTATAGGCGATCATTCGGGAACGGCGGTCGTGCCAGCAAACTGTGGCCGTGAACGCCAGAATACCGAACGCCATCAAGTGCATCCCGGCGCCGCCGCCTAACGTTCGCTCGGCTAATGGATGGGTCGACGCAACGAACGCGACCAGGCATAAAATTGAGAACACGAAGATCGGCAGGATTCGGCCCGTCATCATTATTCCTGTCGGGAGAGCAAACCCGAATCAGCCGTCGCCCCGGTTGATGACGTCCGGTGACAAGGTTCCAGCCGTCGAGCGATGAACGGGAAAGCCCAGTGCCGTCCTACCAGATGCATCAGGGCGAACGCGAAAAGCCCGGCCGGGAGGACGACATCGAGAACACCCGCGCTCGCATGCGGCCTGCGTCGCCAAGGAAAACGGTGGCGGACCAGCGCCAGGGATGGCGCATATTGTATCATAAGAACCTGCTAATCGCAGTGGCCAACGTCGACACCATCAGCAGTATGTTGTCAGCGCCGATGGTGCCAGCACACGACGCAAGCCACGCCAGCGTGACGATCGCAACGCCGCCAACCAGACCATCAAGTCCGTAGAGCACGATCATCACGTTAACGAATTAATACCATAAGCATCCAATTGATTGACAGGATTCTTTCCGCCAGGCCGCACAGGCGTATTCTATCATCTTTGAATACCTGTGTGCTCGACTATGCCTGCATAGAGCCTGAATACGAAAAGCGCTCCATCGCGCGCACCAAAGGCCGCAACAGTTCCAGGGGTCGCCAATCAGGATCGCCGACGATGGCTGGCAAAGACTGAGTTCATCCGAACAGAAAATTACTGAACTGCGCAGGATTGGCAAACGAAAAACCCCTTGGTTTCCCAAGGGGTTTTTTCATGGTGGGCGCGACTGGGATTGAACCAGTGACCCCTACGATGTCAACGTAGTGCTCTCCCGCTGAGCTACGCGCCCAATCACGGTAGCGGCCCCAGGTGATGGGGTGAACCGTGCGGTGCGGAGCATTTAGCATCGTCGAAATGGGCGTGCAAGCCTTTCGTTGGCAGATCGGTGTCAGAAATTTTCCCCGGACCGCCTGCTGTGCGAAAAGAGCGGTACCAGCCTGCACAGCGCGCCGTCGCGGATGACAGCGCATCCATTTCGGTCTATGAATCATCTCCATGGAAGGGGTCAACCGCAGCAGCACCGACGGGACGCCTCCGCCCTTGATGGACGGAGACCCGGAACATGGGGTCGTCGTCGAACCGGACACGCAGTCGATCCCGGTCGTCCTCGCCTCGCCGCACAGCGGCCGCAACTATCCCGACGACTTCTTCTCGATCAGCCGCCTCGACCCGATCAGCTTGCGAAAATCCGAAGACTGCTTCGTCGACGAAATCTTCGCCGCCGCGGCCGGTCTCGGCGCGCCGATGATCAAGGCGCTGTTTCCGCGCGCTTATGTCGACGTGAATCGCGAGCCGTTCGAACTCGACCCCGACATGTTCGCCGATGCCCTGCCGGACTATGTCAACACGCATTCGCCGCGTGTCGCGGCCGGCCTCGGGACGGTCGCCCGCATCGTGTCGCACGGCAAGTCGATCTATCGGCACAAGCTCAGATTCGAAGAGGTGCTGTCCCGTATCGACCGCCACTATCGCCCCTACCACGCCCGGTTGTCGGACCTGGTTCTGCGCACGAAGAAGCGTTTCGGCTATTGCATCCTTATCGATTGCCATTCGATGCCGTCCAGCAATCCGATTCCGCCGCGCGGGCCGAAACAGGGCCGCGTCGATTTCGTGCTCGGCGACGCCTATGGCCGCGCCTGCAATCCGGCAATAACGAATCTGGCGGACGGTTCGCTGTCCGGCATGGGCTTCAATGTCGTCCGCAATTTCCCCTATGCCGGCGGCTATACGACCAGGCACTACGGCCACCCCGAGGCCGGCGTGCACGCCCTGCAGATCGAGATCAATCGCGGACTCTACATGGACGAAACGGCACTTTCGAGAAAAGCCTATCTGACGGAGCTGTCAGCCAGAATGGCCGATCTGGTCGCAAGAATTGCCGCCACGGATCTCAATGGAGAATTTTCGGTCTCTTCAGCCCGCCGCCGCGATTGACTGTTGCTCGCCCACAGGGAGGATGATAGGAGTCGCGGGTGCAATGCGGCCCAAAAAAAAACGGGCCGCTAAATCAGCGGCCCGAGTTTAGGGAGGAAACGCCCAAAAAAGTGCGTTACGGCATCAGCACGACCTGTATGCCGCACTGCACAATATGGGGTATGAGCCCTCGGCATGCAAGCTGAAAATGGGCCGTCGACCGGCATTGCAGGATTTCCGGGAGCGCCCCGCGCTCCTCTACGGAGCCCCCAGCGGCCAGCCAGCGCCGCGTTACGGGCGCATTCTCCAGCCATTGTGTGCGCTTTCGGCATGGCAGCCATCATCCCGCCGCACGATCATCCCCTGCCGAACATCATGGAGTCCCCGGTATCCTCTCCGCGCCTGACCCGAAAACATTGCTTGCGACCCGCCCACGGATCGTTTGAACTGTGGATACTTGTGACGACGACCATTCCCTGTGCACCGGACCGACCATGAGGCTGACTGACGTGCCGGAAGCTCGGAACCCATCGCCGCCGATTCGACCACTCGCCGAACTTCGCCTTGATCCCGGGTCGATCGCCCTGTTCCTCGATGTCGATGGCACGCTGGTCGAGATCGTTGACCGGCCCGATCTGGTCACGCTTGCTTCAGGGTTGGTCGACCTGCTGGCCCGCCTGCATGACGGCATGGACGGCGCGGTTGCGCTGGTATCCGGGCGCACGCTCGTCTCTCTCAACCGCATGTTCGCGCCGCTTCGGCTGTCCGCTGCCGGGCAGCACGGCCTGGAAATCAGGCTGGCCGATGGGACGATCGCCCGCCACGACACGCCGCCGGAATATCTTGCCGAGGTCGACAGCCTGCTGACGGAAACGGTTGCGGCCGCCCCCGGTCTGTTAATCGAGCGCAAGGGACTGACAATCGCGGTTCATTATCGCAATGCCGACCACCAACTGGGTCCACTGCTGGCCACGGAGACGCGAATTCTCCAGCGCTTCGACGGCATTATCCAGTCGATTCACGGGAAGAAGGTGATCGAGTTCAAGCCCGTCGGCATAAACAAGGCAAGCGCCGTCGAGACGCTCATGACATCACCCCCCTTTGCCGGCCGCCACCCTGTTTTCGCCGGCGACGACACGACCGACGAAGACGGATTCGCCGCCGCCATAAGGGCTGGCGGTGTCGCCATCCAGGTTGGCGACAGAGAGCCGACACTAGCCCAATGGCGCACACCGACGGTTGGAAATTTCATTGCCTGGTTGACTGAGCTCGCATCCTGAGCAACCTGTATTATACATAGCGGCAGCGGACGGCGTTCCAGCGGGTGACCCGGCCCGGTTCGATCGGAAATTCATTCCGGCGACCGGGTAGGGGCACCCTGTTGGGGCGCACACTTCATTGCCGCAGAATTCTACTCCAATTATTACGGGATCCATGGCCACATGACGACTATCGCCGAACACGACCTCAACCTTGCGGTGATCGGAAATTGCACGATCGCAAGCCTGATCGACCGCCATGCCCGCATCGTATTCGGCTGCTTCCCGCGTCTTGACGGCGATCCCGTCTTCAATTCGCTGCTGAACGGCGCGCCGGTCGACGCCGACCCGGACAGCAGCAAGGGGTTTGCTTCGATCGAGGTCGAAGACTTCGCCTACGCCGAACAGTGCTACCGGCGCAACTCCGCCGTGCTGGTTACAACTCTCTACGACACACACGGTCAGGCTGTCGAAGTGATCGATTTTTCACCCCGCTTCCCTCAGTACAACCGCATGCACAGGCCGGCGACGGTCGTGCGCATCGTGAAACCGCTCAAAGGCCACGCGCGAATCCGCATCCGCTTCCAGCCGACTTTCGCATACAACGCCATCGAGCCAGAGATAACCCGCGGCAGCAATCACATCCGCTATGTCCATTCCGGTCTCAGCAAGCGTCTGACGACCGATGCGCCGATCTCCTACATTATCGAGGAGACGACCTTCATGCTGGAAGAGACGCTGCACATTTTTTTCGGACCGGACGAGAGCCTGACCGCGCCGATCGCCCAGACGGCCGAGGAGTTTCTGGAAAGAACGGACATGTACTGGCGGGAGTTTTCGCGCGGACTGACCATCCCGTTCGAATGGCAGGATGCCGTAATCCGGGCCGCGATCACGCTCAAGCTCTGCTCGTTCGAAGAGACCGGCGCCATTCTCGCCGCGATCACCACGTCGATTCCCGAAGCCCCGCATTCGGAACGGAACTGGGATTACCGCTTCTGCTGGCTGCGCGATTCGTATTTCGTTGTCCATGCCCTGAACCGTCTGGGCGCGACCCGGACGATGGAAGGCTATCTCCATTACATCAACAACATCGTCACATCGTCCAAGGATGGCTATCTCGACCCACTGTTCTCGATCACCCTGTCCAAAAAGGGCATGACGGAAACATCCGCACCTGCGCTGGCGGGGTATCGCGGCATGGGTCCCGTTCGTACGGGCAACGGCGCCGCGACGCAGGTCCAGAACGACAGCTACGGTGCGGTGATCCTGGCGGCCGCGCAGGCATTCTTCGATCAGCGCGTGGAGCAACCGGGAACCATCCAGCTTTTCCAGCGCCTCAAGGTGCTTGGCGAACAGGCGGTCCAGGTCTGGAATACGCCCGATGCCGGATTGTGGGAATTGCGAACCCGCGAGCGGGTGCATACATTCTCTGCCGTGATGTGCTGGGCGGCCTGCGACCGGTTATCCAAGATTGGCAGCAAGCTTGGTCTGCCGCAGGAAGCGACGCGGTGGCGCCGGGAAGCCGACGCAATCCGCGAGGTAATACTGGAAGAGGCGTTCGACAGGGAACAGAACAGCTTTGTGGAGAGTTTCGGCGGCAGGAACATCGACGCCGCGCTTCTGCTTCTGCACGATCTGGGTTTCGTTGCCGCCGACGATCCGAAATTCATCGGTACGGTCGAAGCCGCGGAAAAATATCTGAAAAAGGGGATGCACCTTTACCGATACCATGCACCGGACGATTTCGGCGAACCCGAAACTGCATTCACGATCTGCAGTTTCTGGTATGTTGACGCTCTGGCCGCGATCGGTCGTCTCGATGAGGCGCGGGAAATGTTCGAAGCCCTGCTGGCGGCGCGCAATCATCTCGGCCTGTTGTCGGAAGATATCGACCCGAGGACCAACGAATTGTGGGGGAACTTCCCGCAGTCCTATTCAATGGTCGGGTTGATCAATTCGGCGATGAGGCTGAGCAAGAGTTGGGAGGAAGCCTTTTGAGTCGATTGGTCGTCGTTTCGAACCGTGTTGCCCCTATTGACGACAAAAAATCCGCTTCCGGCGGATTGGCCGTCGCCATGCATGCCGCCCTGAAAGCACAGGGCGGCATCTGGTTCGGGTGGTCGGGCGAAGTCGTCGCCGCCCCCGATCCCGAACCGAAACATTTCGATTCCAAAAACATCACGTTCGCAACGCTCGACCTCAGCCAGCGCGATTACGAGGAATATTATAACGGATTCGCCAACTCAACGCTTTGGCCACTGTTTCATTATCGCCTGGATCTGACGGAATTTTCGCGACGCACCTATGCCGGCTATCTGCGCGTCAACGCGCTGTTCGCCGGCAAGTTGTCAGCCATGCTGAAGCCCGACGACAAGGTATGGGTTCACGACTATCACCTGCTGCCCCTGGGCGAGCAGCTGCGCCAGATGGGTCATCGCCAACGGCTCGGATTCTTCCTGCATACGCCGTTTCCGGTGCCGGAAATTCTTCTGGCTTTGCCCAATCACGAGAACCTCGTGCGATCGCTCTGCGCCTATGACGTGGTCGGGTTCCAGACGAAACGCGACGTCGATGCGTTTGTCAGCTATCTGATTCAGGAGGTCGGCGGCGAGGTGGTCGGCGAAAAACGGGTTCGCGCCTTCGGCCGGACCCTGACGGTCGGGCATTTCCCGATTTCGGTGGAAACGGCTGACATTGAACGCGACGCCCAATCCGCCCTCACCTCGCGTCAGACCGAACGGCTGAGCGAAAGCCTGGGTGATCGCGACCTGATCATCGGGGTCGACCGGCTCGACTATTCCAAGGGACTCTATCAGCGGTTCCAGGCCTTCGAGGCCCTTATGGAGACCTATCCGGACAACCGCGGCCGCGTCACCTTCATGCAGATCGCCCCGCCCACCAGAACGGATGTCCCGGAATACAACGTCATCCGCCGGGAGCTGGAAACCTCCGCCGGGCATATCAACGGCAAATTCGCCGAGTTCGACTGGGTGCCCATTCGCTATCTGAACAAGAGCTTCGCCCGCAAGACATTGTTGGGCTTCTACCGAATGGCCCGGGTCGGCTTCGTGACGCCGCTGCGCGACGGCATGAATCTGGTCGCCAAGGAGTATGTCGCCGCCCAGGACCCCGAGGATCCGGGCGTTCTGGTGCTGTCGCGCTTTGCCGGTGCCGCCATCGAAATGGGAGACGCCCTGATCGTCAACCCTTATGACGTCGAAGGGGTCGCCGAAGCGCTGCAACGCGCTCTCAGCATGCCGCTGGAAGAACGGCGGCATCGTCATGCCGCACTTATGGATGTTTTGCGCTCGAACGATATCGTGACATGGCGCAACCGGTTTGACGAAGCGCTTGAGAATGCCATCCCCGATGCCTGACAGGCGTCGGCGCAGCCCCGATCTCCCGGCTATAGCCGGTCATCGGCTCCATGGGGCCCCCTGGCCGGTCCGGCTCAGATAGTCCTGGCGGGCTTCGCGGTTATGTTCGCGAACAATCGCGGCGACGTCGTCGCAGGCCCCCCTGGACATCGCACCGAACAACCGCCAGTGATCGTCCTGCGCCTTGCGGACCCGCTCGGCGAAGACATCTTGCATATAATGTTGAGACAACCGGTACCAGTGGTCGAGGACCTGGCCCAACAGCGCCTTGGCAACCGGCGTATCGGCGATGTCGCAGATCAGGTGGTGCATTTCGGCGTTCCTCACCGACCATAGCGCCGGATCGTCCACGAGCCTGTCCATTGCCAACAACTGCGCCTTGATCGCCTCCAGGTGCTCGGGCGTCGCTTTCCGGCAAGCGGCCAGCGTCGTGTAGGTCTCCAGTGATTCGAGATGGTGGAATATTTCGTCAATGGCGTCGGCCGCCAAAGGCGTCACACGCGCCCCGACATACGGCTCGATGACGACCAGGCCGTCGGCCTGCAGCTTCGTCAAGGCCTCGCGCACCGGAATCGAACTAACGCCGAGGCGTCCGGCAATGTCGGCAATGATCAGCCGGCTTTCGGGGGCAACGTCGCCCTCCATGATGGAACGGCGCAGGGCGTTATAGACGGCTTCGGTCTTCGAACGGCCAGCCTGCCCGCCATAGCGGGAGCGGAGCGGATCGGGCGTTGCCGCCGGCACCGACTGGGAACCTGCCATGCCTTTTGCGGAACGCGGTCGGTCAGAGCCGCCGCCCGGAAGGTCTGCATCAACGTCGTCTCGCTCGGTCATCCGGCGCCATCCGATGCCTGGCCCTACTCATACGGCGGAATGCGTTGCCACAGTATTCATATATCATATATGATCCGTGCAGGCGAGTATTTCGGAAAGGCAGGGACCATGGAGCGGATCACGATCCCCATCCTGATGAACGGCGTCACCGGACGCATGGGCAGCATCCAGCATCTGGAACGCTCGATCGCGGCCATCCGGGCCGAAGGCGGAGTCAGGGTCGGCGACGGCCGCACCATATGGCCGGAGCCGATCCTGGCCGGCCGGAACGAGGCAAAGCTGAAAGACCTGGCCGCGCGCTTCGGCGCCGAGCGCTGGACCACCGATCTCGACTCCGCGCTTCACGATCCGGAAATCCAGGTCTATTTCGACGCCCAGACGACGCAGCGCCGGGCATCGGCGGTTCGCGCGGCGCTGGAGGCCGGCAAGCACGTCTATGCCGAAAAGCCGCTGGCGGAGGACACCGAAGCGGCCCTCGACCTCGCCCGGCTGGCACGTGAAAAAAAGCTCTGCAACGGCGTCGTTCAGGACAAGCTGTTCCTGCCCGGTCTGATCAAGCTCAAACGCCTGATCGACAGCGGCTTCTTCGGGCGGATCCTGTCGGTCAAGGGCGATTTCGGCTATTGGGTGTTCGAGGGCGACTGGCATCCGGCGCAGCGGCCATCGTGGAACTACCGCAAGGAAGACGGCGGCGGCATTGTCGTCGATATGATGCCTCATTGGCAATATGTGCTGGAGAACCTGTTCGGCGGCATCAAGTCCGTCTATTGTCATGCCGCGACGCACATCCCCGAGCGGGTCGACGAAGCGGGCAACCGCTATCAATGCACCGCCGACGATGCGGCCTATGCCGTCTTCGAACTGACCGACGGCATCGTCGCCCAGATCAACGCATCCTGGACGACGCGGGTTCACCGGGACGAACTGGTTATCTTCCAGGTCGACGGCACCCACGGCAGCGCCGTGGCCGGGCTTTGGGGCTGCGACAGCCAGCACCGGACAAACACGCCCAAGCCGGTCTGGAATCCCGACGCGCCGGACAGTCACGACTATCGCGCCGACTGGGCCGTCGTGCCCGACAACCGCCCCTTCGACAACGCCTTCAAGGCACAGTGGCAACTGTTTCTGCGCCATGTCGCGCTGGGCGAGCCGTTTGCCTGGGACTTCCTTGCCGCCGCCAAGGGCATCCAGCTGGCCGAGTTGAGCCTGCAATCGACGGCCGACCGGCGCGCCATGGACGTGGCGCCGCTGACGCCGGACGCGTAGGTATCTCGAAAGGACGCTGACATGACGGTTTCCGCACCGCATCTTCGCCTTCCCCGGCCGGACCGCAGGCTGGAAGATTACACGCCCGGCCCGCCCTCGCCCTATCGCCCGAACACGGACGGACTGAAAAGCCGGGTCGCCATGGCGGCGGCTCATGTCGTCGCCGATCCACTGGCCGACATCAATCCCCGCGAAGATGTCGCGATCGACTGGGACGCCACCATGGCGTTCCGGCGGCACCTGTGGTCTCACGGGCTGGGCGTCGCCGATGCCATGGACACCGCGCAGCGCGGCATGGGCCTGGGATGGGACACAGCGCGCGAACTGATCGCCAAAAGCGCGGCCGAGGCCAAGGCCTATGGCGGCAAGCTCGGCTGCGGCGCCAACACCGATCAGCTGCCCGATGACGCCAACACCGATCTGGACGCCATCGAGCGCGCCTACGAGGAGCAATGCGCCTATATCGAGGATTGCGGCGCCCAGGTCATCCTGATGTGCTCGCGCCATCTCGCCCGGACGGCGGCATCGGCCGACGACTACATCAAGGTGTACGACCGCGTCATCGGCCGGCGCGACAAGCCCGTCATCCTGCACTGGCTGGGCGACATGTTCGATCCGAAGCTACGGGGCTATTGGGGCAGCGGTGATCTCGACGCCGCGACCGAGACGTTTCTGGGGCTGCTCGAAACCCACAGGGACCGTATCGACGGCATCAAGATGTCGCTGCTGGACGCGACTCGGGAAATCGATCTGCGCCGGAAAACCGCCGCGCTGGGCATTCGCATGTACACTGGCGACGATTTCGGATTTGCCGATCTGATCAAGGGCGACGGCGACCATCACAGCGACGCGTTACTGGGCATCTTCGACGCCATCGCGCCGGCGGCGTCGGCGGCCCTGGCGGCGCTGGATGCGGGGGAAACGGCGCGGTTCGACGATATCCTGGCACCGACGGTGCCGCTGTCACGGCATATCTTCAAGACGCCGACCTGGCACTATAAAACGGGGATCGTCTTTCTGGCCTGGCTCAACGGTCACCAGAACCATTTCCGCATGATCCAGGGGCAGGAAAGCGGCCGCTCCATCCAGCATCTGGCGGAACTGTTCCGGTTGGCCGATCAGGCGCAGCTGCTGGCCGATCCGCCTCTGGCCGCCTATCGCATGCAACTCGTTCTGGCGCAGGCCGGCATCGACGGATAGAACGCGAGAGGATCACGCCATGGGCGCCGAACCCGGGGCCGACCGGCTCA
Organism: Fodinicurvata sp. EGI_FJ10296; assembly: GCF_040712075.1. Lineage (NCBI taxonomy): Bacteria > Pseudomonadati > Pseudomonadota > Alphaproteobacteria > Rhodospirillales > Rhodovibrionaceae > Fodinicurvata > Fodinicurvata sp. EGI_FJ10296. Next base: position 16,287 of record NZ_JBFCVL010000013.1, read on the forward strand.
GCATCAACCAGGCCAGCATCCCGGCCTGGTCAATCCCCGCTCTGGCCGAGGCCTGCGCCGCGCGCGACATCGGCTGGATCGGCTTGTGGCGGGAACCGGTGGCGGAAACCGGCCTCGCCGCCGCCAGCCGGTCGCTGCGCGATGCGGGGGTGAAGGTCTCCAGCCTGTGCCGGGGCGGGTTCTTTCCGGCCCCGGACGCCGCCGCACGGGCCGAACGGCTGGACGACAACAGGCGCGCAATCGACGAGGCGGCGGCGCTGGGCACCAATACCCTCGTCCTGGTCGTCGGCGGCGTGGTCAACCACGACCTGGAAGCCTCGCGCGCCATGGTCGCCGACGGCATTGCCGCCATCGTGCCCCATGCCCGCGATGCCGGTGTGAAGCTGGCCATCGAACCGCTGCACCCGATGTTCGCCGCCGACCGGTCGGTCGTGGTGACGTTGAAACAGGCGCGCGAGATGGCGGCCGCCCTGCCCGCCGAAACCGTGGGCATCGCCGTCGACGTCTATCATGTCTGGTGGGACCCGGATGTCGGACAGGAAATCGCCGCCCTCGACCCGGAACGCATTCTGGGCTTCCATGTCAACGACTGGATCGTGCCGCTGCCGGACATGCTGCTGGGCCGGGGGATGATGGGCGATGGCTTCATCGACCTGCGCGGCCTGCGCCGGCAGATCGACCAGGCCGGCTACGACGGCCCGATCGAAGTCGAGATTTTCAACCAGGCCCTGCGCGACCTGCCGCCCGACGAAGCCCTCGACCGTATCAAGGCCCGGTATCTGGAGACCTGCTGATCAGATGAAAAACTATGGTGGCTTGTGTCGGCGCCATCGAAACCGTATATACTACTTCGTATCTACAAGAGGTGGACACATGTCACACTTTGCCAAGGTTTTCCGATCCGGCAACTCACAGGCGGTCCGGCTTCCCAAGGATTTTCGTTTCGATGTCGACGAGGTCGAGGTCTCGCGCGAAGGCGATGCACTGATCCTGCGTCCAAGGTCAAGTACGACAGCGAGGTGGGCATCACTACACGCGGCGGTCGAGCGCGGCTTCAGTGACGACTTCATGACTGAGGGTCGCGACCAGCCGGCTGACCAGCAGCGGCCGGATCTCGATCACGCTTTTCAATGAGTGTCCGGCTACTCGATACGAATGCCGTAATCGCGCTGGTGGGAAGGCGATCGGAACCATTGCTTCGACGCATAGAGGCATCAGAGCCGGGTTCACTCGCCATTTCGGCCGTCGTCGCCCACGAGCTTTACTATGGCGCTTACCGCAGCCGGAAGGTCGCATACAACCTCGAGACGCTTCGACTACTCTTCGCGGATCTGATGATCCTTGATCTCGACCGCGAGGATGCCCGGGTCGCCGGAGAGATCAGAGCTGAACTCTCCCGTCACGGAACGCCGATTGGCCCCTATGACGTGTTGATCGCCGGGCAGGCCAAAGCGCGGGCTCTTACGCTCGTCACCAATAATACCGGCGAATTCTCGCGCGTCGCAGGGCTGCTGATGGAGGACTGGTCCATCGCGTGACTAATTTGCGCGGGTTTGACGAGACCAGGAGTGGAAACGAAAAAACATGAAGGGCGGCTGAGCCGATCACGTTGCGATCGACGGGCCTACGGAATCAGTGACACGGGCGCTTGCATACACCAACCGCATCCGCCCTGGCCGGTCGCCGGGGGTGTCGGTGGGGTGGAAGCCGACCCGCTCCAGAAGCGCCCACGAGGGGCGGTTGTCGGCAAGGCATTCGGCATAGAGCCTGCGGTCGGGGTAACTTTCCCTGATACGGTGAACCACAGCCGACACCGCTTCCGATGCCATCCCCCGGCCGCGCGCGGCGGTCGCGAACCAATAGCCGATTTCGATCTGATCCGCGCCGCGCAGATGCGTGCCCACTGTTCCGATCATCATATCGTCGCCCTGCCGCCAGACCCCGAAAAAGCAGTCGCGGCCGTCGCCTTCGCCCGCTATCAGCCGCGTGGCATCATCCATCGTGAACGGTGTGGGCAGGAAGTGGATGATTTCCGTGATCGCCGGATCGTCGGTCATGGCGGCGAAGGCCGCGGCGTCGGCGTCGATCAGCGGCCGGATGGCCAGCCGTGCCGTTCGGATCGTTCCCAGGACCGTCAATGCTTCCGTCATCATTGGGCGTCGAACCCGGTCACCGCGCGCAGCACCGCCTCGCCGGTCGCGGGGGCGGTCAGGGTCTCCGCCTTACCGCCCGCGTTCTTGACCGCATCGCGGATCGCGAGCCAGCCGGCGATCGCCAGCATGAACGGCGGCTCGCCGACGGCCTTGGAGCGGAATATCGTCGGGCGCGGGTTGGGCGCCTCGTCCAGCAGCGAAATCGACATCGCCGGAACGTCGCGGCTGGTCGGGATCTTGTAGGTCGACGGCGCGTGCGTGCGCAGCCGCCCCTCGCCGTCCCACCACAGTTCCTCTGTCGTCAGCCAGCCCAACCCCTGGACGAACGCCCCTTCGATCTGGCCGATATCGATGGCCGGGTTCAGCGAAGTGCCGACGTCGTGAACGATATGCGCCGACAGGATCCGGTTCTCGCCGGTCAGCGTATCGATCGCCGCCTCGGCCACGCAGGCACCATAGGCGAAGTAATAGAACGGCTCGCCGGTCATGCTCCCCTGATCGAAATGGATGTCCGGCGTCGCATAGAACCCGGTAGCCGACAGCGACACCCGCCGTTCCCAGCAAAGCTGCGCGAGGTCGACAAAGCGCATACGTCCATCCCCGGCCGACGAGCGGACGGCGTTATCGCCGAACACGATATCGGCCGCCGAACAGCCCCAGGCATCCGCCGCAACCGCCGCCATCCGGGCGCGCAGGGTTTCAGCCGCCGCCAGCGCTGCCATGCCGTTCAGGTCGGAGCCCGACGACGCTGCCGTGGCCGAGGTATTGGGCACCTTGTCGGTGCGGGTGCTCGACGGGCGGACATGGCCGATATCGATGCCGAACGCCTCGGCCACCACCTGCGCCACCTTCACGAACAGGCCCTGGCCCATCTCGGTGCCGCCATGGTTCAGATGAACGCTGCCGTCGGTATAGACGTGCAGCAACGCCCCAGCCTGATTGAGCGTCGGCAGATTGAACGAGATGCCGAACTTGACCGGGAAGACGCCAAGCCCCTTTTTCACCACCGGGCTCGTGGCATTGAAGGCGGCGATCTCGCGGCGGCGGGCGGCGACGTCGACCTTCTCCGCCAGCCGTTCCATGACGCGCGGCAGCACGTTGTCGCGCACCGGCTGGCCATAAGGCGTGAGGTTACGCCCGGTGTCCCGGCCAATCGGATCATAGCCGTTGACCGCCCGGATCTCCTCCGGCGTCCGGCCCAGCGCATCGGCCACCCGCATCACGGCGGACTCCATCGCCAGCATGCCCTGCGGCCCGCCAAAGCCCCGAAATGCCGTATTGGACACCGTATGGGTCTTGCAGGCATAGCCGGTGACGGTCACGGCGGGCAGATAATAGACATTGTCGACATGGCAGAGCGCGCGGGTCAGCACCGGCCCCGACAGGTCGGGCACCGATCCCGCATCCAGCGCGATGATCATGTCCAGGCCCAGGATGCGCCCGTCGCCGTCGTGGCCGATGCTGTAGCGCGCCAGCCCGCCATGGCGCTTGCCGGTCATGATCATGTCGGTATCGCGGTTCAGGCGCAGTTTCACCGGCTTGCCCGTCTTACACGCCAGCACCGCGGCCATGCCCGCGATCAGGGATGCCTGGCTTTCCTTGCCGCCGAACGCCCCGCCCATGCGCCGCACCTCGACCGTGACGGCGGCATAAGGCACACCCAGCAGGCGCGAAACGACGTGCTGCACCTCCGTCGGATGCTGGGTCGAGGAATGAATGTGGATGGCATCGTCCTCGCCCGGGATCGCCATTGCCACCTGGCTTTCCAGATAGAAATGGTCCTGGCCGCCGAAGCGCAGTTCTCCGTCCAGACGATGGGGCGCGGCCGCGATCGCCGATGCCGCCTCGCCCCGGCGCATGATCATCGGCGCGATGACATGGCTTTCCGCCGCCAGCGCCTGATCGACCGTCAGGATGGCGGGCCGGTCCTCATACCCGACCGTCACCCGCGCGGCGGCGGCGCGGGCCTCGGCCTCGGTCCGGGCGGCGACCACGGCGATCGCCTGGCCCCAGTTCTCCACCACGCTATCTGCCAGCAACGGCTCACCCGGCAGAATCGGACCGGCATCGTTGCGGCCCGGAATGTCGCCCGCCGTCACCACGGCCGCAACGCCCGGCATGGCGGCGGCCTCGGCCGTGTCGATGCCCGTGATCGCCGCATGCGCCCGGTCGGACATGACCGTCCAGGCATGCAGGCAGCCCTCGGGTTCGCCGGCATCGTCGATATAGATGGCCTTGCCGGTGACGTGCCGCTCGGCGCTTTCATGGGCGACCGACTGGCGAACGCCGCCCTGGGCGGGCCGGGTCTCCGGTTCGGGGCGGATCATCCGGTTCATAGCTGCCACACCTCCATCGGCGCCGCGTGGGTTTGGCCATCGGTTCGGGCATCGGCCCCGACCTCAAGTGAAAGCCGCCGCAACAGCCCTGCAGCCGCGGCCATGCGATAGGCCGCACTGCCTCGGAAATCGGACAACGGCTGGAAGTCGCGGCTCAGCGCGGCCGCCGCTGCCTCGACCGCACGGCCGTCCAGCGCGGTGCCGGTCAGCGCCGCTTCTGCCGCCGGCGCCCGCGACGGGGTCGCGGCCATGCCGCCGAACGCCAGCCGCGCGCCGGTCACCACGCCGTCGCTGCGATCGATCGACGCCGCCATGCTGATGGTCGAGATGTCCTGATCATAGCGCTTGGACAGCTTGTAGACGCGATAGACCTGATCGGCCGGCGGACGCCGAAAGCGGATCCATTCGAGATACTCGCCCGGTGTCAGCACGGTCTGGCGATAGGCGGTGAAGAAATCCTCAAGCGCCACCTCGCGCCGGCCGCGCGCGGAGCGCAGCATGACCGTCGCGCCCAGCGCCAGCAGGGCGGGCGCGCTGTCTCCGATCGGCGACGCATTGCACAGATTGCCGCCGATCGTGCCGGCATTGCGGATCTGGCGCGAGCCGATCCGCCGCACCATGGCGGCAATGGCCGGCGCCGCCTCGTCCAGTATCGGCAGAGCATCGGCATAGGTGACCGCCGCGCCGATGGTGACGATATCGCGGTCGATCTCCGTCTGGCGCAGTTCGGGAATGCGGCTGACCGGGACCATGGCGCCGGGATCGGCTGCGTCCTTGGCGATCGCAACGCCGAGATCGGTACCGCCGGCCAGAAGACGAAGACCGGGATTTGCAGCAAGCATGGCGTCGAGCTGGTCCACACTCACGGGCACGTCGAGGCGGTCATCGGCCGAAAGCGTCGCCAGTGCCGCCGACCAGTCGGCCTCGCGGTCCGCTGCCAGGGGCGCCGGTGCGGCCGTGCGCAGGGCGTCGACGATCGGGCGATAGCCGGTGCAACGGCACAGATTGCCGGAAAGCGTCTCGTGGATGGCGTCATCGGTATCCGGCAGTCCGGCGGCTCGGTGGGCGGCCATGCTCATGATGAAACCGGGCGTGCAATAGCCGCACTGGCTGCCGTGGCTTTCGACCATCGCCGACTGGACGGGATGCAGCGTGTCGTTATCGCCCAGCCCCTCGACCGTGACCACCGCACGGTCCGCAACCTCGGTCAGCAGCAGGATGCAGCCATTGACGGCCCGCCAGTCGAAGCCGTGGCCTTCGCGCGGCGTGCCGACCATGACCGTGCAAGCGCCGCAGTCGCCTTCGGCGCAGCCCTCCTTGGTGCCGGTCAGGCGCTCGTGCAGCCGCAGATGCTGAAGCATCGTGCGCGTTCGCGGCACGTCCGGCACACACCGCGCCGCGCCGTTCAGCAAGAATCGAACCGTCTGCGTCATTCCTGCCCGCCCGCGTTCACCCATCCAACGGCAAATACCGTTCGCGAAGCGTGCCACCTCTTCCAATTGCAGACAAGAGGCCGAAAATCAGGGGCACATACCCCGGAAAAAGTGCAAGACGAAATGGCACATGATAAGCAATGGTCGCCCCTGTCGCTAGGGACGCGGGGCCGACTTTTGCAGCTCCTCGCGCAGCGACGCGATGTCGGCGCGCAGTGCGGCGATTTCGTGGGAACCGCCGACATCGCCGTCCGGGGCCGCGGCCTCCTGCCCGATGAAAAACGTGGCGAAGCTGGCGGTGATATAGCCGAACACCGCGAGACCGTAGATCGACAGCAGCAGCGCCAGAACCCGTCCCTCGGGCGTCAGGGGCCAGAAATCCGACCCCATCGTCGACACCAGCATCGCTGTCCACCAGAGGGCGTCAGCATAGCCGGAGAAGCCGCCGCGGACATCGCCCGCCGGTTCAAAGGCGAGCATGCCGCCCGCGCCCAGCAGGATGATCAGCGCCGTCGTGGCCAGTACATAGCCAAGCCCTCGGCGGCTGAAGCTCTTCCTCAACGCACCGAGCCCGCGATTGGCGGTGCCGACGATCCTGACGAGCCGCAGCCCACGGGTCAGGCGCAGCAGGCGCAGGACGCGCACGAACCGGAACGCGGGCGCGGCCAGCGCGACGATGGTGATCGGATTGCGCTGCAGGAACCGGAGCTTGCGTGGGGCGAGTGCGAAGCGCAGCAGGAATTCCAGAATGAATACGATCCAGATTATCGTGCCGAGCAGCTCAAACACGCCTGAGGTCGTCCAGATCAGTTCGATGATGACGAGGCTGAGCCAGATGAACGACAGCACCAGCATCGGTCGCTCCAGCCAGTCTTCGAGCTGAGTGAGCACCTGCCAGCGTTCCTGTTCGTCTGCCGGCGCGTCGTCCTGCTGATCGGGGGCCTGGGGGTCACCCTGCTGATCGGGAGCCTCATTCATGGGTCTTTCCTCTCGTCTCGTTCAGAAAGCCAACTGCTGAACCGGCGAACAGGCTACCCGAGAATACCGCGAACGAGGAAGACAGCACCGATCGCCATGACGATCCGGCCGGTCCACTGCCGGAACTGGGCGTCGGAGATGCGATCCAGGACGACCCGGCTTGCCGTTGTGCCGACCATCGACGATGCCACGGCGACCACGACGATGAAGGGGGTCAGAACCTCGCCGGCGGCATCGATCAGCGAGACGAAATAGCCGAGCTTCGCAAGATGCGAGAGTGTCTGGCACGCGCCTTTCGTGGCGACCACGGTCCGCCGGTCCATGGTCGTCCGCACGAAGAAGAGGTCGAGCAGCGGCCCGGCGACGCCGGCGAGATACTGAAACGCCGTGCAGATGAAACCGCAGATCTGCCCGCCCCATGGTCGGTCGACCTGAATCATCAGCCGGGTCGGAATCAGACGCGTGACAAAGGGCGACAGGCCGAGAAAGATGAAGACCGTGCGTTCGTCGGGCACCAGCCGGATCAGACTGAACACGGCAAAAGACGCAACGATGCCGATGGTGAAGCGGCCGACGATTCCGAAATCGATATAGCGGCGCCAAAGAAAGGCCCGCCATCCATTGGCTGCCATCTGGGTGACGCCGTGCAGGATCATGGCGGCGGGGACCGGCATCATCAGCAGCAGCCCGCCCATCAGGATCATGCCACCGGCCATGCCGAATATGCCGGAGAGAAAGGACGTGGCGAACACCAGCGCGGCAAAGATCAGGATGACCGTGCCGGTCATGAGCGCAGCTGCATCAACGCATTCTCCATTATTTTCGAGCGCGGCGTCACTCAGCCTTCACAGGTCGAAGCGTCACAGCAATGACCAGCCTGGTGGCTGGCCGCCCTTCGACCGTGTCCAGTACGCGAGTCGTCAGCCGTCCCATGCTTCGTGCCTCCATAGCCCATGTCGCCGCGCATACAATCGGCTACAATATCCACAATGCGCCAATAAATGGCCACCCGGCAGGGTTCGCGTCAACAGGATTGACAATCCGACAGGCAACGGCATGCGGCAAGCCGACGCTGGCATCCACATGCGCGGCACTCTCCGATGCGCACGCATGCCGGTCCTTTCGGATTGTTGAAAAACAGGCCGGTGACAGTCTATTCTTCCTGCCTGAAACGAGCTGACCCGGCCTGAGCCAGCTTGCCAAAGCCTCGATTAATGATAACATCCCTAAAAAGAACTATTTACCACAATGAATTTTATGGTAGGAGACGCGCTCGGTACCGCCGATCGTCCCCGGTAGTCGAGATTTGACCCTTATACTCTGTGATCAGAGCAAAAAAGGGATAATGAACAAAACGCGGATCAGGTTGCACAGCGGTCGCCCGACGGCCTTCCGGCATCCGTAAAATCAGATAGAGAACGCATGGGGGCACTTCCGCGACAGACGCCAGGACCGTAGACTTCATGACCGTTCAAAGAGCAGAAATCCCGTCGGCAGCCTCATCCGCACTTCGCAACGGCGGCAAACGTACGTATCCGGATCGCGGGGTTCATGGGCGGGTCGTGCGGACGATTGGCGAAGACATCGTCGCCGGACACTATCCGGCCGGGGAACCCTTGCCACCGGAACCCGACCTGATGATCCGTCTGGGGGTCAGCCGAACCGCCATTCGTGAGGCAATCAAGGTCCTTGCCGCCAAGGGTCTGGTTCAAAGCCGGCCCAAGACCGGCACGCGGGTGCGGATGCGCGACGACTGGAACCTGCTCGACCCGGATATTCTTTCCTGGCACGCGGTTCGATCGACGGACAGCCGATGGTTCGAAGAGATGGTGGCCCTGCGAATCATGATCGAGCCGCAAGCCGCCCGCATTGCCGCGATTAACGCAACAGCCGCCGACCTGTCGGCGATCCGCATGGAATCCGATGCCATGGCGGAAGCGGTGAATGACCCCGACACTTACTATCTGCACGACGTGCGTTTTCACAAGGCACTGCTGACGGCGACGGGAAACCGGTTCCTGATCTGCATGGCCCCGATGGTCGAGGCTCTGCTCAGCGGCAGTTTCAGCGTCCAGCGCCGGTCCCTGATCCCGCCGTCCGAGGGCGTTATTCTCCACGACGCCATTTCCGATGCGGTGATTGCCCGCGACCCCGATCGCGCCGAAGCCGCCATGCTGAAGATCATCGAATTGGCACGTCGCCAGCTGAAGAACGCAATCGAACTTTCAGAAGCGGACAAAGCCGCCCCCTAACCCGCATTTCCAAAATGCACACAAGAATGCGGCCGGACCCACTGGCCCGGCCGCTCGTTCGCGTCGTAAATCGGGAAAGACGGCGAGGTCAATCGCGCTGTGACTGATCGTAGAGATAGCCACCGGCTGTACCGGCCGCACCGCCGATGATCGCGCCCGTCGTGGCGCTTCCGCCGGTAATCGCACCGATTGCTGCCCCACCGGCCGCGCCACCGGCGCCGCCACTGAGCATCCGTTGCTCGGTCTCTGTCATGCCCGAACAGCCCGCCAAAACCACGGCGGCCGTCAAAAGCCCCGCCATTCCCATTACGGAATTCCGTTTCACGCGCATTGTCATCGTCAAACCTCCTGTCGTCCATGCCGGCGGCACCAAGACGGCCCGTCACGCAACTCTGTACGACAGATAGGGTATAATTAAACAATGTCCTGTGATAATGATGTGATCAAGAAAAGCTAAGGCGTCGTGCGGGCCTGCTCATGTGGTTTTCTCCATGACTCCTGTTGGGCAACTGACTCCGACACCTGCCAAGCCGCAATAGCCGCGGGGATTCTTGGCCAGATATTGCTGGTGGTAATCTTCAGCAAAATAAAAGTTCGACGATGAGGCCATCTCGGTCGTAATCGTCGGCAATCCTGCCGCCGTCAGCATCGACTGGAAGGATTCGGCCGTGGTCTCTGCGGCCCGGCGCTGGCCGTCGGTGTGCCAATAGATCGCGCTGCGGTACTGGGTGCCGGTATCGTTGCCCTGACGCATGCCCTGGGTCGGATCGTGGTTCTCCCAGAACAGCTTCATCAGTGCCTCGTCGCTGACGACCTCCGGATCATAGACGATGCGTACGGCTTCGGTATGGCCGGTCATGCCGCTGCAGACTTCTTCGTAGGTCGGGTTGGGGGTATGGCCACCCGCATAGCCGACCGCCGTCACATGAACGCCGTCGACGGTCCAGTACAGCCGCTCGGCGCCCCAGAAACAACCCATACCGACATCGAGCACTGCCATCCGGTCGGGATAAGGCGGCGTCAGCGAACGCCCGTTGACAAAGTGCCCCGCCGTGACGGGCATGGATTCGGCGCGCCCGGGCAGCGCCTCGTCAGGGCCAACGATATGAGCGGGTTTGCGCTTGAAAAGCATGGCGAATCCTATCCATCGGAAAAAGGCGCGTGGCATCCCAAGGATATGGCGAGCAACGACGCCGGAACAATGCCTGCCGCGACATAAGCGTCCCGGACTGCCGGATCACATCCCCCGGCGGCCGAAATCGGCGAGGCGCGTCACCCACTTCGCAGCACGGTCGTGCCCCTGGGGGCCCATCATGCCGATCAGAGTCTCGCGGATCGGCCTGATGCCGACAAAGCGCAGGATGTTGCGCTCCAGACTTTTCAGGCTGTGGGCAAAGAAATAAAAGCGATAGACGAAGACCGGCATACCCATGGTCACCACGACGCGGGCCGATTTGCCACGCAACAGACCCGCATTCGCCCCTATCGATCCCTTCGGTATCGCGAATCCCGGCCTCGCCATCTGTTCCAGGAAGGCCTTCAGCAAGGCCGGCATCGTTCCCAGCCAAAGCGGATAGATGATGATCAGATGATCGGCCGCGGCGATGGCATCCTGCGCTCGACGGATGTCTGCGTTCGGCTCGGCATCATGCCATTCGGCGGCGGTCCTGAGAAAAGCGATATCCATGGATGCCAGCGTCACACGATGGACCGTGTGACCGGCTTCGGTGGCGCCCGCCGCATAGGCGTCGGCGAGCGCATGGCACAGCCGGGCCGGGTCGGGATCGGGATGGCCGTCGATGAGCGCGATGGTTCTGGGCATTGCTGACACTTTCCCCTGTACCGGGCCCCTGTACCGGGCCCCTGTAGCCGGCCCCTGTAGCCGGCCCCTGTAGCCGGCTGGCGCAGTCCGGCCGGCTACGAAAATGGCTGCGAGCGATGGTGACGGTGGGAGAATGCTGATAGTCTACACCAATGTTGGGGTTCCTTGGAATATTCGGCAGGGCCGATGATCTGCGCCGGCTGGAATCTGCATTTCGTGCGGTCGGGCTGCACCCGCGTGTCGTTCCCGATGCGGTCAAGATCGCGGCAATCCGGCAGTTGCGACGGGATCCGGATAGCGACGGGTCGGTTTCCGACGCCGACTGCGCCTCGGCGGCCGTTCTGCTGACCTATTGCATCATCGGGCCGGGCGGTCTGGCGGCGGAGACGGACGTATCGACCGTCGAGGCGGTCGAAGAGCGGGTCGAGCGCGCTGTGGCCGCCGGTGACAGCACCGATGCGCGTCTAATCCTGCTTGCCCTGCACGCCGGGCTTGTCGAGAGCGGCGTGATCGACCGCTATGGGCTGGAGTCCGACTCCCCCTGATCGGGTGCCGGTCCGCCGCGGGGGATGGCAGGCGGATAGGTCCGATCCTCGAATGGCACGGCGGCCGCACGTTCCCGAAGCAGGGACAGCAGCCCCTCTTCGGCCCGGTTCAGCCGCGTCACCGGATTCCACACCAGGTGAATGTCGATCGCCGGCGGATCGTCATACGGCGGCAAGCGCCAGAGCAGGCCATCCGCGACATCGCGGGCCATGACGTGGATCGGCAGCGGCCCGATACCGACACCGGCCACGATCATGCGGCGAACCTCCTCCAGATGCGACGAGGTTCCGCGGATCGTGTCGTCCATCCGCAGCTCAGCGCGGAGCAGCGCCACGGGGCGCAGCGCATCCTGCAACGCGTCGGTGCGAAACGACACCGACGCCTCGCCTTCCAGGTCCGACAGTTCCAGGTCGCGCCGGCCGAAGAACCGATGGCTCGGCCCGCAGAAGAACCCGAAATGCTCCCGGAACAACGGCTCGTAGGCCAGTTTCGGATGCCGCCGATGAACCAGACAGATGCCCATCGAGGTGTGCTTCTCCAGCAACCAGCGCACAACCTCGCCGCTGGTGGAAACGTCGACGGCATAGCTGACAGCCGGATGCGCCCGGCTGAATTCGCCCAGAACGCGGTCCAGGATCGGAAACACGACATGGCTGGCCATGCCGATCGTGACGTGACCGCTGACTTCCTCGCGGACATCGCGCATCACCACCGCGAGCCGGCCGATCGATCCCTGGACTTCGACGGCCTCGCGGTAGAGAAGGTCCCCGGCCGCGGTCACGGAGAAGCGGCCGCCGCCGCGATCGATCAAGCGTTTTCCGACATGCCCTTCTAGACGTTTGAGGGCGGTCGACACGGTCGGCTGCTTCAGGAGCAACCGGTTCGCGGCAGCGGTGATTCCCCCCTCCTGAACGATGGCGATGAAGGTTCTCAGCAGATTCCAGTCCAGGTTACGAGTAAATCTTTCAGCTTCTTCGCGTCTCAAGGCGCGGACTCCCGCCAGTATCAATTCCATCTATCCGTGGAATAGACCATATCTATTTGATTTATACCACATGCTGACCAACGATGCGGATCAATGATACCGGGCGGCCGCTTAGACGGGACCGTCTGACCGAACACGAGGCTCCACTTCGCGAGGAACAGCATGGCGTCGACTGACCCCATGGATAACCCGGCCCGGCCGTGGATCCTCCTGACGCCAGCGTTGACGGCGATCATGCTACTGCTGATCGTGCCGCTGGGTTTCATTATCGTCTATTCGTTCTGGCTGAATACCGGATTCGGCGTCGATACGCCCGGTTTCCATCTGGACAACTGGATCAGTGCGCTGACGGACCCGTTCTATCGCAGCATCCTGATCACGACGATCCGGATCGCCCTGATAACGACGGTCATCTGCGCCCTGCTCGGCTATATTCCGGCCTATTTCATTGCCACCACGACGTTCGGGCACAAGGCGCTGCTTTTGCTGCTGCTGATGCTGCCGTTCTGGATCAGCTACATCATCCGGACGATGTCGTGGATCAACATCCTTGGGTCCAGCGGCGCCGTAAACGGTCTGTTGCAATGGGCCGGCATCACCGCCGAACCGATCTCGATGCTCTACAACGAGGCAACCGTCATACTCGGCCTGGTGCATTTCCTGCTGCCATTCATGATCCTGAACGTCTATGTCAGCCTCTACGGCATCGACGGCCGGCTGGTCGAGGCGGCTCGGTCGCTCGGCTGCACCGGCTGGCAAGCCTTTCGCGAGGTCACGCTGCCGCTGTCGCTGCCGGGACTGGCTGCCGGCGGTCTGCTGTGCTTCGTGCTGGCAGCGGGCACCTATATCACGCCGCTGATCCTGGGCGGCCCCCGCGACGCCATGTTCGCCAATCTCGTCTTCGAGGCCATCATCACACAGCTCAACTGGCCCATGGGGTCGGCGCTGTCGCTGGTGCTGCTGATCGTCCTCGGATCCGTGGTCGCCCTCTACAACCGATTTCTCGGTCTCGGGCAGATCGCCAAGAGCCTGAGTTGAGAGAGGCCCACGCGATGACATTCATGCCGTCCGGATGGAGCCTGATCCGCTTCGCCACCATCCTGATCTATCTCTTCATGTTCCTGCCCGTCGCCGTCGTCGTGCTGCTGTCGTTCAACCCCGCGCAGTTCGGCAGCTTCCCGATGGAAGGGCTCAGCACCCATTGGTTCGTCGAACTGTGGAACAACGACGCCATAAGGCGGGCGTTCCGGACCTCGATGATCCTCGGTGCGCTGACAGCCGTGATCTCGACGACGCTGGGCGTGCTGGCGTCGCTGGCGATGGTCCGCTACAACTTCCCCGGAAAGACCATCATCGCCACCGCCGTGATCGCGCCGATCCTGGTACCAGAGGTCGTGCTGGCCGTGGCGCTACTGTTGTTCCTGCAGTTCCTGGGCATCCCGAAGAGCTTCTTCCTGCTGCTCATGGGCCATGTCATCTTCACGCTGCCCTTCGTGGTGCTGGTCGTTCAGGCGCGGTTGGTAGGCGTCCGCCGGGAATACGAAGAAGCAGCGATGAGCCTGGGCGCCAGCCAGATTCAGACGTTTTTCGCGATCACGCTGCCCCTGATCCTGCCAGCAGTCGCGGCGGGCATGCTGTTCGCCTTCACCATCTCGTTCGATGACATCACCGGTACCTTGTTCTGGAAGCCCGGCGGTGTCGAAACCGTACCGACCCAGATCTTCGCGATGCTGCGCAACTCGATCAGCCCGGAGATCAACGCCCTGGGCACCGTGATGATCGTCGTGACCGTAGCCCTACCCCTGCTGGGGGCAGCACTGGCACGCCGCCTGGCCCGCGGGGTCGGCGGATGATGACAAATACAAAAGCAGCGCATCGGGGGCCGCACCGTTCGCGGTCCCGTCCCCCGGCACTCTCGCGCCAACCGTTTTCGAACATCGAGGAGGCTGAAAATCATGGATAATACGAAACGCTATGCACGCTTGCTGGAACGCTACGGCAATGGCGATCTCGACCGGCGGACCTTTCTTGGCCTGCTCGGGGCCTCGGGTATGGCGGCGGGCCTGGTCGGTGGTCCGATGGCAGGCCTTGGCCGCCGCGCGCTCGCAGCCACACCGGATCAGGTCCGGTTCGACGGTTGGGGCGGGGTCGTCTCCGAGGCGTTCCGTCAGCACGCCTTCAATCCGTACACCGAAGCCACCGGCATCGAAGTCGTCGACGGCACCTTCGGTGGTGCGGACGAGTATCTCGCCCGTGTCCGCAGCGGTCAGGAAGGTGAATTCAACCTGGCCCATCTGTCGGGCGTGTTCGACTACGACCGGTATCACAATCTCGGCCTGACCACCGAGTTGAACGAAGACAACATCCCCAATCTTGCCAACGTCATCGTGCGGCTTCAGGACGTTTTCCGGGAAATCACCGGCGGCACCCTGTCGGCAGTGCCCTACAACTACGGCACCACGTCGATTGCCTATAACCGCAAGTTCATCTCGGACGAAGAAGTCCGGGAGAAGGGCGCCAACATCATGGTCGACCCGACTTACGAGGGCAAGATCGGCGGCTGGGCCGAGTGGAAGACCCGCATCTGGTACGGTGCGCTGCAGACCGGACAGGATCCCAACAACATCCAGGATATGGAAGCCGTCTGGGAGAAGATCCGCGAGCACCGCGACCTTGCTCTGAAATACTGGGGTTCCGGCGCGGAATTGATGAGCTTGCTGGCGGAAGAGGAAATCTACGTCACCGAAGGCTGGTCCGGCCGCATCCGGGCCCTGCAGAACGAAGGCCACGATATCGGCTATTACGATCCGCCCAACGGCCTCGCCTGGCAGGAATGCATCTTCGTTCTGCGCGGCAGCCCGATGGAAGCCTGCGAAGAACTGCTGAACTTCATGCTGGAGCCGGCCGTTGCGATCGCCGTCGCCGAGGGACAGTCCTATCCGCCGGCACTCGACCCCACCAAGGTCGATCTCGGCGAGATCGTTCCCACCCTGCCGGCCTTCGATCCGACCGGACAAATGAGCGAGCTCACCTTCTACAATGCTGAATACTGGAACAGCAACGAGAGCGAGTGGTCGCCGATGTTCAGCCGCGTTCAGCGCGGATTCTGATCGCCGCATGATCCCCAGAGGCGGCCGGAAGCCTGTTCCGGCCGCCGATCATCCAGACCAGCCGAGACGGATCGTTCATGGCAGCAGCAGTAGATCGCCCAGCAGAAACCGGCCCCGTTGAAACCGGCACCAGAGCGGGCAAAGCCGGGGACGCGCAAAGCGGGCAAGCCCGTTCGGGCGCGGTGGAACTGGTGGACATCGTCAAACGGTACGGCGACCTGACAGCGGTTCACAAATCGAGCCTGTCGATCGAACCCGGCACCTTTCTGACGCTGCTCGGCCCATCGGGCTGCGGCAAGACGACGACCCTGCGCATGATCGCGGGGCTGACGGGCATTACCGAAGGCAACATCCTGATCAGCGGCCGTCGCGTCAACGACCTGCCGATCCACAAGCGCAATCTCGGTATCGTGTTCCAGAATTACGCGCTCTTTCCGCACAAGACGATCTTCGACAACATCGCCTTCGGTCTGAAGTATCGCAATACACCCAAGGCGGAGATCCGCAAGCGGGTCATGGAAGTGCTGGACCTCGTCCAGCTGCCGCATCTGGCCGACCGAATGCCCGCCCAGCTTTCGGGTGGACAGCAGCAGCGCATCGCGCTGGCCAGGGCCATCGTGATTCAGCCCGATGTGCTGCTGCTGGACGAGCCGCTCTCGGCGCTCGACGCCAATCTGCGCGAGGACATGCGCGTCGAGTTGAAGCGCATACAGCACGAAGTCGGCATCACGACCGTCTTCGTCACGCACGACCAATCCGAAGCGCTGGCGTTGTCGGACCGGATCGTTGTCATGAGCAACGGACGCATCGAGCAGGTCGGCGCCCCGGCGGAGGTCTATAACCGGCCCTCGTCAGCCTTTGTCGCAACCTTCCTGGGCAACGCCAATATCCTCGACGCCCGTTTGCTGTCGACCGACGCCACCGCCACCGGATCGAACGCCGGCGAAGCCGCGGCCGTAGTAGACATTCCTGGCATCGGACGCCTCAGCGGCGTCGCCATCGGCGGCTCGAAGGAGAACCTCACCTCCGGCAACACGGTCAGCGTCGCCGTCCGGGCGGAGAAACTGAGCCTTGACCCCAAGGGTGCCGCCGCGACCGACGAAACAGACGCTTCGTTCCAAGCGAAGGTGACGGCGGTCGACTATCAGGGCCAGGCCGCGCGGTACTTCCTGGATGCCGGCAATCTCAGGCTGCAGGCCCTTAACGCCATCGATGATGTTCCCGTTGCCGAAGGCGCGACGGTAATGGTTCGGCTGCGGGCGCGCGATGCCGTCGTATTGCCGCCGGCCGATGCCTAGTCGCCGACCAGACCGGCTTTTCATACAGGATCCGGAAACATGACACCATCAGCCGGGACCGGCGGAAACCGGCCACCATCCCATCTGTTCTACCAGAGCCGGCAGCGGCGTCCGCTGCTGGACCGCGGCGACGGTGTCTATCTGTACGACGTCGATGGCCGGTGCTGGCTCGACGGGTCGAGCGGCGCGATGGTCGCCAATATCGGCCATGGCAACCGCTACGTCATTGACGCCATGCGCCGCCAGATGGAAAAGGCGACATTTGGCTATCGGCTGCATTTCGAGAACGAACCCGCAGAGACCCTTGCCGCCCGCACGGCCGCCCGGATGCCGGAAGGACTGGATCGGATCTTTTTCGTGTCGGGCGGCTCCGAAGCAGTGGAATCATGCATCAAGCTTGCCCGCCAATGGGCCCTGGCCACCAACCAGGCCGCGCGATGGAAGGTGATTTCGCGTTTTCCGTCCTACCATGGCGCCACATTGGGCGCGCTGGCGCTGACCGGCATGGCCCCGATGAGCGCGCCTTTCTCGCCGATGATGCGCGAGATGCCAAAGATCAGTGCCCCGACCGGCTACCTCGATCGCGACGATCTGTCCGCCGACGAGCGCGGACTGAAATATGCCGAGCTGCTGCGCGAGCAGATCCTGCGTGAAGGGCCGGAAACGGTGCTGGCTTTCATCATGGAGCCGATTGGCGGCGCGTCGACGGGTGCGCTGGTCGCACCCGACGCCTATCATCGCCGCATACGCGAAATCTGCGACGAATTCGGCATTCTGCTGATCCACGACGAGGTCATGACCGGCGCGGGCCGGACCGGCACATTTCTGGCGTCCGATCATTGCCCGGAGGCGCGGCCCGATATAATTGCGCTGTCGAAGGGATTTGCGGCCGGCTATGCCCCGCTTGGCGCCATAGCGGCGCATCACCGGCTGGTAGAGCCGGTGCTGGATGCCGGCGGGTTCATCCACGGCTATACCTATGCCGGCAATCCGCTGGCCTGCGCGGCAGGACTGGCGGTTCTGGACGTGGTCGAATCGCGGGACCTGCCTGCCAATGCCGCCGCCATGGGAGCGAAACTGGCCGACGGCTTGCGCGCCCTGGCGGCCCGGTATCCGTTTATCGGCGACGTCAGGGGACGCGGTCTCCTGCTGGCTTTCGAAATGGTCGCCGATCCGGATACCATGGCGCCGCTCCCCGCCGCCATGAACGCCCACAGCCGCGTCGTTGAAGCGGCTTACGAGCGCGGATTAATCGTCTATTCCCGCCGGACCCGGGGGGGCACCCATGGCGACCATGTGATGGTATGCCCGCCACTGATCGCTGACCCCTCCCATCTCGGTGAAATCCTGACCAAGCTCGACGACGCGTTGTCCGAGGTGGCCGACACGCTCGGCCTTCCTCGTAACTGATGGCTGGCGCACTGATGGTCATCTTCCGCCGGCGGCCCGACCTATTCCAACCCGGCGATTTCCCAGATATTTGGTGGCCCGCAGTCGGGGCCGCAGAACGAGAAGTCTTATGAACGTCTATTACGATCGCGCCCAGAAAGCCCACGCACCCAAGCATTTCCTGGTCAGCGGCGCCCCGCAGCCCAGCCCGGAAAAGCCAGAGCGGGCCGATGCCATGCTGAGCGGTGCCGTGAACGCCGGGCTGACCCCTGTCGTGCCGCCGGATGCCGGTCTGGGCCCGATCGCCGCCGTTCATACGCCGGAATACATCACGTTCCTTTCCACCATCTACGAGCGGTGGCAACGGATCGACGGTGCCTCGGCGGAAGTCGTTCCCAACATTCACCCGGATCGCCGGGACGGGGCCTATCCGAAATCGGCCGTCGGTCAGGCCGGATATCACATGGCCGATACCGCCTGCCCGATCTCGGCCGACAGCTGGCCGGCGATCCGGCGCAGCGCCGACGCCGCGGTCGCTGCGGCCCAGGCCGTTTTGGCCGAGACCGAAAGCAATGCCGCGCCCAAAGCCTATGCCCTGTGCCGCCCGCCGGGCCATCATGCATTCGCCGATATGGCCGGCGGATTCTGTTTCGTCAACAACTCGGCCGTGGCCGCAGGCGTCCTGCGCAGTCGATATGATCGGGTGGCCATTCTTGATGTCGACCTTCATCACGGTAACGGCACGCAGGGTGTTTTTTATGCCCGGCCTGACGTGCTGACGGTGTCGATCCACGCCGACCCGGTCAGGTTCTATCCGTTCTTCTGGGGCCATGCCGACGAGCGCGGATCGGGGGCCGGACTCGGCTACAATTACAATCTGCCAATCCCCCGCGGCACGGCCGACGCCGACTATATGCCCACCCTCGACGCCGCGCTGGCGCGGATTGCGGCCTTCGCGCCCGGCGCGCTGGTCGTCGCGCTGGGGCTGGACAGCCGAGCGGACGATCCGTTCGGTGGCCTGTCCCTGACCCCGGACGGTTATGGCGCCGTCGGCCGGGCCATTGCACAGTTGGGCCTGCCGACAACCATCGTTCAGGAAGGCGGCTATCTTTCGGACGATCTCGGTCCGACGCTGACCAGCTTTCTCCAGGGCATCGCCTGAATCAAATTCCGGCGAAATCCGGTTGGTTCAATTCAGGTAGACAGGCCAGTACGCCATGCCCGATACCGGCATGAGAGACAAACAAACAAGAGGACGCAATTCCGATGCCCGTTACCCGCAAACATGTCGGCACCCGCATGAGCCAGATCGTCATCCACAACGATGTGGTCTATCTCGCCGGGCAGGTCGGCAAAGCCGGCACATCGATCGCCGAACAGACCACCGAAATCCTCGCCTCGGTGGAAAAGCTTCTGGCCGAAGTCGGGTCCGACAAGACCAAGATCCTGCAGACCGTCATCTGGCTCGACGACATGAAGCACTTCGCGGAAATGAACGCCGTCTGGGATGCCTGGGTGCCCGAGGGGCACGCCCCCGCGCGCGCCTGCGGCGAAGCGCGGCTGGCAACGCCAGATTTCAACGTCGAGATGATCGTCACCGCCGCCCTCTGATCCGGCCGGCACCGGCAAAGGAGGCCCGATGCACAGCACGTTCTCGATCGCAGCGCGCGATCCGGCATCGGGCCTGCTGGGCACGGCGATCACGACCATGGTTCCGGCAGCGGGCAGCATCTGTCCGCATATTCGCCACGGGATCGGTGCTGTATGCACGCAGGGCTGGACCAATCCCTATCTGGCGCCAGCGGCCCTGGACAGGATGGCCCGTGGATACCCGGCGCCCGAAGCCCTGGCAGAAGCACTGGCGACCGACCCCGAGGCATCGATACGCCAGGTTCTGGCGGTCGACGCAACAGGCCGGGCCGCCGTACATTCTGGCGAGGAAACCAACCCCTGGTCGGGCGGCGTCACCCTGACCAATCTGGCACTGGCCGGGAATTTTCTGGCCGGCCCGGAGACACTGGAGGCCATGCGGGCGGTCATGACCGGATCGCCGGATACTCCCGCCGCCCCCGCCGATCTCTATCAGTCCGCAATCGCGCTGGGCGACCGTCTCGTTGCCGCACTGGCCGCGGGCGGCACCTCGGGCGGAGACTGGCGCGGCAACCGGTCGGCGGCCGTTCTCGTCGCCGGACCCGATATCTACCCCCTGGTCGATTTGCGCGTGGACCATCATTCAAGCCCGCTAGCCGAACTCCGGCGCGTGTTCGAGGTCTCGCGTGATCTCTGGTTCCCCTTTCTCCGCGCCGTACCGACCCGATCCAATCCGCGCGGCGACTGGGCGTCGGTGCGCGCGTCCCTGCAGGAGAAGGCGCCCGACTCGACATCGGCGGAACAGGATTCGGATCCGGGCCCTCACGCTCCGGAATAGCCATGCCCGCGGTTCTCCACGCTATGGTTAGGCATCGAACCGCGTTATCAAGAGTGCCCGACGCAAAATGCGGCGCAACGGAGATGGCATGGACAGGGACGTCAACAGGGGCAGGACGGCACTCGTCACCGGTGCATCCGGTGGAATCGGGCGCGAGATCGCGGCCGAACTGGCGGCGCGCGGCACCGATCTGATTCTCACCGCCCGCAGTGCCGAGCGGCTGGAGCAGGCCGCCACGGCTCTCCACGCCCGGCACGGCATCACGGTGGAAACGATCGCGGTAGACCTGAGCACGGTCGGCGGCCCGGAAAGCGGTGCCGACAGGCTCTTTTCCGAAGTCGAAGCCCGCGGGCTCACCATCGACTTCCTGATCAACAACGCCGGCTTCGGCTATTTCGGCCCCCATGCGGAGTCTCCGCTGGAACGTGACCAGGAGATGATTGACCTCAACATCTCGGCGCTGACACGGCTGACGAAGCAGGTTCTGCCGGGCATGCTCGCGCGCGGTCACGGCCGTATCATGAACGTCGCATCCGTCGCGTCATTCGTGCCCGGCCCCCGCATGGCCGTATACCACGCAACAAAGGCGTATGTGCTGTCCTACAGCGAGGCTTTGGCCGAAGAACTGCGCGGCACCGCCATCACGGTTACGGCCCTGTGCCCCGGCCCGACGCAATCGGGCTTCGCCGAGGCGGCCGAGGCCGGAGAGTCGCCCCTTTTCAAGGGCAAGCTGCCGACATCGCGCGATGTTGCCGCATTCGGGGTTCGCGCCATGGAACGCGGCCGACGGGTGGCGATCCACGGCGCCTCGAACAAGGCCCTCGTCCAATCGTTGCGCACCCTTCCCCGCAGCGTCGTCACACGGATCGTCGATCGAATTTCGGGAAACCGTTAATATCCAGCCTTACGGGGCCGTGGCGGCGTCAGGCTGGACGCGTTGCGGCTGACGGGCTACCCATGGTCGATATCGAAAACGAACAGCCCCGGGTACCGAAAACCGATGACATTGCTATTTGCATCTTCCGATAAAGAAGACACCGAGAGCTGGGTTCCGGCACTGCGCTCGACCCTGACCGATCGCGAGGTTCGGGCCTATCCGGATATCGGCCGCGAAGACGACATCGACTATGCCCTGGTCTGGAAGCCCGAGCCCGGACTGCTGGCGCGGCTGCCCAATCTCAAGGTAATTTTCTCCATGGGTGCCGGCGTCGACGCCGTGCTCAAGGACGAGACACTTCCGACCCACATACCGCTGGTTCGTATGGTCGACGACAGCCTCACCGAAGGCATGACGGAATATGTCGTCCTGCACGCATTGCGCATACACCGGCAGCTGGAAGCCTATCGGGCGCAACAGGCGCAGCATCTCTGGAACCAGTTGCCCGAGCGGCTCGGCCGGGAACGGCCGGTCGGCGTCATGGGGCTCGGCGTGCTTGGCAGCGATGCGGCGACGATGCTCTCGCGGCTGCGATTCGACGTTGCCGGGTGGAGCCGGTCGCCGAAATCCGTCGACGGCGTCACGAGTTTTCATGGCGAAGAAGGCTTGGACGCATTTCTGCGCCGGACCGAGATCCTGGTCAACCTGCTGCCGCTGACGGCTGAAACGACAGGTATCCTGAACGCCGACACGCTCCGTCGACTGCCGCGCGGCGCGCATGTGATCAATGTCGCCAGGGGGCTTCATGTCGTGGACGCCGATCTGCTCGCCGCCCTGGACGACGAGCACATCGCCAGCGCGACCCTGGATGTGTTTTCAACGGAACCGCTGCCCGCGGACCATCCCTATTGGTCGCATCCGGCGGTCACCATGACGCCGCATGTTGCCAGCGTGACCCATGCCCGCACAGCCATCAGGACGGTGATGGAGAACATCCGCCGCTTCGAGGCGGGCGAACCGCTCCAGAACGTCGTCGATCGCGGTCGCGGCTACTGATCGACCGGTCGCGATTCCAGCGCAGATTCCGACGGCGGAAGTCGCCGTACGGCCGTGACGCCGCGGCCGTCGGCGGCGTGGCAACGGCGGGCCACCGCATCCACCGGATCGATTGATACCGCCATCGCAGCGGCATTGGCGTGAACGATATGTTCATCGTCCACCATTATGCCGATATGCCCCGGGAATGCGACGATGTCTCCCCGGGACCGGTCCCATCGGGCCGCACCGTCACCCCCGGATTCGAAGTCTACGGCGTGGCCGACACCAGCGGCAAGCTGATCGCTGTCGCGCGGGGCGGCGATGCCGCAGGTGCGCAATGCGCATTGAACAAGGCCCGAGCAGTCAAGCCCGGCCGCCGATCGGCCGCCCCAGACATAGGGGGCGTGCAGGAACATGGCCGCAATCGCCGCAATGTCCGACCGGTTGGCGTGCACCAGGTGCCGGCGATGGATGAATCCACCGAGATCCGGAATCGCGGCGAAGTCGCCCTCGACCGGATCGCATATCGGAAGCGACCCCATGGACAGCATCGCGATCACGGGGCTTTTGATATCGCGATGCCGAAAGACCGGTGCCGACAGCGCCGTCACCGGCGATGGGTCAGGCGCGCCGAGAACGGCCGGGCCAAGCGCCGTGGCTGACAAATAACCGACATAACCGTCGACGCCGCTCTGGGCCCAGACCCAATCGTCTTCCCGGTCCTCGAAGACGATTACCGGCTCACCGTACAGAAACTCGGTCACCATCGGGACATCGGCATCGGGCCTTGCCCAAACCGGCGCCACGGGCGCCGCGACCAGCGCCTGTTGTCCGGTGACGAAGGCGTCGGCCCGAACCTGCCCCTTCAGCCGGATATCGGCCAGATCAGGCCGGAAGGCGTTCTGACGCGGATCGAGACCGGCGCCAATATTCATCGTCATTCCTTCGCCTCGGTACTTTCGCTGGCCGTCTCCCGCATGGCGCGGTGGACGATCTCTCCGAACTCGCTGAGATATACCGATCCCTTGACCGTGCGCTGGACCAGAACGTTGCGCTTGTCCGCCTCATCCTGCTTGCGCTTGACGAAACCGAATACGCCCAGGCGGTCAAGGGCACGGGTCACGGCCGGTTTGGAGATGTTGAGCGTCGTTGCCAGACCGCGAACGGTATGCGGCGGCGCCGTCAGATAGACCGTCAGCAACACGGCCAATTGCCGCGCCGTCAGATCGGGACGGTCCTGGCGCACCGTCGTGACGAGCGCCTGACGCCAGACATCCAGTGCGGCCCTCATGCCGGTTCCGCCGCCTCACGCGTCGCGATGGTCATGCCCGCGCTCATCCCTTCGCCGAATATCGGTCCTGCAGCGCAGCAAAGACGGCCCGCATGCCCAGCGCCTCGCCCCCCTTGGGACGGCCCGGCCGTTCAAAAGCGTTCCAGGCAAATGTATCGAGATGCATCCACGGCGTGCCGGCGGAGACAAAATCCCGAAGGAAAAGAGCCGCCGTTATCGCGCCACCCATGCCGCTCTCGCCCGCATTGTTGATATCGGCTACGGTCGAGGAAATCAACTTTCGGTATGGCGCCCATAGCGGCATTCGCCAGATCGGGTCCTCGATCGCCATCGATCCGGCGACGGTTCTGGCGGCAAGGTCGTCGTCGCTGCAGAAGAATGCCGGCAGATCGGCGCCCAGCGCCACGCGCGCGGCGCCGGTCAGGGTCGCGAAATCGACGATGATATCGGGCGATTCGCTGTCGGCTTCACACAGGGCATCGGCCAGCACGACCCGGCCTTCGGCATCGGTGTTGCCGATTTCAACGCTCAACCCCTTGCGGGTCCTGATGATATCGAGTGGCTTGAAGCTGTTGCCGGCAATGACATTCTCGACAGCCGGGATCAGGACACGCAGTCTGACGGGCATATTCGAGGCCATGATCATGCGCGCCAGCCCCAGCGCGTGTGCGCCGCCGCCCATATCCTTTTTCATGTTCAGCATGCCGCCGGCCGGTTTGATGTCGAGGCCGCCGGTGTCAAAGCACACACCCTTGCCGACGATCGTCACCTTGGGGTGGGCAGGATCGCCCCAGGTGAAATCCAGCAGACGCGGTGCGTGGGGCGAGGCCCGTCCGACGGCATGAACGGCCGGAAAATTCTGTTCGAGAAGGTCCTCGCCGACAATGGCAGAGAACGTCGCGCCGAAAGCGTCGGCGAGATCTTTCGCCGCTGCGTGCAAAGCGACGGGAGTCATATCCTCAGCCGGCGTGTTGATCAGATCCCGCACCAGCCAGGTCGCTTCCACCGCCGCGTGGACGTTCCGGCGGTCATCAGCGTCGATACTCAGCAACGCCGGCTGACGGCCCTTTGTGCTCTTGTAGCGGTCGAATCGGTACGCGCCGAGCCCCCAGCCCAGCTGAACCTGATCCGCGACCTCTGACGACGCCGAAGGCGACAGCGCATAGGTGCCGGCCGGCAGGGACATCGGCAGCCCGCCATAGGCGCGCATCGGGTCGCCGTCGTCCGCTCCGACCAGACAACCGCCCAGGCTGCCGTCCGGTGCCGGCAGAAGCTGATGCTGCCCCGGCTCCGCCCGGAAACCGCCGAGTGTGGCCCAGGCGCGCGCAGGCGGGTCCAGAGCCTCCAGGGCCTGCTCCAAATCCGTAGGCTTGACGACTGTGAGGGTCGTGGCGGAATGATCGGCATCGGTGGCAAAACAGGGCAGCGGCACGCGGGATCTCCTCGACAAATGGCGGGTGCCGGAGCGACCGGCCGCCCTCCGGTATGGTTGAGACGGCCCCGGTGACGACAGGCAAGCGGGATCGCGTGCCTAGCATGGGTCAACAGGGGCCCATTTGCCAAGCCCGGCAGGATATCGCGAGGACCGCGAGTTCAGTCGGCTATTGCGTCTGTACGGGTTTTTGCTGCGGCGGCCCGAGTTCCAGCAGTCCCTGGACGACCTCCGGCACCACGATGTTCGATGAATCGCGATCGGTTGCGGCGCCGTCATCGGCCATTGGCGGCGAGACCGGGGGGTCCAGAAGCGGTGCGCCCCCGCCCGACGGATCGTCCCGCACGTCTTGTCCATCCGGCGTTTCGTCCGGCAACAGGTCGATCTCGCGGTAGTAGCGCTCGGCGCCGGGATGCAGTGGCACACCAAGTCCTACGGTCGCCGATTCCAGCCTGATGTCGCTGCCGCGGGGATGCGTCCGCACCAGATCGGCCAATGTATTCGGATTCCACAGTGCACGGGTGATCCCGTAGAGGAGGTCCGGATCGGTATCGGTCGTGGTGACCCAGATCGCCGAGACGGCAATGCTTTCCCATTCGTCGACACCGGGGTAGATGTCGGCCCGGACCGACTCATGAGTGAAGAAGCTGTTTTCCGAGATCAGGGCGTCGATAGCCTCCGGTTCCATCGACAATATTCGAATCGGCATCCGCCTCGCTATGTCCTCGACAGCCAGAAGCGGTGCACCGCCGACGATGGTAAAGGCGTCGAGTTCACCGTTCACCATCATGTCGCTGGCGGGTTCCGCATGCATGTACACCGCCTCGATATCGTCGACGGTCAGGCCGTGAGCCTCCAGGACCAGACGGGAATCGATCAGCGTGCCTGAGCGCAATTCGCCAAGCGATACACGCCGGCCCTCCAGGTCGCGAACCGATTCGATGCCGCTCTCTGCCGGCACCACGAAATGGACGATTTCAGGATACAGACGCGCGATGGCGCGCAGATCGGCGAACTCTTCGTTGCCTTCGTACAGACCGGTTCCGGTTACGGCCCAATGAGCAATGTCTGCCTGTACAAGGCCGCTCTCAAGGACGCCTGCCCCCATATTCTCGATGTTCGCGACGGACCCGGCACTCGCGCTCGCCATGGCAATGAGTCCGGGAACGCCGCAACTGCCGCCCCGGTCGCAGGCCGGCGAACCGGGTGGATTGGAGATGGCGTTGGCGATGACGCCGCCAATGGGAAAATAGGTGCCGCCGATCGACCCGGTTCCAATGCGGAAGAACGTGGTCTGCTCGGCCAGCGCCGCCGGCGCGGCAATCACCGTACAAATGGAAACCACAAGGGCCCGAAGCATTCGCTGACCACCGCCTGACCGATTGCCGGTCGGCCCCCGGAACGGAGCCGCAGGGTGGAAACCGGCTGTGTCGCGTCTGATCGTCATGGGACCCAACTTACAAGATTTTTCGGCCCATCACAGTGGATGCCGGACCGATCGCGGCGGGATGCCTCAATCTATCTGGAAATGGTTTACCAACCCACAAAGGCAGCAAGATGTTCATGGCGTGAAAAACAGTAGTACCGCGCCGTAGGCAATTATCGCCAGACCGATGCCCCGGACCGCCTGCCACGACATCGCCTGCGAAACGATCACCGACAACCCCACTCCCGCCGCGACCGCCAGCATCAGGCCCAGGATCAGCGACACCCAGTCCAGCAGCACGACTGGCACGGCGATAAAGCCGGCCAGCCCGGCCAGAGCGCCGATGACGACAGCCCCGACCAGCATCAGCATCTGTGGCCCCCGGGGCACGGCAGCGACCAATAGCCCGGATATCAGCACCATGCTCGACAGCACGAGGCCGGCGTGCGGAATCCGCACACCCAGCATGAAAGCAACCAGTCCGCCGAGAAGCCCGGCTATGAGACCGATCGGAATCCGCCATTCCACGCCGCCGCCAACGCCGCCTGCGTAAAGGCCGAGACCGCCCAGCAAAGCGAGCATCGTCAGACTGTTGATCGGCATCAGGTAAAAAGGGCCGGTAAGGGCAGTGACGGTCAAGCAGCCTCCTTGGTGGCACCCGGTGCCGGATTCCCGCGCGCTACCGCAAGCGCGGCTGGCCGGTCTGGGCCAGTGTCACCCTTTGGGTCGGCATCACCCGATGGAGGCGCGTCAAGCGCATCGACGCCGGCTACCGAATCGAAATCGAATTCCAACTGAATCCCCTCCTCGGGTTCGTACCGTGGGTCGAGCTCGCTGGCCACGGATGTCGGTGCGATCGCGACATAGTGACTTTGATCTTCCAGCGCCGGCGCAACGCGCCGACGCATGCGCCACAAGGTGAACACGACCATGATCGCACCGGCAAGGGCAATTGCAAAGAACAGTCCGGAGATGCCGAACGGCCGAACCGCCGCCGCACCCGCGATCGGGCCGAGGATGGCGCCGATGCCATAGCACAGCAGCAACCCGGCCGCCGCGGGCACAAGCTGGCTCGGCTGCAGATAGTCGTTCGCATAGGTCAGGCTGATCGGATAGAGGGTATAGGCAATGCCACCGAAGGCGAAGACAAGCGTCAGAATAAGCCATGTCGGAAACTCGCGCCCGAGCCCGATCGCGAATGCGATCAGCGTTACCGCTATGCTGAGCCACAAGATGACGGTGCGCCGGTCAAAGTGGTCGGACAATCGTCCGATCGGCAGCTGAAACAGGAATCCGCCGATGATGGCTGCCGTCATCATGACGGCAACAAAGTCGGTCGTGTCGGTGATCGACCGCGCATATACGGGCGCAAGCGCATTGAAGGCACTGATCACGATACCGGCGACAAAGCACCCCATAACGCCCAGCGGAGAAATCGCGACCAGCGCCCGCAGGCTGAGCCGATCTGAAACGATTTCCGGCGGATTCTGCGATCGCGTCAGTGCCAGGGGAACCAGCGAAAGGCTGATGATCATCGCCACGACGGCGAAAAGCTCGAACCCCGCTGGATCGAATCCCAGCAGGATCAACTGGGACCCACCCGCCGCCAGATAGAAGACGGTCATATAGATGCCCATCACGCGGCCGCGCAGTGCATTGGGGGATTTGGCGTTGAGCCAGCTTTCGATGATCGTCAGCAGACAGGCGATGGAGAACCCGGTGACCATCCTGAGCCCCATCCACAGGAAGTCGTTCGAGTAAAGCGCATGCATCAGGACGCTGGCCGACGCAATCGCCGCAAAGGCGGCAAAGCTGCGAATGTGGCCGACCGCCGATACCAGCCGCTCGCACACCAGGGTTCCGGCCACGAATCCGACCGAGAACAGCGCCATGACCAGACCGATGCGATCGATCGGAACGTCGGCCATATCCATGCGCACGGTCAGCATCGTACCGAGAAGCGAGTTCCCGACGATCATGACGCCCGCGCTGATTATCAACGGCGCCACCGCTGTCAACAGGGTCCGAAACTCGTTGACCATAACCCCACTCCGGAACGCCAGATTGTCTGGAAAACGCCGATGACGGCGCCCGGAGCGGGTAGCACCGACGAGACGGGCCGCACTATCGTACCTGCGCCCCATATCGTCCGGTTATCGCCACTGCTCTGGACATCCGACGGACGGTCAAATCTGGCCGTTTCGCAGTGCGGTGAGAAGGAGGGAATGTGTGCGCAAACCGCTTGGTTGACCTGCCTTTTTCGCATGCATGGGCAGGGAACCAAACGGCTGGTGCGCGCGTATGACGAAGGGCCGACTCCACACCATCATGGTTCTCGTTTAGCGTGCCGGCCCCGGACAGCGCTTCGCGCTTCCGGGGCAGAGATGGAGCGGTGACGCCGCAAAAAATCCCCTGCCCCGGACGCAATGCAGCATGAAATGCTGCTTTGCAGAGCCGGGGCCCACACTGTCAGAGTTCTCGGGGAGCGTGTGGACCCCGGATGACGCTTCGCGTCTCCGGGGTGGAGGCAGGGGCGGATGCTGTGTCGAGAAACACAGTTGCCGAGGAAGAGATCGAGCGG
>NZ_JBFCVL010000014.1 GCF_040712075.1 Fodinicurvata sp. EGI_FJ10296
CCCGCCTTGAGCGGGGACCTCGCGCGGTGGCTCTGGGGGTTGGAAGACGCGAACCGGGCTCATCCGGCTCGGGGCTCCCGATCGATGTCGGGAGCGATCGGGAAGGCGAAGGTGCTGCGCGGCGGTCTATCGCAGCCGCGGCTCGCCGAACAGCACGCCCTGGCCAAAGTCGATGGGATAGTCCAGCAGCTTGATGACCGTCTGCTCGTCGTCGATATCGTGGACGACCAGATCGGCGGCCACCCGGTCGAGCATGGCCCGCATGTCATCGAACGGTCCGGCACCATGCTGACTGTCGGGCGTAATGCCCTCGTTCTCGGCGTCGGCCAGAAGCCGGTGTGCGGACATTTTCAGAAACCGAACGCCCAGTCCCGTCAGCACACCTTCATCGAGGTCGGAAAGTCCGCCGAAATTCTCCAGCGCCAGACGGATGCCGGCGTCGTGGAACCGTGCGCCATAGGGTTCGAGAATGCGCTGGGTCGATGTCAGCGGACAGTCCGACAGCGTCAGAACGATGCTGCCGGCAAGTTCGGAATTGGCCGTGACGAAATCGAGCATCTCGTCGACGAATGCACCGTCAGACAGCGAGCGAGGCGACAGCCCCGTGAACACACCGACCGCCCGCTGACGGCGCACTGTTTCGCGAATCAGCTGCGCCACCCGGAAAAGCAGTACATTGTCGATCTGCCGGCCGGTTTCCTCGCCGTCAGCGACGCGGCGGAACTGTTCCGGCGTGATGATCGCCCCATCGCCGGTGCGCAGATGGGCGAAGGCCTGATAATGGCGCAGTTTGCGCTGTGGCAGGCTGACGACCGGCTGCAGCGCCAGATCGATGCGGTCACAGCGCACGGCGTCGCGCACCAGGTCGAGCAGATCATCGTCGGCCATGCCCTCGGCCTCGATGATGCGCGACCGCCACAATTGACGGCTCGGCCGTTTGGGCGCGGCCTTGCTGGCGTCGTCGGGCGGCGGCGGTTGCTGGCGCTCGACCCTGGCCAGCACACGGTCGACCATTGCCTGCAGCGTGCGGATTTCGCCGCGGGTTTCGGCGCGCAGGGCTTCCATTGCGCCAGCGGCGGAGGCTTCTTCGAGTTTGCGGATACAATCGCGAGCCAGCGACCGGGCATCGCGGCGAACATCGTCCATTTCCGAGCGTATCGCCGTCTGGTCGAGTTCCACCCGGTCGAGGAAGTCGTCGATCCGCCGTTCGCGGCGATTCCGGGCAGAGATATCGTGGACGAGGGCTCCGCCGAGCACCACCAGCCCGCCAAGCGCGACCCCTACTGGCGGCGTCACGGCTACCGAGAGAAACGGCGCCAGAATCGCCAGCCCCGCCCCGCCCAGGACATAGGCGGCAATCCAGCGCACATGCTCGTTCAACGTCATCAACCGGTTCCCATATCGCAGCAGCGATCGGCTGCCGGACGCACTATGGGCCGCAGTTATTGACACCGAATTAACCACGTAGCGTTACCGGGAAGCATTACCGACCGTCAGGCGGCGTCGACGACGCCCCAGCGCGCGCCGACGGCATTGGCGACGGTCGCATGGCCATTCGTGCGCAGCAAATCAGCCAGATCGCCGCGCATCGACCGGATCAGTCCCGGACCTTCGAAAACCAGGGCCGAATAAAGCTGGACGGCAGCAGCACCGCCGGCAATGCGGTCATAGGCATCGCGGCCGCTTGCGATGCCCCCAACGCCGATCACCGGCAACTTGCTTCCCAGAGCGCCACCCAAGGCGCCGACAAGCCGCCCCTGCACCCGGCCTGCGATGGCCGCCAGCGGACGGCCGCTCAGCCCGCCCGTCTCCACCCGCTCCGGCGCCTTCAGCGACCGTGGACGATCGGTCGTTGTATTCGTCGCCATAACGCCGTCGACACCGCTGTCCAGCAAGGGCGCAACCAGCGCTTCGATATCGGCCGCATCCAGATCAGGGGCGATCTTGACGAAAACCGGCACGCGCCGGCTGCGGGCATCGCGAGCCTCGGTCACGGCACCCAGCAGCCGACGGAGACTGTCGGCTGCCTGCAATGCGCGCAGTCCCGGCGTGTTCGGCGACGAAACGTTGATCACCAGGTAATCCGCAAGATCGGCGAAAGTCTCGACGCCCACACGATAGTCAGCGACCGGATCGTCGGTGCCACGGTTACAGCCCAGATTGACCCCCACCGGTCCCGGCAGGGTGGGGTGCCGTTCGCGCAGCGCCGCGAGGCGTCCCGCCACGCGCGCCGCGCCGTCGTTGTTGAAGCCCATCCGGTTGATGATTGCCCGATCCGCGCTCAGCCGAAACAGCCGGGGCTTTTCGTTTCCCGCCTGCGGCCGTGGCGTCACCGTCCCGACTTCAACGAAGCCGAAACCCAGATCGAACATCGGTGCCACGACCTCGGCATTCTTGTCGAAACCGGCAGCAAGCCCGACCGGGTTGGCGAGCTTCAGTCCGGCGACCGTCGTCGCGAGCGCGCCGTCCGCCTCGCTGGCACGGGGTCGTCGGAGCTTTAATACGCGCGCAGCCCCGCATTTAAGAGCGGTGATCGAGGCGCGATGTGCCGATTCCGGCGGCAATTGCCGCAGCGCCCATGTCATCATCGGCGGGTCTCCCGCCCGGCCGGGTCGAACTGGGTCAATTCCTGTCCCCGGTTTTGTCCCCGGCTTCCGGTGCTGAGGGCAGACCTGGAAGCCGATGCACACCGTCGGGGCCGAGCGGCATGGGATCGGCGGAAATCACCGCCGCGACGGGAAGATGGCCGTAGAGATGCGGAAAAAGGTCCCCGCCGCGCGACGGCTCCCAGACCAGCGCATCGCCCAGCGCGCCGGGATCGACCGCGGCCAGCACCAGATCTTCCTGTCCCTCGAAGTGCAGCGCCGCCGTTTTTGCAACCTGTCCGGCTGCGGATAGATGGATGAAGCCGTCGGTCAGATCGATCGCCGCCCCCCGAAATACACCCTGATCGGCGGCGTCGGTCCATTCCGACCGGCTCATGATCTTGTAAACCGGCGCTGAATTGTCACTGCTGTCTTCGGATCGGGGCATGATTCAAGCTTCCCGTCTGGATTGTGCAAGCGGGACCGGCACAATCGGTGCCCGGTCGCCTGCCGGGTTTATGCGCCCTCGGGCCCGAAGGGTCAACCCGGCGGGCAAGAGTCTGGACTCGCGGCAAGGGAAGGGCCAAACATACGTCAAGACAACATTATTCTATGCATTTTAACTTTATTGCTGATAAACTCGGTTAACGAGAAGCACGGGCGTCGCAGATCGCCCAAACTGTCACTTTCATGCCGTTCGGCTCGTCGATGGCACGCGGCACAATAGTCTAAAGGTGTTTCCGGAATGGACACGAACCTGGGAACGATCTCCACCATGAGCGGGAATCGCGACTCGAGCCGGCGGGACGAGGACATTCGATCGGTCCCCGTTCCGGCGAAACCCTCGGCCGCAATGCTGGCCGAGGGCGCGAGGGCCGGCGGGGTATCGGTCTCAGTCGCCTTCCGCGTGTATCAGGCCATGATTTCCGGACCGGCGCGCTAACGCCGGCCCGGCCCGGCCGCGGCCGGAAGCTGAGCAATACCGGGGCGCCAATCGGGGGAATGCCGATCAGGCCGCGCTTTCGGCCCGGTGCTGCGTTTCAGGCGGACCGGTTCCAGCGACAGGGCACCGGCGACGGCGTCCAGGCCGTCGTCGTGCCCCCTCTGTGCGCCGGGCCGCCATTCGCGCATCTCGTTGATGAACGGCGTATCCCAGACCGACCGATGAGCCCAGAGCGCGCCGGCGGCAAGTAGTGCATCAAAGCTCTCAAGAATTCTGACATCCTTTGGCTTCCGGCTGGTGATTTCCCGAACGGAAACTTTCAGATTACTTTCCTTTATGACCCGGCGCAGCAGGCTGGGCAGGAATCGCCCGACACCGTTGGTTTCAACCGCCACCGAGGGCAGATGCAGCTCGTCGGCCAGCCGAACCACCCCCCTGCACTGCCGCGTCGCTTCGTCTTCCGTGATTTCCGGGGCCTCTGTCGCGTTCAGCCACAAGATGCGGTGGAGATAAAGGCCGCCGTCACTGTCGGCATAAACGACCGCAACGACACTGCCGTCGGCCCGACGGCCGGCGCCGAAAGCCGGGTCCCACCAGCAACTGGCGGAAACCATCCGCGTATCGCCCAGTGCCAGGCGCGCCTGCCCCGAGGCCTCGTGGTACACCAGATCCTGCTCGTAACACCGCAGGCGGTCTGGATCGAGACGGCTGTCGGCGATGTTCACCGGCTGAAGCTGCATCTGGCTTTCGAACTTGTTACCGCCGGTGCGCCGCCTGATGCGATCGATGGTCCGGTCGTCGAATCGTTCCGGCCAGGCGCTTTGCCCATCGGGCAGCACGAGCGGGACTTCCAGACGATCGAAGCCGTCGAGGAACGGCACATCCTCGCCCGCTTCGACCCGCGCCTGTCGCGCGTATAACGTATAATATGTGTGCGGTGTCCCGACATAGAGCTGCAGTCCGCCCGGGCTCAGAACATAGTCCACCTCGTTCAGGCGTGCGCGCAGGTCGCCGCGCTTGACGGCCGTGTCGCAGGTGTTGGGGACCTCCACATCGTCGCAGATCACGATATCGGCGCGGCTGCCCGTGAGGTTGGCCGAAACGCCGCGCGCCAGCATCGACGGGTCGCGCAGTTCCGACCGGCGCGCGACAGTGAACTGATCCGACGCCCATTGATCGGCACGGCGAGGCCGCAGATGCCGGACCGCCGGGTGCCGTTCGATGATCCGCCGGGCGTTGCGCACCATTTTGCGCGCCAGCGACAAGTCGGCCGCCAGCACGAGAATGCGGTGATCGCTGCGATCGAACAGCAGCCAGGCTGCGAACAGGCCGACCAGCGTGGATTTTCCGGAGTTTCGAAAGGCCATCAGCAGCAAATGGCGATCGCCGGCCCGCCACCGCCGCTCCAGCCATTGCGCGATCTGCTTGTGATGGGCCGGCGTCGACTGCCCCTGCAATCGGTTCCACCAGACAACAAACTGGGGGAACCCCAGCGCTGTCTGTCGAGCAGCCGGCATCACCGGTCCTCACCGGCACCAGCGTCGGCGTCGTCTCCGGCCTCGTCCTCGTAATTCGGCAGGGCCTCAAGCTCGGCGTCGATCTCCCGGAGGACCCGGCCCATATCTTCTGTTTCTTCGACGCCCCCACGCTCCGCCGAAATCGCGCGCAGCATCTTCAACAGGCCCTCGTAATAGGCCTGTATCTGCTTGCACGCGGCATAATGCTCCTTCACTGCCTTGGCGCTGGAAAGATCGGGATCGGTCAACGCAAGGTCGACGAGATGGGTTCGCGCGCGGACGATCAGGTCCGGCGCGGCCTCAAGCAGCAATGCCGCCTCGTCGGCCCAGAACCCCTCGAAATCAATCGTTGTCATTGTTATTCCTGTCTGGTCGCCGTTGGGTTGAAAATGCTCAGACGCGGGCGATGATGGCCCAGCCCTGGCCGTCGCTGACGATGGTGGCGGCGTCACCGGCTTCCATCAGGTAAAGATCGGCGCCGTCGGGTCCGGGTCCGTCCTGCTCTGAGATCGCAAGCCCCATCGCGCCGCCGCCCGCCATCTTGATCGTTACGCGGCGGCCGACCGCGCGTTCGTCGGCGGCGTTGGGCAACGAAATCAGCCCCGGCGTCGACGACGGCGCCGACAGCAGATAGACATCGGCATCGAGCGGCAGCGTCTCACCCGGCTCGGCTTCACGCCGGACGCAGCGGGCCCCGGGACGACCGCCGGCGGTCACCCGCCAGGTGCCGCCGTCGGAAACCATGGTCACGGCGTCAAACCGGTCGGCCAGGTACACGGCCCGTCCATCCGGCCCGCCACCGACCCTGTTGGTCACGATCACGGGCGCTGTGGTGGTATCGACCTTCTTGACGGTCAGCACCGCCCCCGGCCATGTGCTGGGATAGGGCAGCCGTGCAGAGATCTCGCCGGCCGTGGCATCTATCAGGTGCAGACTGCGGCTGGCATCCAATGTCACCACTCCGCTCTCCGGCGCCAGGATCTGGGGTTCGTGGTGACGCCACCCGGTCGCGGCGAGTTCGGGTATGACCGTTGCCGCGTCCACGCCGCTCACGACGGTCATGCCGTCGTGTCCGGCCCCGGCGAGCGCCGATCCCGGCCCCTGGCGGCGATGATGAACCATCAGATTGCCCGACGCATAGGCGTGCATGGC
Source organism: Fodinicurvata sp. EGI_FJ10296 (assembly GCF_040712075.1). Lineage (NCBI taxonomy): Bacteria > Pseudomonadati > Pseudomonadota > Alphaproteobacteria > Rhodospirillales > Rhodovibrionaceae > Fodinicurvata > Fodinicurvata sp. EGI_FJ10296. The sequence goes on from NZ_JBFCVL010000014.1 coordinate 6,198, forward strand.
AATATGAGGGGCATCGTCGTCCCGCCGCGTCACAATGCCGGTCAGCACGATTCCCCGCGCCCCCGGCCCCAGCCTTATGGCAGGCAAATCCGTCGGCGCCGCCGCCACAAGGCCGGACAAGGTCACGCCTTCTCCTGCGAACTCGATCTGAAGAGCCGGGCCGGCACTGTCCGGCAATGGCACAAGCATCGCATCGCGCACCGTCACGAAAGACGGTGCAGCGGCGTAGGCGCCCGCCAGCCACAAGCCGGGACCGCTTCCCCCCGCCGTGCGAAGGCCCGAAATGCGCGCGCCATGGCAGCGATGCGGGCTCACCGCCTCCAGAATGATGCCGGCTCCGCCCCCCTCGATCATCACGTCTTCGATCACGGGGTCGTCGATGTCGCGCCCGTCGGCCAGTGCCCGGATGGCCGGATCGCCGCTGAACAGCATCAAACCGGCGACCCGGCATCGGCTGCCGCGTATGTCGATCAGAACGCCGCCGCCGGTACGTACCAGCCGGCTCGACGGCCCCTGCCCTACGATGGAGTGCCCGCTTTCAAGGGGGATCGGCTGAGTTACCCGGAATTCGCCCCTTGGCACGTAAACGACGGGCGCCGCCGCCAACGCAGCGAGAAAGGCCGGCGTATCGTCGCCGGATCCGTCGCCGACCGCGCCGAAATCGCGGATCGATACGCGTTCGCCCAGGCGATCCGCCACCGGTCGTTCGACCGCCCCGTCATGGGCAGGCGCATAGCCCACTGCTGCGGCATCCGGGGGGTCGGGTTCCGGTGGCGGGTCGGGGGCGTGGTCCCCGCCGGAATCGTCTCCGGCATTATCGCCACCATCCGTTTCGCCGGCCGTCGGTGTGGTTTCGGAAACGGTCAGATCGCCGGCATCATTGAAAACCAGCGCCTTGTTGCGGCGAACATCGCGGCCCGGCAGAACGAAGGTGCCGGAGTCCTCGTGGACGGGGGCCAGAATGGTGCGGTCCAGCGCATCTGACAGGTCCTGGGTGATGGCCGTCAGCCGGTCGAATTCATCGTTGAAGCTGTCCGCGCGCATGTCACTGCCCTGCAGGAAATCAGTCATTCGGCGGATGCGCATGCGGCGGCGAATGGTGACACGCTCGCCTGCCGCCGGAGCCGACTGGAACACGACGCGTCCACCGTCACTGTTGCCGGCGCCCTCGACCGAATAGCCGTCGTCGATCCGCGCGGCATTGCGATAGACGTCCAGGTCCTCTGCGGCGAAGACCGGGAACGGATAGACGAAGACCGTCTGGGCGCCATCGGCAATGTACTGGATGCGCGGACGCACGGCGGGGACTTGAAGATGGGATTCCATGAACGGCTCCGCGTCAGAAGAAATAGCCGCTTTGGCTGTTGTAGGCTTTGAGTGATCGCTGGGTCTGCAGACGCTGGCGCTGCAGAAGGTTGCTGCGATGAGCATGAGCCAGCCGGTTGTTGACGTCGCCGATCCGGGCCGCAGTGGTGCGGGCCAGGGCGTCGCGCTCGACCAGGCCATCGTCGATCACACCCAGCAGAACGGCTTCGCCGGAGCCGTCGCCGGCCTGCGCGCCCTGAGCGCCGAACCGGGCACGGCGCGCCGCAACGGCGCGGCGGACGGCATCTTTCTTGCGCTTGGCGTCATCGGCACGCTGCCGTTCCAGCGCATCGACCTCGGACTGCGCCTGGGTCCGGGCATGGTGATTGTCGTCGACAATCATCGCTTCGGTCTGGCGGGAAGGATCCGGCGGCGGTGGGCGCAGCGGCTCCATCGCCTGATTGACCATCGAGATCCCGGTGGCAACACCGTTCAGGATATTGGCGGCGGTAACGATAGCACCCATCAGTCATTGACCTTCAGTTCTGTGGTGACGGACAAGAGAGCGAACGGCAGCGGCGTATCCTGCTCGATGCGCCAATGCGCTTCGGTCGCGCGCCGGCGCCAGCCCAGATGGCGGACCGTCCGGTCGCCGGTAAACAGGGAGGGTGGCGCGTCGAAGCCGGTGCCCGCACCCATTCGGCGCAAGGGGACGTCACGCACGCCGCCGCCGGTGTCGAGCATGAGCGATGCGGTATCGATCAGGCGGAACATCGTGCGCACCGGCCGCATGGCGGCGCCGGTCCCGCCAGCCTGCGATTGAGGCAGGAAAGGCGGCAGCGGTTCGATCTCATGCGCATAGGGTAGCCCCACCAAAACGTCGCGCGCGGCAATATCCAGTTCCACGGCACCGTCGATCACCTGATGCGCCCCCCGATCGACGCCGTCGGCCAGCACCCGCACGGTCCTGCCTTCCAGATGTCCAAGACCCGACCACCGATGCACCGGATCGCTTGCCATGCCGCGCAGGAAACTGTCGAGCAGGACGGTGTCGTCGATGACCTCGATCGACGTGCCGCCGGCCCGGGTCACCGCCACATAAACGTCACCTGCGACCACGGCGACCGACTGAACGAGGCCGTCCGTCACCAGTTCCGTCCAGGCGGTCACCTGCTCTTCTCGATAGGCGGTCAACAGCGCCATGCGGCCATCCGCCGTCACGACGAACAGAATGCGCCGGACCGGATCGAAATCCTGATCTATCGGCTGACCCACGAGATCGCGCACCAGCAGCGCCAGATCGGTCGAGCGATAGGCCTGTTCGGCATCAGCGTAGAGGAACTCGCGGATCTGCCCGCCTTCCCGGGAAACGAACAGCGTCGCGCCTTCGACGTCGCGCGGCGGCACGAAACGCGATGTCGGCGAGCCGATGCGCGTCTGCCGGCGAATCTGCACCCGTTCCGGCGTGACCGGATCGCCGGTCACCATCCATTCGGCGCCCGAGGTGAAAACCTGCAGGTGCCGGCCGGAAAAGATCGCCCGGATCGCGTTGACCTGATCGGACAGGATCGGAAAATCGATGCCCTGATCGTCGAGCCCGTCGCCAAGGCCGAAATGCCAGATGTCGCCCGAGCGGGACATCCACAGGTTGTTCGGCATGTCCCGCGAACCGCCGACCACCAGGCGGTCCTGATGAAACGTGACGGTGGCCGGCCAGCCGCGCGCCTCTGTCCAGGCCGCCTCGTCCCAATCCACCGTCGCATAGCGCGAATGCAGTGTATCGATTACCTCGGCCGTTGCCCGTGTCGCGCTCATGATGCTGACCACGCGAACCTCCCGGCCCCGCAAACGGAAATGGGCGCCGACATGGCCCTGTGTGAACAAGGGCACGCTGGCGTAAAGGAACATGGTTCCCGTCGTCGACGATCCGCGCAGCGTGACGTCGGGGTCGGCGAACCGCTTGAAGGGCCCGGTATAGTGATCGTCGCGCTTCACCGGCCATTGGGTCAGCGACCAGTTCTCTGCATCGTCGCGTATCAGGCGGCGCGGCGGATGATCGGGATGGCACACGAGCAGCGTATCCGCGCTTTGCGTCCACGAGAACCGGAACAGGTCCTCGCCCGACCAGGGCGTCGCCACGGTCGCGATCAGCGCGCCGCCGCGAAAGATCGACACTTCGCCGTCGGTGAAGGCGAGCAGGTAGTGCTGCTTGATGTTGAACTCGAAGGCAACCAGCCGTGCCGGGCCGCCCAATCCCTCGACGTACCGCAAACCGCCACGCCGGACGATGCCGCCCGTCGGCTGGATGAAGACATTGCGAAGCCGCGCCGCGCCATTGCCGAAGGCCCGCAGATCGCCGCGGCCCAGCAGATTCCGCGTGACTGCGCCGCCAGTGAAGTTCGATTGAAGATGGCGGATTCGCATTACCGGCCTCCGGTCCAGCCGGCGCGAACCTCGATCAGCGGAAACGACCGGATCGCCTGCGTCGTCGCCTGCTGGCTATCGATCTGACGGGCGCGCCGGATTTCGTCATCGGCGGCCTGGGCCAGCATCCGCGCCCGCGTCGGGCTTTCGGTCAGCGAAAGACAGAATTCCGCCGCCAGCCGCGCGATCATCACCTGGTCGAAATAGGACGGCGTGTCCTCTTCGTCGGGGCGATAGATATAGGTCAACACCGGCGACGGATGTTCGGCCAGCAACTGACGGCCGGCGATCGCGAACGGCTCGGTGTCGGCCCTGCTGCTGCCGCTGCCAAGGCCCACCGCCCGCAGAAAACGGTCCGGAAGCTGATAAGCGTATGGATATCCCGCGGCCGGCGCCGTCGGCAGGCGATTGAGCTTCAGATATGTCGTGGCGAAACGCCACGGATGCGATGCAAGCTGGGCATCGCGCACCGGGGCATAGAGTGCCGACGCGATCTCCGCTTCGGCGGCGGAATCGTTGAAGCTGGAAATCGCTTCAGCACCCAGCTTCAGGAGTGCCCTGGAACACAGGGCAACGGCGGACAAGGCCATGACGGGCGGTCTCCCCATATTGTTGCCGTTCTTCGCCGGCCGGAACCGGAATCCCTGCCCGGTGGACTGGTGCGCAGGAGCGTGTCTCGGGACGGGGATTCCGGTAGTTTGCAGGGACGCGGATCAGAACAGGGCGTCGGTCCGGACCTCGGCGCGCCTGGCGACGCGGACCCGGAAGATGCCGCCACCCGTCGGGTCGGTTTCTGCCGGATCATCCGCATTCACGGGGTCAACGACGATCAGATCGTTCGACCGCAGGATTTCACCGGCGCTGGCGAGATATTCGTCGAGCGTGCGGTGGCGGTCGGCCTGTGCCGCATCGGGCTTGAAATGCCAGAGGGTAAACCCGTTGGCATAGGCAAGGACGCTCAGTCGGTCATCGAGATAGCTCATGGTCGCTCCGGATCCGGGTTCGAACTGGGCAGGCGAATGGCCGACGATCATGATTCCGCGCTGGGCATGGCGACGACGCCGGTCGGGTCGATCAGAACGGCCCCCTGACTCATCATCGAATTGACAAAGTGGGCAGCCCTGTCACCGTGCCATGTGATGTCGGTCTCGACATCCGCGCCTGATGCGTGGCCGACGGCCGTCTTGTGGTACCAGAAGCACTGGCGCTGGCCGCCGGTGACCGGCAAGCCGGAATGGGGCATCCACTGCGGGCAAATGCGAAAGCGCGGAAATCTGCGGTTTTTTTGTGCTGTCTGGCGCGTATGTTGTCGTATTGTTCTACTGGTTACTGCACCATGACTGCACCAGAGTGGGCGAACGTCGCGATTGGCAAGCCGGTTCCCAAGATGCCAAACCGAACTCAGATACGACCGGGTTGGGCAATTGATCACTACGACGTCAACGAATGTAAGCGCGACGGCGCTCCCCTATGCGGCAAGGCTTGACGGCTGATCGAAGTGCCAGGGCATCAGGTCTTCGATGGCCTTTTTGGGATGACCGTCGAGGATGGCGCGGAGGGTGGCGGCGATGTAGTCGACCGGGTTCACATCGGACATCTTGCAGGTGGCGACCAGCGAGGCGAGCATGGCCCAGTTTTCGGCGCCGATCTCGTTGCCTGCGAAGAGCGCATTCTTCGCCGGGCATGACGAAGGCGGCCGAACCTGGGGCCGCATCGCCTCGCTCATCGAAACGGCCAAAATGAACGGCGTCGATCCCTATGCTTACCTGAAGGCCACGCTCGAAGCGCTCGCAGAGGGGCATCCAAAGAACCGGATCGACGAACTGTTGCCCTGGAACTACAAAGCGCCGTCAACCCCATAATACCGTGGGCCGCAGGCACCGCTTACACCCTGCAGAACGGCATAACGCGGTCAACTATGGGTTGATATCCATCTGACAGAGGTGAGCGAGGATCTGGCGCCGATGACCGTGGGCACGGGTATTCAGGGCCAGTGCTGCGTGAAAACGCTGCCAAGTGGTACGCAGGCATCCCGACGTGGGGCATGCGGCGCCAGATCGACTTGTCACGTTGGCCGACGCCGGCTGTTGGAGCTCCGAAATGCTCGCCGTGACCGGCCGTGTATGAGAGGCTGAAGAAACGCCACGCTGGCAGAGCCAAATCGTGAAGCCGCGATGGGGCCGCAGATTAGCGACAACGGCACCGAGTTCACGTCGCGCCCGATCCTAGCCTTCCCCTGAAAGGCCATCGATCGTATTTGCGTGCGCTGGTTATCCGTTGATCTCTGGCGCCGCTATCCATTTGTTTGCAATTCGATGCCCCATGAGGAGGACGGCGGATACGTAAGAGCAGGTTCTCAGAGACGCAGATAACCTGCACTCTATGGTGCCCTGGAACTACAAAGCGCCGTCAACCCCATAATACCATGGGCCGCAGGCACCGCTTACGCTCTAAGCGGCTGAGCTTGATCAAGGGGAAGCGTCTGTGCAACGCCGTCCGGATCGAACTGTGTCATTCCGGACGGCACTAAGTGGCACGCCGACATGCGTCCCTCGTCGATCGGAATCAGTGGTGGCTGAGTGGTTCTGCAAAGCTCCCTCGCATATGGGCATCGAGTGTGGAACCGGCATCCCGTCGGCGGATTGATGGGGCTCGGCACATCACCCTTCACCACAACCCGTTCTCGAGGCGCTCCAACCCGGGCCCTCGGAATGGCCGACAATAGTACACGCGTATAGGGATGCAGAGGATTCGCGAAAACGGTCTTCTTATCTCCGATTTCCATGATCTGACCAAGGTACATTACGGCGACACGGTCGGAGATATGTCGCACCACGCTCAGATCATGCGCAACAAAAAGATATGTTAACCCGAATTGACTTTGCAGATCCTTTAGGAGATTTACGACCTGCGACTGGATCGAAACGTCCAGCGCAGAAACAGCTTCGTCGCACACGACGAAGCGCGGATTGAGAGCGAGAGCCCGAGCAATCCCAATTCTCTGGCGCTGTCCTCCCGAAAATTCATGAGGAAATCGGGTTGCATGATGAGTGGCAAGTCCGACGACGTTGAGAAGTTCGTGGAGCTTCTTGTTCTGGGTGTGGCGATCCAGCCCCGCGATGTCCATAGGTTCCCGGATCAACGCGTCCACCCGCATCCGAGGATTCAGCGATGAATAAGGATCTTGGAAGATTATCTGAAAATTCTTACGCCTGTGTCTTAGCTCCCGACCTTGAAGTGTCGCTATATCTTCGCCGTCGAACAGAATGCGGCCGCGCGTGGGGTCAAGCAACCGCACCAGAAGTTGGCCTACGGTTGATTTTCCGCAGCCGCTCTCTCCAACCAACCCAAGAGTTTCTCCCTCGCGAATGGTCAGATCGATCCCATCAACCGCTTGGACTACTTCGTGTTGACGGCCGAATATGTCGGACGCTCCCGTGGGAAAATATTTTGCAAGACCTTGAACATTTACGAGTTCTTCCGCCATTTTATCGCTCCGGCTCAAACGCATTTTTAGACGGCACTGTATAGCCAAATGGCGCTATACATGCTGTCTGGTGCTGGCATTTCAACGCCATCAACGGCGGGTCGATCTGGGTACATGCATCACGCGCCGCCGGGCACCGCGGGTGGAAGCGGCATCCTTTTGGAAGATTCTGCGGGCTGGGAACCGTACCTTCGATCGTCTTCAATCGCACGACATCCTCATCCAGCGGCGGTATGCTAGCTAGCAGGCCCTTCGTGTAAGGATGAGAGGGACTGTTGAATATTTCAGCGCTTGACGCCATCTCAACCGCCCGCCCGGCGTACATCACCATGATCCGGTCGGCGAACTCGGCAACCACTCCCAAGTCGTGCGTTATAAGAATGATCGCCAAGCCCAAGCGTTCCTGAATATCACGCAACAGCTCGAGTATTTGAGCTTGTATTGTGACATCAAGCGCGGTGGTTGGTTCGTCCGCGATTAGGATCTTCGGATCACACGCGAGCGCGATCGCGATCATGACGCGTTGCCGCATCCCACCGGAAAGTTGGTGAGGATATTCATCAATGCGCCTACGCGGTGAAGGAATACCGACCAAACCTAGGAGATCGATTGCTCTCTCTCTAGCCGCGCGGCGGCTGAGGCCCTGATGCAGCCTCAGCGATTCCATGATCTGATTGCCTACAGTAAACACCGGATTTAGTGATGTCATGGGTTCCTGAAAGATCATGGATATTTCATTCCCCCGTACTCGACGGAGTTCCGCATCACTCATTTCCAATACATCGCACCTACCCAACGCAACGGATCCGCTGGAAACACTTGCTCCATTCGGCAATAACCTCATCAAAGATAGCGCTGTAATGCTTTTTCCGCTACCTGATTCGCCAACAACGCCAAAAACCTCTCCTTCCATAAGTTCAAAAGAGATATTCTCAACCAAGCTGGTCCTAGAACCATCTTTTTCAAAATCAACAGATAGGTTATGCACGGATAATAACGTGCTCATATGATCATTCTTGCCTTCCAATCTCATTTTTCTTCCCCTATATCACAATCACCGTTGTTATAACATAACGCAGAGTGACCAATAATTCTACATAGGTTAGGCCTTGAACGTATCGTGGCATACAGTATATATTATACACCCAGATTCCACTGTCGATAACGAATCGATGACCAAGGATATACTATGACGGACGCTCCACCGAGTTTCACCAGTAGAATGGAATCCTGCTATTTGACTTTGCCGCCACGCCTTAAGAAGGCAGCAACTCATTTAATGGCGCACGCTGACGATGTTGCGCTTTACTCGATGCGTGACGTTGCCGTAGATGCCAACGTCCATCCGTCGACAATGGTTCGTCTTGCAAAAGTTCTCGGATACTCGGCCTACAATCCCATGAAGAAGGAATTCAGGGAGTGGTTTCGAGGCAATGAACGATTTCTCAATAGAGCCCGCGATCTTCAGCACTTGGGCTCCGCCAGCAAAATCGTTGGGCATATTCTGGACCAGGAAGCCTCCAACTTGGAGGGGCTGCGCACGTCCCTCAGTTCCAACAACGTAGCCGCGTGCATCGATCTTCTGGAAAGTGCAAGAAAACTCTTCGTTATCGGACTTCGCAGTTGTCATCCCCCGGCCTTCCAATTTGCCTATGCCTGCGGTATGGTGCGTCCCAATGTCCATCTGGTGCACGGTAGCGGGGGCACCTTTGGAGACGAATTGCGCTCGATCGGACCGGAAGACGCGCTTCTTGCGGTGACCTTTGCCCCGTACACTTCGGCGACGGTACATGCCATTGAATTCGCTGCCGAACACGACGCGCAGGTGATTCTGATCACCGATACAAATATGTCGCGCATTGCTCGTCTGGCATCTCATGTGCTTTCGGTTTCGAATTATGGTCCATCTCTCTTTCATACGACCGTACCTGCAACAACCCTTGTGCATGTATTAATCGCCATGCTTGTCGTTAAGGGTGGGCAGAATGCAATCGACAGCATTGCCCGTAATGAAGAACAGTTGCGGCGCTTTCATGCCTATGAAGATGACGTTGCAGGCTAGGAAGACCGCTCCATGTTGGCTGGTGATGGTCTGCCATTTTGGCTGAGTTGGGCGCTGCTAGCGCTCTGCCCTGTCAGCGAACGGATACAGGTCGCCTGTTTTAACGTGCTGGTATGGAAGCGTTTTTAAATCTGCTGGTCCCCAGTCAGGCGTATCGATGACCAGAATCTCGTCTGCCAGCGGCTCATAGACGGCGCGGAAGTGTGTTTTGGATCGCAGCACGATGATATCGAAGTCGATGGCGTTCAATCCGAACGCTTTGAAGCAATCTTCGTCTATGGCACTCTTGCTGTAAGTTGTTATACTGACCACAATGCCGCCCGCGTTTATTACTGCGGTCGCTCCGAGATTGATCGTATTGCCATTATCCATCGGTCCGGATACTTTGTAGACGAGATCACCGGCCCACAGTACTTCGCCTTTCAACGTCACTGGACCGCCGGCACGGTCACACGATTTTCCTCCGACTGCTAGTTCGACAATGCTGCCTACTCCTGAAGCAACAGCTTCCGCGGCTGCTTCTGGATCCCATAGGAATGGTACCGCAGCGTTACGCGCTCCTTGTTTCTGAAGCTCTCTGAGGACATAAGTAGAGTCGTTCAGACGGTCGGCGTGCTCAAGGATCACGATTGGCTTCGCAGCATCTTTGACCTTCGTCATCGCGGCGGTTACGCCTTCCTGAAGCCCGTATACATGGAATGGATTGGCGATCTGGCGTCTCAGCTTCCAAATTTTGTCCGCAAATTCATCGGCCACTTCATCGGCCGATTGTTTGTTCTGGGCGTTCGCCGTGACGACGACCGAGAATCCGCAATTGGGCACGTCGGCGTAGCTAAAACCGGCGAAGACCGAGACATCCACGTACTCATCGGAGGTTTCTTGGAGCCGGCGAGCATCCTCCATCACATCTGCAAGCGGCCGAAGATTCGTTGCACTGAAGATGCTTGGAATCATCATTGGCGGTTTCCGGATAGCCAGGACCGGCTCAATTTCGCCCTTGATATATTTGACGAGGCAAGAGGCTGCCCGTTCGCCGGTTTCGCCCATATCAGTATGCGGAGACCTCCTATACCCGAAGAAGCCATGGACGCCCAAGATGCTTCTTTCGTCCAGATTGGCGTGATAATCGAGAGCCATTACGAGCGGCATGTCCGGTCCAATAGCCTTGCGTACGAGATGTGTAATGTCGGCATCGGGGTCTGTTCTGGTCGGCGTGGTCATAGCGCCATGCACATGCAATAGAACGCCGTCGATCTCGCCCGCGACCTTCTCCAGCCCTTCTTCTATCTCATTCGTATATCGGGCGAATGCGTCTTCGGAGCAGGGACCGGCGGCCCCGAGCTGTGTGTGAACTATGCCGACCGGCTCCCAACCCACTTGGTTGAGGATCTTAATGAAGCCGCCGACTACGGTATTCGTGTTGCGGTACCGGGCTTCAATCTGATCGCCACGCACGGCGCATCTTTCAAAGTCTTCTATTGTCGACTCATTCGGTAAGAAGCTTACCGATTCCAAAGACATCCCCAATATCGCAATACGCATAGTCGATCTCCCTGAGCTTAGGATAAAGTTGTTAGTCAAAGGGTATTAGCTGCCGGCCTTGTCGCTTCCTTGCGCGCGACTGGCGATATCGCGCGGGTCAAATATGTCGCGTAGAGAGTCGCCGATCATATTGAACGCAAGAACGGTAATTGTAACGGCAATACCAGGGAATATCGCGAGCCACGGCGAATGCATAATATTATTGATACCGTCTCGGATCATGTTGCCCCAACTGGGCGCCGGCGGTTGAATCCCAAGCCCAAGAAAGCTTAGCGCTGCCTCATCGCGAATTGCACCAGCTATGCTGAGCGTACCCATTATTATGAGAGGCCCTATAATGTTCGGCAGAATGTGTCTGATCATGATTCTGATATTTCCGGCTCCAAAAGTTTGGCTTGCCTTCACATAATCCAGCCCCTTCAGCACCAGTGTGGAACTTCGCGCTAGGCGGATGAACAAGGGTATCTGCGAAAGACCGATGGCGATGACAACGATCTGTGGCCCTGAGCCGAGCAATGTCACAATCATTAAGGCCATAAGTAGCGACGGAAACGATAGCATAATGTCCACAAACCACGAAGTAATTCGGTCTGTCCACCCCATTAAGTATCCGGAAATTATTCCGATCGGCACTCCGATACCCATCGCAAATAGTACAGACAATACGCCTATAATTATTGCAGGGCGCGTTGCATAAATTATTCTGCTAAATATGTCCCGGCCAAATTCGTCAGTACCCAGCCAGAATGCAGAACTCGGTCCTTGAGATCTGTTAATCATCGACTGCTCAGTTGGGCCGTATGGAGCTAGAAGCGGCGCAAATATGGCAATAACACAAAGTACAAACACGAACGTTATCGCGACAAGCGCCGTTTTATCCCGCGCTACTATTTCCCATGCCGCTAATGTTGATTGGGCAACACGTTTTACGACACCCTTATCGCCGAATGCCCCGGACTCCTGGTCGGAATTTACGTCTATGGGTCGGTCACTCATAATTCACCCTTGGGTCAATCACAGTATAGATGATGTCAACCATCAGATTCACGATCACGATGATGAATGAAAATACCATAAGTCCGCTTTGTATCAATGCGTAATCTCTTTGCGAGATTGCACCGATTAGCAGCTTCCCCAACCCCGGACGGTTAAATACTGTTTCGGTGAGGATGGCTCCGCCGAGAATCGTACCGGTATATAAACCCATAGCGGTGACAACTGGAATTAGGATGTTTCTCAGCACATGCTTGAAATTGACCACACGGTCGGCGAGACCTTTTGAATATGCGGTTCTGACATAATCCGAGTTGATATTTTCGAGCATGCTGGATCGCGTAAGACGCGTTATGAACCCAGCCTGAATCAATCCCAGGCTGACCGATGGAAGGACGAGAAGGTGCAAATGGCGCACAATTCCGGCATCCGCGTCTGGTGTGTGGACGATCGGAAAGAGCCCTAGTTGCAGTGAGAAGATGAGCAGCAAAATAACCGCCAAGTAGAATGCGGGGAACGAGAATCCGATCAGAGCAAATATTCTGCCGGCATAGTCGGAAACGCTGTTCCTATGCAGCGCCGTCCACACCCCTAAGGGAATGCCTATGACCGCCCCAACCACCATGGACGCAAGGGCAAGACTTAATGTGTAGGGGAAGGCGGTGGCAATCTCTCTCGCAACAGACCTTCCGGTTATGGTGGAAGTACCGAGGTTGCCACGAACTAGCTCACTGAGAAAAGCTCCGTACTGCCCCAGTAGGGGGCGGTTCAGGCCAAGCTGCTCCCGAAAACGCTCTAATGCGGCATCGCTCGCGTGATCGCCCAGCATGACCATTGCAGGATCTGATGGAATAACCCGCATGGCGAAAAAAACGATAGTTGCGACTGCCCACATTACGAACAGTGCCGAGAGGACGCGCTTGAATACATAGATGCGCATAAGCCTACCGCTATCAGGATGAAGATCGGAATGCGTACGCTGGTCGGCGTATACCGTCGAGCCGGTAGCGCGGATATGGATCCGCGCTACCTATTGTCGTTATTCTGCCAGCAACTGCGTTTCGTGGGTGAACGAATAGAAAGAATAGCTTTTCTGTTCGTGGCCCAGGTCGAGCAGTGGACTACGTGCAAGCGCGTAATTGCGTACGAACAAAGGCTGAACGATCGCATCTTCCATAATACGGTACTGAGCCTCTTCCCAAAGCTCTATCTGTCGGTCGACATCAAGTTCGAACTGGGCCTCCTCGATCAGATCGTCAATTCCATCAAGTATTTGACCATAGTGGGTGAAGTTGGTGACGGCTGTGTCTGTTCCGATAGCCGAATCAGAATGATAGAACTGGGTCAAATAGACGGTACCTGTCAGCGGATAGCGAAACGCTCCATAAATTACGATCGGATTGACGTTATCCCGAATCATGCTGTGGTAGGTAGGATGATCGACAACGTCTAGGCTTACGTCGATACCAATTCGACGCCATTGCTCCTGCAATACCTGCATTGGCGGCAGGTATATGTTCGAGTTGCTGATCACCATCTCGAATTCGAGGCCATCTTCGTACCCGGCCTCAGCTAGGAGCTCTGCGGCGCGATCGGGATCGTAATCGTATTGCGGGATATCCGTCGTGTGACCCACATAACCTTCGGCGAGTGGACTGGTTTCAGGCGTAGCGACATCCTCGCCCAGGAACTGAATTAGTTCCCGACGATCAATTCCATGGGACAAGGCTTGGCGCACACGGATGTCGTCGAGGGGTTCACGACTCATATTATACATTATCATAAACATGTTAGCGGGCGCAGTAAGATCGACCTCGAAACCTTCATTACGTAGCCTGTCGACCCAATTTTGGTCTGCCGGAATATCAATTGCGTGAACTTCTCCAGCGCGTAATGCGAGCTCACGCGGGTTGCTCTCTGACATAAAACGGTAATCAATTTGCTCGATAATGGGCTCGCCGCGCCAATAATCGTCGTGGCGAGCCATTGTTACCCCTTGCCGTGGCTGGTAATTTTCCACCATGAACGGACCTGTTCCAACCGCTTCTGTGCGCAGGTCGACCCCGTCCTCTATGGCTGCCTTTGAAACGATGAATCCCGACTGATAGTCGGCCAGAAGCGATACCAGATCGGCTGTCGGCACGTTCGTAACGATCTCGACAGTGTAGTCGTCTACTACGTTGACCTCGTCGATTATCGAAATATTTTCGGCAAAGGGCGAACCCACATCGGGATCGAGCACACGCTCAATGGAAAACTGAACGTCGTCGGCTGTGAATTCGCCGTAGCCGTGATGCCACTGCACACCTTCGCGTAGTGTAAAGGTCCAGACAAGGCCACTTTCGTCTGTCGACCAGTCGGTCGCCAATCCGGGCTGGAGGTTTTCGGCATTCATGGCCCCATCGGGCATCAGAACCAGAGCTTCATAGACGGACTTATAAATCGCGAACTCGCCCGTACCGACGGAAAAGTGTGGGTCCATGGTACCAATATCATCGACACCGCTCGCGATCCGCAATATTTGATCGTCTGCTCGCTCTGCCTCAGCAACTGATGCAAATGAAACAGCAAACCCGAGAACCAAAGGTCCCAAGGCCAACAAAGGCGATTGATGCACGCGATATAGATTCATTAATTTATTCTCCCTGTTCATCGATGGTTAGCTAAGCAATCGACGCATTTCATATAGAATATGCGATGACAGTGCCACCAATAGGTACCTTGTTACGTTCTTTATTTTCTGAAGGCGGCCGGAGCCCAAAGCTGAGCCCTGATCCGTCACTGCAATCGCAAGCGGCCATACGTTCCCTTAGGTAACTTACCGTAGCGGCTTCAAAGCCGACTTGCAACAGATGTGTCATTGGCGTTAGGATTGAGCCAAATGTTTTTTCTGAGATAATCGCACAACAGCGAGCCCCCTATAACATTCCAGAAACACGGGGCATTCCTTCCCGTCCTCACTTGCCCAGCCAATTCGCTCACACCCCATCCGACAGCCTTAGGTTGATATCTATGACATCGGTTTTTCATCGCTATCCTCGCGTGAGCCTTGCCACCGCAGCTAAGGGCGACGGTATTCATATCGTCGATTCGGAGGGAAAGCGCTATCTCGATGCGTCGGGAGGAGCTGCTGTTTCCTGCCTCGGGCATAGCCACCCAAAAGTGATCGAGGCGATTAAACGACAGTTAGATGATATCGCTTACTGTCACAGCGGATTTTTCACAAGTACGGCTATGGAAGAATTAGCGGAATACTTAGTTGTACGATCCCCAGGCGTGTTGCGTTATGGGAAAGTATATTTTGTATCTGGAGGCAGCGAAGCAATGGAGGCGTCGCTTAAAATGGCGCGTCAGTATTTCCTTGAGATTGACCAACCGCAGAGGCGCCATATAATAGCTCGCCGTCAGAGCTACCATGGCAATACATTGGGAGCGCTTGCGACCGGTGGAAACGTGTGGCGACGAACTCCGTTTGAACCGTTGTTACCTGAAGTCCATCACATTTCACCGTGTTATGCATATCGGGATTGCCGCAACGATGAAACTGAAGAGGAGTATGGCCGCAGGGTCGCCGACGAATTGGAAACGGCAATATTGGAATTGGGCTCAGATACCGTCATGGCGTTTGTAGCGGAGCCGGTTGTTGGCGCAACCATGGGTGCTGTTCCGGCGGTTGACGGCTACTTCAAACGTGTCCGCCAAATCTGCGACCGCTACGGGATTCTCCTTATTCTCGATGAGGTTATGTGTGGAATGGGACGAACTGGTACGCTATTCGCCAGTGAGCAAGAGGGCATAGTGCCGGACATCGTCCTGACCGCCAAAGGACTCGGAGCGGGTTATCAGCCTATAGGCGCGGTACTCTGCACAGATGCGATCTACAACTCTATTGTTGAGGGAACCGGATTCTTCCAGCACGGTCACACCTATATGGGTCACGCGACAGCATGCGCGGGTGCACTTGCCGTACAGAAAGTGATCGATGAGGAAGGCCTACTCGCTGAGGTGCGTCGGCTGGGCGGAATTCTAGATCATGCCCTGAACGACAGGCTTGGGAATCATAGCCATGTCGGCAATATTCGCGGACGCGGATTGTTCAAGGGCATAGAACTGGTGCGAGATAGATCGGAAAAGGAGCCCTTTAATCCGGATATCAAGCTGCATGCACGCGTTAAGTCAGAAGCCATGGCACGCGGACTAATGTGCTATCCCATGGGCGGAACTATCGACGGAGAGTTCGGAGACCATATACTGATAGCGCCTCCGTTCATTGTTAATGAACAGGATATCGGAGATGCTGTGGACATTTTAGCGAATTCGATAGAGGCAGCAATAAAGAGTGCTTAATGGATGTCAGTCCACGAGCATGAACGTGAATCAGATATAATCCAGCATAAATATGGGAATAATCTAGCCATGAAGGACGATAGTTTTTCTTATGCAATTCGTTTGCTGGATGGCTTGCAGCACGAAACGGCTGACCCGGACGGCCTTGGAATTACTCGCGTTGCTTACGGTTCAGGAGAGATATTTGCCCACGAACTTTTCGCTTCTCTAGCGCGCGAAATCGGGGCCAAGGTAGATGTCGACGGCGCCGGAAACACGATCGCCCAACTTGAAGGGTCTGACCCGTCTTTGCCTGTGGTCGTGACAGGTAGTCATTTAGATAGCGTTCGACAAGGTGGAAATTTCGATGGGGCGGCTGGTGTCGCGGCCGGGTTGCATTGCTTAAAGCAGGCGGTGTCACAACCGGGAAAACGGGGGCTCTGTGTTGTGGCCTTTCGCGGCGAAGAGAGTTGTTGGTTTCCTCATTCCTACATCGGATCAAGAATGGCGCTTGGACAACTTCCTGCGGAGCAGCTTGACCGACTCGTTCGCTCCGATACCCAACGTACTCTAGCGTCACACATTGATGAATGCGGTTTTGATTCCGATGCCGTGAAAAAGGGAGTTTCAATTCTAACGCCCGAGAATGTCGACAGCTTTTTTGAAGCGCATATCGAACAAGGGCCTGTACTCGAGTCAAAGAACATACCGGTAGGTGTCGTGCTGGCCATTGCTGGCGGAAAGCGATTTAGGGACATGACAGTGACGGGTGTGTGGGCGCATGCTGGCGCGGAACCCAGACGCTATCGGCATGACGCAATGGCGGCGACGGCGGCTTTCATTGAACGGGCCAATCAAGCCTGGAAACAACTCGAAGCCGAAGGGCACTTTCTGCTGATAACATTTGGCGTCGTACAAACTGACCCAGAGCTGAATGCCTTCAGCCGAATTCCCGGAAAAGTTAATGTCACCATCGATATTCGCGCCATTCAGTACGACGCGCTTCAACTCATTATGAACAGACTGAACAGTCTGATGAATTCGATTTCTGAGGAGTTCGGTGTACAATTTCACATGATGGAAGATTCAGGGCCACCAATTCGGCCAATGGACGAAGAGTTGATCAGCCTGCTGCAGTCGTCGGCGAAACAATCAGGTGTTGCGAATCATTTGATGCCCAGCGGCGCCGGGCATGACGCTGCCGCGTTTTCAGAATTAGGAATCCCGACCGGCATGATATTTATTAGGAATCAGAATGGCAGCCACAATCCGGATGAAGGAATGAGAGTCGATGACTTTCGAATCGCCTGCGATCTTCTGAATAGAGCGGTTACAGATCGTCGGAATCGCGAATAATTGCATAAATCGATGCCGTATTGGAGAACTCGTTCCATCTGTCGGCGTAGCTAGTACTGACGTGCTCCCCGTCTTTGGACCGCCCCGGGCGGGAACTTCCGGGCGTGGGGAACACCCAGCGCGCCGCTGAGTCATCTCGATCAGGCCCGGTTCATCCCCACGGGCGTGGGGAACACTGTTACGGGAACCTGCTGATTGTACTCTATGATATCGGCTGATCACGAGCCACCGGTTTCGAGAGGTCATTCCGGTGCGGATTTCACCGGGCCGTCGGGGTCCGCCTGCTAGGGCAGGAACGCCGATACGATCAACCTTCCCAATCCTCCGGAATGCGCCGATTTTCGCTGGCGATCCGGACCGCGAAACCCAGTTCGACGTTGGCATCGGGTTCTATCATGACGGCCTCCCCGTTCCCGGGAATTCCTCGATTTCTACGTAAGCGGAGCCTGCGGCCCATGTTTTCCGGATTGAGGTATTGTGAGAAGACGTTGGGAAGGCTTGATTGTTATGGAGTTTCTCCATGGAGCACTCAAC
>NZ_JBFCVL010000015.1 GCF_040712075.1 Fodinicurvata sp. EGI_FJ10296
TTATATCTAAACGACTCAGAGTTTATGAAGAACTGGATGTCTACGAAAAACGCCTGCGAAATGTATTTAGCCATCAAATAGTTGGCAGGCGTCCGTCCTGGCATCAGAACGATAATCGGTAGGTCCGGGTGGGTTGCCTCAACTGAGGCACTGTCTGCTCTTTCGATCTCACCAGGCTGATTATACAGCTTCATCAGCAAATCGTACGGATGTCCACTAGGCGTCGCCGCATCCTTTTTGGCGATTGGCGGACGCCATTTTTCAAAATGTTCACGTAGACACTCGACCTGCCCGCACAGCCGTACGAACTGGGCACTCAAATCCAGTAGAGAGTCGGATTCTATCAGAAGATACGTAAGAATATGCGAAGAGAGACCGCTTTGCACCAGAGCATTAGTGAGACTCTGGTTTACGGTTTGAGCTAGGCCCTGCTCCCATTTGGACAACGACGCGATCGGATAGACGTGATGCATGCACTTATAGGATATATTCTTCGCTGAGGCCCGCGCCTCGGCGCCACATCGGATGCCATTGGGATTGATGTCGATGATGGTCGAGTGATCCGCACCGAATTTCGAAGCAATGTCGATGGCAAAGTCTATATAGTTTTCATAGGCACTGGTGGTGACGAACGTATATTTGGTAGGAGAGTTCAGATTGTCAATATTGTGATCGCAGTTTGCAGAACTAGTGCACTCCTGACACTGGTTAAGAGAGGCAGCATTAGAGATGTCCCAAGGTTCCAGCTGCGCTAGGTACGCGTACACGAAACTCTCTACCTGCTCAGAGGTTAAGCCGCCGGATTCCGATTTCGGGTGGCCCGCTATCGCCGAGATATCCGGCTTCTCGACACCCCAGACGAGGCAGGTCAGCTTCTTCCCATCGAGTAGGCCACAATAGCCCAGCGCACTAATTAATGCCGCGCGCTTCGACATAATCAATACGGTTTTCGACGCTGAGCTTGCATCCACCTTTTTCATTGCAATTTTCCAAGAATAGAATTCTCGAAATTTGAGATATGCTCGGTCTTCGAGAAGGAAGGTCAGCGCATCGGCGCCAACCTTGCCGAACCCAATAAGAGGCCCAACAGATCGATCATCGGAACAGAAAAGTGATGCTACCGCTTCCTTAGCGACATTCCAGTATTCGAGGAAATCTCGGTCTAGTTCCGTCTCACCCTTGGTATAATATGCCAGATTGCCTTCGATGATAGGCTGCCAGTCTTTTGCCACCGACCGAATCTGCCAGTCGAGTTCGGCCGAGGGTTTCACACGATGCCCGAAATATACTTTTGCTTCGGGAACAAACCGTCTGCACAGACTCTCAGCGAATTTGAGTTCGATTTTGTTGTCGACGAAAATAAAGTCGAGCGCTTGCGCGTGTTCAGAAACTTCTACGTAGGACGCTTCGCTGCCTGAACGGTAGGCAACGAAATCGCTGCCGATTCCCAGTATCTTCAGGGCATCGCCAAGTGTCGGCGCAAGCTCGAACGCCGTCCAGATAAGCTTGGCGTCCTCGTGGGTCTCTGCCGCGACGCGGTAGGCCGTGAACAGTTCGGGCCTGAAGGAGAAATGCTCGTAAAGGTTGCTTAATAACGCATCCGACAACCGGCGGAGCTCAGAAAGCGGTATACGAGCGACTACCTGCTCCACGTCAGCTTCGTCACGGGCATCGCGAACTTCGGCAATGATTTTCGACAGCCGTTCCAGGGCGGCGCCATGGAGCAGTTCCGATGCTTTGGAAGCTGCTTCTGCCCCCCCACTGGAAAGTGGGCTGGAATGTTCAATTTCGCTGATGCGGACATCGATTTTTTGACGCTCGATATCGTCGCCCGTGAAATTTCGGGAAAACCGCAGGATCTGCAATTGAAGGGGATCCAGCCGGCCGTTGATCTGCGGGAGCTGCCTAACGAGAACCCGGCCCCATTTCCGGCGAAACAATGTTACCAGAATCGAGCGGGCGACTGTCTTAAATTGCTGCATATGCCACTTGCCACCGTGTGGTTTGTCACGCCGCCTGCGACGGCGCAGCGCAAAATCCAGTTTTCAAAGCCTTTTCCTCAGGCTTCTCGCTTGATCCAGGCGGATGGCCAATGCGTTACATTTTGCGAAAGCGTGCTTTCGTTAAACAACCAAGCCGGTTGCTCAATGACAAAATTAGGTTTGTCCTTCACGAAATCTTCCGCTGCATTCGCCGGATTGTCGGTCGCCCATTCGGGCTGGCCACGTGGGGTGTCCTTCACATCCCGCATGACGCCATCAGTGGAAACGATGTAGGAGCCCGGCGTCACGAATTCGTGGTATGCCTCCAACTCGTCCATTACATGAGCGTAAGTGTGATTGGAATCCAATAGAACTAGAACCGTCGCCGCATCGCCGACGGAAGCCTTGACGGCCGACACGATTTTTGGATCGGTTGAGCTTCCCTCGAAGAGTTCTATGAGCCCAGACATCTCGTGCTCCTCAATTGCCCTGCGGTTGTGCGGCCGAATTTCGATGTCAATCCCGATGACGCGCCCCTTCCCCATCGCCTTGCAGAGGCTCCCATAGAAAATCAGCGAGCCGCCATGGGCGACACCCGTTTCCACGATGACGTCCGGCTTTAGCCTGTAGATCACTTCTTGAAGGCGCAGCATGTCGTCGGGAAGTTGAATAACAGGACGTCCCATCCAACTGAATGTGTAGGTATATTTCTGGGTCCAGCCGATCTTTAGATAGAGATCGGACACGATCCGGAACGCCTCGTCAGAGTATAGCGGCACTTCATGCGTGCCGGTTTCTCCAACGACCAAAATTACCTGCTTCTTCTCGTCTATCTGGATCACGCGGGTCCACCTGTTTGATTTTCGATTACTCTGTACTCTGTCCGCCCCGCCGCCTAGTCTCGATCCACCATTCCACGGTGTTTTTCAAACCTGCCGGAAGGGAATATTTCGGCGTGAACCCCGTTTCGCGGGCTAGGCGTGCCATATCGCCCCAAAGATTTGCGGGCTCGCCTTCGCGATCAGGCAGCGCACCAAGGGCGATCAGGTGGGGCCGGCCGATGATTGCGGCAATTTCTTCCACAACATTGCCAATAGTGGCGGGTTTCCCGCTACAAACATTCACCGCACCCTGAACATCCGAGGCAACCAGCAGCGCGAAGGCGCGCCCGTAATCCTCTGCATGGAGGAAATCACGCACCTGCCGGCCAGACGAGCATTTGGCCTGCGTTCCATCGAGCAAGGCATTGACCACCGAAGGCACGAGGCGCGCTGAAAATTCACCTGGGCCATAAGCGAGGAAAATCCGCCCCCATGCTAGGCTCGCACCATAGGCCGCCGTCATCCATTCCAGCATGCGCCGCAGGCTGTCCTTAGAGATCGAATAGGGATGGAGAGCGCGCAGGGGCGTCGAATCCGGAACGCAGGGTCCGGTTGCCGGCGCATCATACTCGACACAGGTACCTGCCGAGACGATCCGCCTGCCGCCGCCCTCGAGGAAGGCTTGTGCGAGCTGGATACTTCGCGCGCACCATGCTGCATTCGACGAAGCCGTCCAGAATTTTCCATGCCGGGTTTCCCACGCTAGCATCAGGAGCACATCCGCGCCCGCCTCACGCACGCGGCTGAGCAGATCGTCGCCTGTTTCCAGAAGATCGCCTTTGAGAATGTGCAGTTTAGGATCGGACAACCCTGAAAAACCGTGCCGCGTGACGAGAATTATCTCGTGACCGGCGGCGAGCATCTCACGCACCGCATGCCACCCGATGAACCCCGTACCGCCTGTCACCAGCACCCGCATCGTCAAGTCACTGCATCCGCGAAGGCGGGCAGCGCCCGATCGCGATTATTGATTACTTCTGGTGTTTCGGGCCAGTCGATGGCGATGGCCGGATCGTCCCAGCGAAAACCTGCCGCATAGCCTGGCACGAAGGCTTCGGCCATCTGATAGTCCACTTCAACTTCGTCGCACAAGGTTAGAAAGCCATGCGCAAACCCTTGGGGGACATAGAGACCAAAGCCGTTTTCGGCGGAGAGTACTACACCATACCACTGCCCTCGGCTGGCCAAGCCAACGCGTAAGTCGACGATC
This sequence comes from Fodinicurvata sp. EGI_FJ10296, assembly GCF_040712075.1. Classification (NCBI taxonomy): domain Bacteria; kingdom Pseudomonadati; phylum Pseudomonadota; class Alphaproteobacteria; order Rhodospirillales; family Rhodovibrionaceae; genus Fodinicurvata; species Fodinicurvata sp. EGI_FJ10296. Next base: position 4,074 of record NZ_JBFCVL010000015.1, read on the forward strand.
ACGTCGTAGATAGCCCCGCGTGCACAGCGAACGAGCTTGGTTTCCATATAAGGCGCACGCTGGAAATGCATTCCGCGCAAAGTGCCGCGTTTCCAGTTCCTCGAGATCGAGCACTGAACACCGCAATCCTTCAGGCCATTCTTTAAAAAGGTCTCCCTGCAATAGGTCCGCGCAAAAAGCCCACGCTCATCGACATGCTGGGTGGGCCGGATCAAGAATGCGCCTTCTATTGGAAGTGGTTCAATAATCATTCATCGACCATCGGCGTAGGGATAGGAATGATAAACTTGCCACCCCATTCACGTACATCGGCCAGTTGCGCCTTGATCTCGTCCTTGAGATTCCAGGGGAGGATCAGCACGTAATCCGGCTTGTCGGCAAATATACGCTCGGGCCGGTCGACCGCTATGCGAGTACCAGGCAGATACATGCCTTGCTTCGAAGGTGCGCGGTCGACAGTAAATTCAATGAAGTCCCGACCGATCCCGCAGTAGTTCAGTAGCGTATTGCCTTTCGCCGGTGCGCCATATCCCGCGATGGTCTTGCCGCGGGACTTGAGGTCTATGAGAAGGGTCAGCAAATCACGCTTGATGCGGCGCACCCCTTGATCCCAGTCGCGATAAACGTCGTCATCGTTAAGACCGAAAGCGATTTCATCTGCCACCGCTTCACGGACCGCGTGGGTTTCGGTATGGCTGGCGCTTTCATGACACACAAAAAGCCGAAGTGAACCGCCATGGGTAGCCAGATGCTCCACGTCGAAGATACGCAATCCGGCGGCGGCGAACAGTTTCTGAGCCGCGATTAGCGAAACATAGGAATAATGCTCATGATAGATCGTGTCGAACTGATTGTTCTTCATCAATTCGAGGAGGTGCTGCTGCTCGAAGGTCGCAACGCCGTTCGTCTTCAATAGGATGGCGAAGCCGCCGACAAAATCGTTGATGTCGGGAACATGGGCGAGCACGTTGTTAGCGACCATCAGGTCCGCCATGTGCCCGTCCCGTTTCAGGGTCATGGCATAATCTCGGCCAAAAAAACCTATACGCGTGTCAATCCCGTTAGTCTGCGCAGCTTTCGCAACCGATCGTGAAGGCTCGATGCCGAAGGCGGGAATGCCAGCTTCTTTGACAAACCGGAGCAGGTAACCGTCGTTGCTCGCAACCTCAATGACCTCGCTTGAGGGGCAGAGCCCGAAGCGTTCGATCATTGCTGTCACATAACGTTGAGCATGTTCGAGCCAACTCGTCGAGAAGGATGAGAAATATGGATAGTCCTCGTAGAATAGGTCTTCCGATTTTCGGAAGTCCTGAATTTGGGCCAGACGACACTCCCTGCAGACATAGACATGGAGCCGATAGAACGGCTCCATGTCCGAATAGCGGTCGATAGAAATATAATCATTCGCAATTGGCAAGACGCCCAAATCGGCCAAGGTCAAGGAGAGGGGGGCAGAACAGTGCCTACACTGGGGTTCAATTGTCATTGCGTCGCAATCCTCTGCTTCTCATCGAACAGGGTTCAGCCTACCCCTACCGTCAGGCCCAACGCAGGCAAGCGTCAATCTGCTGTTGTTCGTGTAAATGCTCTATCTGCTTTAATCGAATGAAGTCGCGACCGTTCACCTTTTCAAAAGCGGCGTCTTGACGACGACGGCACCAATCAAGGATCTGAGTCGTGCCTTTCTGCACCGACCATTTCGGTTGGAAGCCCGGCAGCCGGTCGCGCGCCTTCGTAAAATCGACTCGGTAGGAGCGGTCATCGCCGCCGGTCTCACCCGTGACTGCAAGCCGCGCATCGGGGAGCTGGCTCTTCACGATCTGAGCGAGATCTTTGATCTGGAAATTCTCGGAGTTGATCCCAACATTGAAGGCCTCGGCGTGAACCGCAGCGCGATCGGCCTCGACAGCACACAGCACGGCTTGCGCCACATCATCGATGTGCACCATTGGGCGCCAAGGCGAACCGTCGGAGAGAATCCGAATTTCGCCTTGGTAGAACCCGTAAGCGCAAAGACTGTTGAGAACAAGATCGAAACGGGGCCGGGCCGAAATGCCATAGCAGGTGGCGTTGCGCAGAAAGACAGGGGAGAAGCTTTCATCCGCGATTTCGCGAAGATGTATCTCAGTGCCAACCTTCGATTTTGCATAAGCCGTAACTGGCGCTTGCGCGGCAGTCTCGTCGACGGGCCGCGACGTATCGGCCACACCGTAGAGCGAACAGGAGGAAAAGAACACGAAGCGCGAAACGCCCTCGGCCTTAGCAAGGTCGGCCGTCTTGTTAGAGGCGTGTAGATTGATGTCGTAAGTCAGTTCCTCGTTCAGCCTTCCAAGCGGATCGTTGGAAAGCCCAGCCATGTGCACCACAGCGTCGTGGCCGCGCATATCTTCCGCCGAGATGTCGCGGATATCTTTCACGATCTCTCTATCGGGCGCAACAAAATCCTCGCCAGCGTCGAAATTGTCACGAAAATAGCCCGTATCCAAAGCAGTGACTTCGTGCCCGGCTTTTTTCAGAAGCCTCAAAACGCTTGGTCCGATAAAGCCCAGATGCCCCGTAACAAATATTTTCAAGGTAATATCTCCTGTGTACGGCGATCTTGATTTAGCGGATTGCGCTTCCGATCGCGCAGCTGCACGCAGGGCTTTAGCATGCTCGAGCCAACTCGTCGAGAGTGCCACTTTTTGCCGCCCCGTCTAAAATCGGTCATAGCTCGTTGACACGCTCCGGAGAGGCATTGACCATATACTCTGATCGAGGGATTCAGTGGAGTGTGGGAATGGAGATTAAGAAGGCAGTAATTTTGGCTGGGGGGCTTGGAACTAGGCTTTCGGAGGAGACCTCCCTACGCCCGAAGCCCTTGGTGGAAATCGGCGGGCAGCCGATACTTTGGCATATCATGAAAACCTATTACCACGAGGGGATACGCGAATTCATCATCTGTCTCGGATACAAAGGGTATATGATCAAAGAATATTTTTCTAATTACTTTCTTCACACATCAGATGTAACAATAGACCATTGCCAAAACACTATAGAATTCCACAACAAGAGAGCAGAAAGCTGGCGGGTCACACTTGTCGACACCGGCGACGATACTATGACCGGCGGGCGCATCAAGCGCATCCGGCCCTTCGTCGGCGGCGAGCATTTCTGCATGACATATGGCGACGGTGTAGCGGATATAGACGTTGCAAAGCTTGTCGACGCTCATCACCGCAATGGGCGTGAGGCGACGATCACCGTCGTAACACCGCCAGGACGCTTCGGTGCGATCGACTTCGATGGCGACAGGGTTGTCGGTTTCCGGGAGAAACCGGCAAGCGAATCCGGTTGGATCAATGGGGGGTTCTTCGTTCTTGCTCCCTCTGTGTTCGACCGTATTGAAGGCGATACAACGATCTGGGAGCGCGAGCCGCTGGAGAGTCTCGCAAGCGACGGCCAGCTTGTTGCGCACAGGCACACGGGCTTCTGGCATCCGATGGATACGTTGCGCGATAAGCGCTATCTGGAAGATCTATGGACCAAAGGGCAGGCCCCCTGGCGAATCTGGAGCTGATACCGAATTCGCTTTGATCAGCATCCATGTACCCATACCCATTTTTGAGACCAATGACAGAGTCCGCCACCAAGGCTGATCGATGTTTCAAGCTAGGCAGCAGTAGGCGACGACGGCGTCATTGGGCTTGAAGATCTGATTGGAAGGCCAGCCTTCTCGATGTCAATGACGCATCACGATGTCGGCTTTCGTAGCACATCAAATGTCCGCTCGGTTTGTCCGGAGATGGCGCATACCTCATCCCCGGCGGTGCGCCATCGCCGGCCCGGTCTCACACGACCTCAAGCCGGATCTTATGACACAATAGCAAACAAACATCTTTCAAATGTCTTTTAACAGATAATATAGTTGACCCTGCCCCCTGCAATGTACCCGTTTATTTGTTAGTCTGTCGCCGATTGAGGAGATGGACAGATGCGCAAGAGCAGGTTTTCAGAAGAGCAGATTATCGGGATCCTCAAGGAGGGAGAGGCTGGCCTTTCGGCGTCGGCTTTGTGCCGCAAGCACGGCATCTCGGATGCCACGTTCTATAACTGGCGCAAGAAGTATGGTGGGCTCGAGGTATCGGAGGCCAAGCGGCTGAAGGCGCTGGAGGACGAGAACGTGCGGCTCAAGAGGCTGCTGGCCGAGCAGGTGATGGACAACGCGACGCTCAAGGAACTGCTCGCAAAAAACTTCTGACGCCTGGCGCAAGGCGAAACGCCGTGAGCTGGGCGATCAAGGAAAAGAGCTATTCGCAGCGCCGGGCCTGTGGGCTTGTCGGTCTGCCACCGAAGACCTTCCGCTACCGGTCGAAGCGACCGGACGATGGGGGGCTGCGGGCACGCCTGAAAGAACTGGCGAATGCACGTCGCCGGTTCGGCTATCGTCGGCTGCACATCCTGCTGAGGCGCGAGGGCATGAGGGTCAATCACAAACGCTTGTTCCGCATCTATCGTGAAGAACGGCTGACGGTGCGCCGTCGTGGCGGCCGCAAGCGCGCGCTCGGCACCCGCGCGCCGATGGCCATCCCGCAAGGGGCGAACCAGCGCTGGTCGGTGGACTTCGTACACGACACGCTCGTCGACGGTCGGCGGTTCCGCATCTTTGCCATCGTGGATGATTTCACCCGCGAATGTCTTGGATCCGTCGTCGACACGGCGCTGTCGGGTGTCCGCGTGGCGCGGGAACTGACCGCCATCATCGAACAGCGCGGCCGGCCGCTCATGGTGGTCAGCGACAACGGCACCGAATTCACGTCGCGGGCAATCCTGGCCTGGACCGAGGGCCTGGCGGTCGAATGGCATTATATCGCGCCGGGCAAGCCGATGCAGAACGCCTTCGCCGAGAGCTTCATAGGTCGGTTGCGGGACGAGTGTCTGAACGAGCACCTGTTCCGGAACCTCCGTCAGGCCCGCCAGATCATCGAGCAGTGGCGGGACGACTACAATCATCAGCGGCCGCACACCAGCCTGCAGGGGCTCACACCGGTCGAGTTTGCAACCCGGACCACAAGGGACGAACGGCCAGCAGAACTAACTTATCAATGAGTACCCGTTGGGGGCAGGGTCATAGTTATTGGATCAATATAATGTTTAAGATTTTATATCATATTTTTTTGTATATTATAAATATAAAAAATAAAAGCGTGCATTCATTATTTATTATAAGACAGTATGATCGATCTATTCATAAATATTGGAGTCGAGTATTAGGAATAAATTCAGCATTGTGCCTAATAAATAAATATGACATTAACGAAAAATCTACCAATATAATAAAATTAGATTTTGATAACATAAAATATTTATACGTTAAACCAATTAATCCATCTAATTTTCTTTTAAGTTATGAAACATCTAGAAAAATATCTGAGTTATCTATTATTAAAATAACAAACATATCTCCTGATATATTCGAACAAATGGACAAGAACATTATAAATTCTTATGTTATTAAGATTAGTTTTGCATTATTATATAAAGATTTTCCATTATATCTATCTGCTTTAGAATTTTATTGCAACAATTCATACCGTAATAATTTATATCTCGAGGGTCGATTTGACCCTCGAGATATAGCTGATTATCTCCCCAGTCATCTCGCTCGACTTACAACGCGTTTCCAACCGGTTTCAGCTATGCTGGGCCCTGCTGGGCGCAAGAAGGTCGACAAATGGATCGCTACCGGAACGGCGGCAACAGGCGTGCCCGACACCTTTAAGGAGGCTGCCGGCGACGGGCCGGATACGGGCTCCGGTTTGCCGCGCGCCCTGGTTGTTTTGAAGGCGGCTGGTGATGTCGATCGGGTTTTGGGAATGGCCGGGGACGAACTCGACGGTCGGCAGCCCGTGGTCCTGTTGATGTCGCGCAATCATGATCAGTTTGCCGACGAATTCTTCGAACGCGGCGGGTTTCTCCGCGAGACGGTTCTGTACTTTACCGAGATAAGGAAGCATCCCGCCCGCGGCCCTGCCGCTGCGCGCGCGGCGAGGGCCATGAAACCCGCCTTTTCCTCCAACACAACTGCTGCCCATCTGGTCGCCGCGCAGATGAAGGATATTGTCTCTCTTTATATACAGGCGGATACGCTCGACAGCATCATTCGGACATGGCGGCCCGAAGTCGTCATCGGCTGCTTTGAGAAAACCAACTGGGTTCCTCTGCTTGCCGCCGGCGAACCGCGCCCCAGGATCGTCAACCTGCAGCACGGCTTTAATCCCCGACTGCATTTGCTCGATCTGATGGATATCGACTCTTTCCGTGTCTGGGATCAGTCTTCGGCCGACACCGCTATTGCCGACGGTATCCCGCCAGACCGGATCATGATCGTGGAGAACCCTCATCGCCGACGGCTGAAGGAAGCAGGTGTGGCGTTCACTGGCACTGAACGTTACCAGCAGTGGCAGGATTGGAAGGCGGGTCGAACCCTGGTTGCCATCATGGGGCAACCCGACACAACCGGGGCCATCTCTCCCCAGGACAATCGGGCATTGGCCCGCGCAGTTGCGGCCGCTCTGAAGCATCGAAGCGATATGGTCGCCGTGCTCCGCCCCCATCCAAGACAACCGGACGCCACACTCGGACCGGAGCTCCGCTTGGGCGCCGACATCGACCGTGCCCGCGTGGCGACTCAGGATGATCTCGAACTGGGAGAACTTCTCGCTCTCGCCGATGTCGCTGTGGGCATTCATTCGACCGCCCTCGCCGATGCCCACGCCATTGGGGTTCCGGCGTTTGCCTTTGACTTTCACGGCCGGTTTGCCGCCCTCGGTCTCGATGAGCGACAGGTGTCAGAGGTAGCACGCACTGAGCGTGAGGCCATTAACCTGCTGAAACACTTCGGTCGCCCGCAGCACCCGGCGCCGCAAGGGTTCTGGGCGAGACTCCTGTCCAAGATGCGGGGTCCGGAGTAAGCTTCGAGCGGCTTCAATGGCGCGACTGAACCTGCACCGGGTGAGCAAATCAACGAAGAGCCGGGTAACGAGGCTTCTGTTTTTAGGTCGGGCGACGCCAACTTACTACCTCAACTTCCGCGATCCGTAGATGATGGCGATAAAGACCGAGGAAAAGATCGCCAAGCGCCCGGCGCTGCAAGATGGTGAGCCGAATGCGGCGCCGGTGTTCGGGCCGATCATGGATCAGATGGCAGCGCTGACACAGCGCAATTAAATTATCGGGGTCGTTATTGGCCGGATCGTGATCCTTGTGACAGGCGGCCAGGATCACGCGAGTTGTCCGGAACCAGCAGTAATCCTCGATATCGGGCCAGGCATTGGCGAGCGCTCCGGTCTGGGTGCGCCACCCTTCGATGAGGGGATCAAACCACCGTCCGTCAGGCAGACAGCGCACAATCCGGCCATGCGGCCGGCCACACTGCTCACAACACCCTTTGGCCCGCTCAAACCGGATCCAGCCGCTGATCTGCGGCCAGTCGGCGGGATAGAGAGCGCGCATTTCCGGGCGGATCGGCATGATCAATCACTCCCAAGGCGCGGGGCTTGGCGATCGCCCGCAGGCCTCTTGGCCAACAGGCGATAAACGGAGGCGCGAGAAATATCGAGACGCCGGGCGATCGCCGTCGGACCCAATCCCTCATTCTGTAACGATTGGACTTGGCCCGGATCGAGCTTGGGCGGGCGGCCTTTGTAAACACCGCGCGCTTTGGCGCGCTTGATCCCCTCCAATTGCCGTTCGCGGCGCAGATTGGTCTCGAACTCCGAAAACACGCCCAGCATGTCCAAGAACGCCTTGCCGGCGGCCGACCGGGTGTCGATCGGCTGTTCGGTGGCCTTCAGATCAGCCTCGCGGTCGCGCAAGAAACGAACGATGTCCTGAAGATCGGCGACCGACCGAGCCAGTCGGTCGATACGCGTGACAACCAACGTGTCGCCAGGGCGGATGAACTCCAGGAGGATCTGGAGCTCCGAGCGGCCCTTGCGGGTGGTCCCGCTCATTTTTTCCGACCGGATCACTTGGCAGCCGGCTGCCTCGAGTGCGGCGATCTGGCCGTCGTAATCCTGATCGAGGGTGCTGACCCGGGCGTAACCGTACAGAGCCATGAAATCTGTCGCTTTTGGTTATAGACCTCAGCATTATAGCGTCTCAGAACTCTGACTTCGACCCTAAAAATACATCTCCGCTGTGAACATCAGCGATAGATGGCGGGAAGATTGTCGCGAGGGTCGTATTGGTAACCCACGGTGTCCCTATTCCGTAGTCGCGAGTTCTGCAGCGGTTCTGTTTGACCTCAGGCTCGGCGTGCGCTGCAAAACGCGGTAGACGGTGGGCCGGGACACGTCGAAAAGCTCCGCGAGGTCACTGATCGAGTAATCGTTCGTGTCATACATGCGCCGCAGTTCCGTCTGGCGGCGGTCTGACAGTTTCGGTTTCTTTCCCTTGAGCTTCCCCTTATCGCGGGCAATGGCCATGCCTTCCTTTGTCCGCATCCGGATCAAATCGGCCTCGAATTCCGCGAAGGTCGCCAAGATGTTGAAGAACATCCTGCCCATTGGGTCTGTCGGATCGTAGACGCTGGTGCCGAGTGCGAGCTTCACGCCGCGCTTCTCAAGCTCATCCGCGATGGCGCGGGCATCGGGCACGGATCGCGCCAGTCGGTCCAGCTTGGGCACGACGAGCGTGTCCCCCTCGCGGACGGCGGCCAAGGCTTGGGATAGTCCGGGCCGGGTGCGGTTGGTGCCTGTGAGGCCGTGATCGGTGTAGATCCGTGCGTCAGTGACGCCAAGGTCGCGGAGCGCGGAGCGTTGTGCCGCCAGATCCTGCTTGTCGGTCGAGCATCGAGCGTAGCCTATCAGTGTGGTCATGGTGTTGCCCTGGTGTAACCGGCCGGCGGGATTGCCGGGCCATGGCGCCAGTGTAACGCAAGACGCCCCGCAGTGATACAAATCAGCGTACCATCTATATGAGACGCCACGGCGCCCGGAAACGCTGGACCTCGGCGGGCGCCCTAAGAGTGTCCGGTGAGCGATCCCCTTACGGACGCCATGATAGGCGGCGGAAGGGCGTGCTTACCGTGCACATCCTTGGCGGCGCCGTGTGTCTGGATATCCAGACACAGTTCTCGGGGCGTCAGTCGTACCGATATCGGTACACCTCCCCTGCGCCGATCCGTCCATGTTTGGACGCATCAGCCGGCCGGGTGGCATCGGCCAGTGCATGGGCCTCGACGGGTCCTGATCGGTGCTGCGCCTATTTGGCGAAAAACCAAACCCCATTCTGAAATTTGCCATTTACAAACGGTGTGGAAATCGGGGTTAGCTGTAACTTTTTTTATGAGTTGTCGGACGTTACGATAATCGCATAGGTAATAGTCGGAATGTCCGATGTAAGCCCTTAAAAAGTTTTACGGCCCAGATTCCTGCATGTTGCTCGGTTGTATTTCTTTTTTATCCTATTTTCCCTCCAACCTCCAACCCATTGATCTTAAACGACGTTCCAAACCTAAAACACTACCTCTGATTTAGCATATCAGGGGTTTAGGATTAAAGATTCTCACTATACTACCGAATACAATAACACCAAGAATTCACGCTCAACTAAAGCAAGTCCTAACGCCAATAAATCCGTTAGTAAAAAACCGTCGTTACTGTTGTCACAATCAGATATCGTAATTTGTAATCGGCAAATCCTGTAAGCCCTTGATATCGTTGCATTCTCCAAAATTGGATACAGGTGGTATACCAGTGGCACACCATTTCTGATAAAATGCAATATATTAAAAGCGTTTTTGGATACGAACCTGGGGGTGTGGTGAAGTAAACTTGTGCCTCCGGAGATAGAGTCGGGGATTTATCGGACAGTCCGGTATTAAATCGTTAATTGTCGGACTGTCCGGAAATCGAAAATGGATATTCTACCGATGGTGCATAGTCGGACTGTCCGAGAATATGGTTTTAGAGATTCATATTTTACATACTACCTAAAATGGTAAAACGTGTCACTCAACGCGAAAAATTCGGAGAAGCGGTTTGATATACAAGTTTTTTGTGTGCGTCGGAAAAATTGGTTGTTTTCCATGATGGGTAAGCGAAAAATTGTCTGACAGTCTACCTGATGATGCGCGGCGTTCGCCTGTCCCGAGTGGGCCAGGGCGGGATAATTTTTGCCGATGGCAAATTTGGTATCACATGATACCCGAAAATACGCCCATTCAAGGAGCAAGACATGCGCCAGCAGTTCCGGGGAACAAATCAGGCGAGGCAATGCGGTTCGGCGTCAGTAGCTATCGACGTTCATTTCAAGGGCAACTTGGTGTCTCAGCGGGCATCGCCGGCGGCTTCAAAGCGGATGGTGAGCCGGGTTCTGGTCGCCTGGGCGAGTTTTTCCAGGGTCCTGGTCGAAGGGCGCGTGGTCCCGCTTTCCAGCCGGGCGATGACCGATTGGGTGGTGCCCATCAGCTGGGCGAGCTGTTCCTGGGTGAGGCTGGCCTGACGGCGGGCCTCGATCATGGACCGGGCCAGATCGAATTCCGGCTTCAGGGCGTCATAGGCGGCCTGGTAGTCCGGATCATGGCGCCACTGTCTGTGCAGATCACGTACCTTGCTCATTTCAGCCCTTCCTTGGCGCGCTTGAGCGCCAGGTCAATTTCCCGCCGGGGTGTCTTCTGGGTTTTTTTGATGAAAACCCGCACGACGACGACACGCTTGTCCTGAACGGCGACGTAAAGCGCCCGGGAAATGCCGTCCCTGCCCTTCATGCGCATTTCCCAGAGCGGCCCCTCCAGGTGTTTGACATGCGGTGCCCCGAGGGGTTCAAGCCCGACAGCTTCAATCAACTCGCTGATGCGCACGAACCGTGCCCGCATATCGGCGGGTAGAGCGTCAAGCTCTTTGTCCACGGTCGCGTTCAAGGTTTCGACGGTCCAGTTCATGGATAATATCATCATTATAGCTTTATTGCTATATACTCAACAAGGCAGATCCCCATGTACGGATACGCGACAGCAGAAATCTGCTGATCGAAAGACCGGTTCAGGAATCGAGGGTGGTCAGAAGGGCGTGCCAGTTCTGATAGCCACCGAGCAGCCGCAGGATGAGGATATGATCGTTCTTGAGGGTATAAATGGTCAGGTGCCGGTCATGGGTATGAATGCGCACCGGCGGACTGAATTCAGGGCGTTTCCGGGCCAGTTCATGTACCGCCACGAGTGTCGTGAAACAGCGCTCAAGTCCGTTAATCAAGCGATCGGCCTGGTCGAGGGACCCGGGCGCGTTGCGCCTCTGGGAGCCCTCACATAAGCTTGGCGTCAACTGGGAGCAATCGGACAGCCTCGGCGGTTTTGGTCGCCACAGCCCCCTTCCCATGCGCTTCAATGAGCATGGCAGCAAAGTTCAGCGGTGAAGTGGTACTGGGATTTTGCGAGATGCCGGCACCCTCCGCCCATCCCTGCTGGAAAGCCTGGCTAAGTGCCTCCTGGAGCTCCGTCGATGACGCGTCACCGCGCTGAATGCGCTCGTAGAGCGCTTGATTGCCTGAAATGGGCATCGCCGATTCTCTCTTGTTCGGAAAACTCCTCTAAAAAGTGAGAGTTATAACGATTAACCATCACGCTCGGTAGGGTGATGATGGCTTATCCATAGGATAAGGCTGATGCTGACGCCGCCAATGGGTGTTAAATACGTGTTAGATTCAGTGTTAAGCTGTGGATAAGGGTTTGTAAGCTATTGATGCGGCATTTAAATCCGGGATGGCTGGTACCTAAAACCACGAATCTTGGTATCTAAAACCACGAATCTTGGTATCTAAAACCACGAATCTGGCTCATTGGTAACTGAAACCACGAATCTTGACAAGCGGGCACTAAAACCACGAATGTGAGTGGATGGTATCTGAAAGCACGAATAGCAAGCTTCCTCTCCTGCCTGACCGGCACCCGCAGCATGATCTTTTCATCTGCGATGTGGCCGATGCGGTTTTGAAGGATGTGATGCATCAGATGGAGCATCCCTTCTACGCGCTGTCGAAGAAGCCCGAAACGAACATTCGCCGTTACGAACATAAAAGTCACTGGCTTGAGATCACGCCGAGCGTGAAGGGTTTGGCAACGATCTATGACAAGGATATTTTGATCTATTGCATCTCGCAGATCATGGCGAGGCTGAAGGCCGGTGAGACTGTTTCACAGCGTGTGCGAATCAACTCTCGCGATCTTCTGATCTTCACGAACCGAGGAACAAGCGGACGCGACTATATGGCGCTCGTGGAGGCGCTAGACAGGCTGGAAGGAACCCGTATCCGCACAAACATTATGACGGGAGATGAGGAACAAATTGACGGCTTCGGCTTGATCGATGCCTCCTCCATCAGGCGCAAACACGGTCTTGATGGCCGGCTGTTATGGTGCGAGGTCAAGCTGTCAGACTGGGTTTTCAATGCCATTAAGGCACATGAAGTGCTGACACTGCACCGGGACTATTTCCGTTTGCGTAAACCGATTGAGCGGCGTGTCTATGAGCTGGCGCGTAAGCATTGTGGCCAGCAGGATAGCTGGCGGATCGGACTGGAGCTTTTGCTAAAAAAATCGGGTTCACAGAGTCCCGAGAAGCGATTCCGGCAGATGATCCGTCATCTTGCCGATCACGATCACTTGCCCGACTACAGCGTGTCATTCGACGCTGAGGCGGACATGGTGACTTTTCAGAACCGTGGTACTATGGCGGCTTACCTTCCTTCTTCGGCCTGGAAAGGGCGGCTTGATCCTGAAGCCTATCATGACGCCCGCGAAGTTGCGCCATCCTGGGATGTTCATTATTTGGAACAAGAATGGCGACAATGGCTCGGTGAAAACGAAATCGAACCTAAAGCGCCGACGCGCCACTTCGTAAAGTTCTGCAAGAGCTGGTATGAGAAGCGGGGTCGCGCTTAATCCACATACCCACATTTGTGGTTATGAACATTCTCGAGTGGGTGAGGTAACGAAAGATTAGGCCTCACTATCGATCTCAATCGGCTGCAGCCGCTTATTATCGCCGTAAAATACCCGCCTCGTCTTCCAGTTCGGCCGTGCGCTGTTCGATAAAATCTTGTAGTTCGCTGACCATCTTTCGCCCTGTGGCACTGCATGCGGTTTTGAAGCGCATATGAACGCTTGCCGGAAGATCAAGACTGAGGCGCTTTGTTGGCTCTGCGGGTGCGACTTTCACCGATGCGGCTGAAACGGCGCTTCGATCATGACCTGCTCCCCCCGATTCATAGGCTTCAATGGCCTCTGCCGAGGGTTGCTTAGGCTTCGGTGCCGCTGCGAAGGTCTTCTTCGACATGAGCTCTGATTTCTTTGGTTAGTTGTTCAATCTCTCGTGCGGCGAGGCTTCGCGGGCTCCATTCAAAGATGGTTTTGCCCATGGTCATGCTCTCCGCAAAGGCGACACGCTGCTCGATTTCAGCAGCAAGAATCGGGACGTCCGCCTCCGATGCCATGGCGCGAATGTCACGTCCGATGACAGTCTTCCCTATTTTGCGGGAAACCACAAACCCACATTTTAGGGTATCCTTGAAGGTTTGCGCTTCCTGGACTTGCTGAACCGTTAGATTTGACGCCCAAGTGGAAAGGCCTGACGGTTCGATGGGTAGGGCCACAAAATCCGATGCAATGATGCAAGATCGGGCGATTTGCTCGGCGTGGGGAGGGCCGTCAATCACGGTATGGGTAAAATCCGCAGCAAGCTTGAGTGCTTCCTTTGCCATGTTCTCGCGCGCCATGCTGACGACCTGAAAGATCGGCTCATCGCGCAAGCCTGCCCACGTGCTTGCTGAGTCTTGCTTATCTGCATCGATCAGAAGCACCTTTGCACCCTCTTGAGCGAGCGCAGCGGCGACATTGACGGAAAGCGTGGTTTTGCCGACCCCACCCTTTTGGTTCAAGAACGAGATAATCATGAAAACCACATTGCCGCATTTACACGAATGTGCAAACACTTTTTCCCACATACCCACATTTGGGGCTTTGTGTTATTGACGCGACCGAACCACGTCGGGATTGCCGGAGGCAGTTTTGGTTGAGTCACGCCGCCATGGTCGGCTTTTCGAGCATGGCGTCGTAGTGTTCCTCAGCTTCTGCCGGTGGGATGTTTCCGATGGGCTCCAGCAGCTGGCGTTCGTTGAACCAGTCGAGCCATTCCAGCGTTGCAAACTCGACGGCTTGGCAAGTGCGCCATGGGCCGCGGATGGATCACCTCGGCCTTGTAGAGGCCGTTGATGGTTTCGGCCAGCGCGTTGTCATAGGAATCACCAACACTGGCGACCGCGGGTTCGATGCCGGCCTCAGTCAAGCGGTCGGAGTGATGGACCAATTCTGTGCCCGGCCGCCGCTCATGAACGGCCTGTTCGAGAGCATCAAGCACGAAGCCCGCGTGGGCCGTGCGGCTTACGCGCCAGCCCACGATCCGCCTTGCAAATGCGTCGATGACAAAGGCCACATGAACAAAGCCCTGCCATGTGGCGACAAAAGTGAAATCGCTCACCCAGAGCCTGTTAGGTGCAGGTTAAAAGCATTGCATGCCGGCGATGTGCTGGTAGAACGGTTCATGGAGTAGCGGAATCTCTGGCCATAATGCTCATTGGAGGCTTCGATACCTGACATATTTGAACATCGCCCGGCCTGAGCCAATACACAGAGTTTACGATACACTCGTTCGGTGCGAAGAAAGCGTGCACACATGACCCGGCATTTCCTGATTGCTGGCCTGGGCTCCATCGGCCGGCGGCACATGACAAATCTTGCAGCCGCCCATCCGGGCGCTTCATTTACCGTACTGCGCCACCAGCACGCAACGAATCCTCTGTGCTGTCAGCTTGGCGCACGTATCGTCACAGACCGTGACGCAGCCATTGCCGGCGAGTATGATCTGGCTGTGGTGTCTTCAGCATCGGCCAACCATATCGACGTACTACCGGGGCTGATTGCCCGAGGCACGCCCCTGCTGGTCGAAAAGCCGATCGTCACCACCCCTGCAGACTGCGATCTAGTCCTCGATTGCCTAGCCACGGCACCACAGGCCGTGCGTGTATCGGGTTTCAATTTTCGCTATTTGCCATCGCTGAAGCTAATTCGGGAGCTGATCCAGAACGGTGAACTTGGCACCGTCGTCCGTGCCTCGTTTACCGCTGGGCAGTGGCTGGGTGACTGGCGCAAAGGCACCGACTATCGCCAGTCCTATTCAGCTGATGCCGCGCGCGGCGGTGGAGTTGAGTTGGACCTGGTCCATGAAATTGATTTAGCACGATGGTTCTTTGGCGATCTGGACCTGCAGTTTGCCCAGAGCGGACGGCTCTCATCGCTAGGGCTGAACTCGAACGATGTATCGGTCATGGTGATGTCCCCACTGGCCGCGACCGGTCCTATCGTGCAGGTAGCCCTAGATTATGTCGCACCCCAGCGGCTACGTCACTACGAATTCGTCGGTGATCGCGCGGCGATACTGTGGGATATCAGCGGACGAGTCGAACTGATCACAGCCAAGAGCCGGCAGTTGCTGGTTGAAAATCCCGATGGATTCGATGTGGCGCAGACTTATATCGACATGCTCGCCCATATCGAAGAGACTGTCCACACTGGCGGCTGGCCCGCACCCCTGCAGGATCTGGCCGATGGTGTGGCCAGCACACGGCTGGCGCTGGCGGCACGCGATATTGGCACCAACCAGGGAAAACGACAAACCGAATGACTACGATCTGTACCATCTGTGCCCGCGGCGGTTCGGTCGGCGTGCCACGCAAGAATATCCGCTCATTGTTGGGAAAGCCGCTAATCGCCTATACGATCGAACAGGCACTTACCTGCAAGGCCATCGATGCGGTCTATGTCTCGACTGATGACGAAGAGATCGCCGCCATCGCCCGCGATGTTGGAGCAGATGTGCCCTATCTGCGCCCGGCTGAATTGGCGACCACCACCTCGGCGAAGATACCTGTGATCGAGCACTTGATCGAAAAGGTGGAAAGCCTGGGTATCGGCGTTACGCGCATCATCGATCTTGATCCAACCTCGCCCTTGCGGCTGGTTAGCGACATCGACAACGCCGCGGCGCTACTAGACGACGAAACGGATTGTGTCATTAGTGCTTATCCGTCAGACAAGAACCCCTATTTCAATATGGTTGAAGCACAGCCGGACGGAAGTGTCCAACTGATCAAGCCATTGCCACAGCCCGTCGTTACACGTCAAATGGCGCCCAAGGTGTACTCGATGAATGCATCGATCTATGTCTGGCACCGAAACACAGTGGCCAAGGGGATGTGGAATGGACGGACACGACTGTATGAAATGCCGCGAGAACGCTCGATCGACATTGACAGCGAGTTCGACTTTCATCTTGTCGAAAGAATAATGACCAACCTCATGAAGAAGCAGATGTGATGGCCCAGGCAAGAATTGTGGTGCTGACGGGCGGCGGAGGTATTCTTGGCCATGCCATGGTGGGTCAATTGACCGCCGACGGCTGGCAGGTGGCAGTGGTGGATCGCAACGCGGAACTGGCGCAGAGAGCGGCCGGGCTGACGCGCGATCCGGGTAGCGCCAACGCTTATGACTGCGACGTTTCGGATCGCGATGCGTTGCGCGACCTGCACGGCCGCATCCGCGTTGATATGGGGCCGGTGGACGCACTGATTTGTAACGCTGCAACGAAAAGTGACAATTTCTTTGAACCGTTCGAAACCTTCCCTCTAGAGGATTGGAACCAGGTTATGGCCGTCAACCTGACCGCGCCCATGCTATGCGCGCAGGAATTCGGCCCGCCCATGGTGAAAAGAGGCCGTGGCACTATCGTCAACACCTTGTCGATCTACGGGATTGTCGCGCCGGATCAGAGCATCTACGAAGGCTCGCTATACGAAGGGCGCGCCATAAACACACCTGCAATCTATTCGGCATCCAAGGCCGGACTATGGGGGCTGACGAAATATCTTGCTAGCTACTGGGGACAGCACGGTGTGCGGGTCAATGCAGTAACGCCAGGGGGTATCTTCAGCGGTCAGAACGATTCATTCGTCGAAAAATACAATGCTCGTACCATGATGGGCCGCATGGGCGAGCCCCATGAAGTCGCCGATGCGGTGACGTTCTTGATCTCGGACAAGGCCAGTTATATCACCGGTCAGAATCTCGTCGTTGACGGTGGGTTGACAGCATGGTAGCCGCGCTGAGGTGCCTGAATGCATATTGAAAAGGGGTTTCGCCATTCTGGTGGCCCGGCTCGAGGAAGATCTGGGTTTCAACTCCTTCAGTCTATCCACGGAAGCTTACCCCAACCGATTGGCCTTGGGCGGACGTCATGAGTGTCGCGCCATTAGCGATCTCATTACCGAATTTGCAGCTCCTTCCGCACCCCGAAAATCGGCTTCGTTTCATGAGCCTCCTTCACAAAGACTGTTGCCGAAAGGAGGCGACGGGTAGCGTATCGAAAAACGCCTGCAGCTGCGCTTCGAATTCCGCATCGGTGACGCCATGATTAATACCGAGCGGAGCGAGTTCGCAAAGTCCAATCGCAAACATCATTTCGTCTATCTCGGGTGTGCCCGCCTGGAGTTTTGCCGCCGGTTCGGCAATGCGTTCGAGCGTTGAGACATGATCGGCCAGTGCGCCTTTGGTGCCCCACTTTAGCGCCGAATCGGCGGTTCGGGATACATCCCGTAGGAAGCGTTGAACCTCGTTGCTGCCAATTCCCACCCGACGTAGATACTTTGCGCAGGCTTCCAACAATGTCCGATATACGGTGACGTCTTTGTGGTTAGTATCCTTCCCTGCCAATTGAACGAGCCCAGCTAGGGCGGCTGAGAAATTCTCTACGAACTGGAGCTCGCGGTACTCGTCTTTCATCTGAACAATCGTTCGGTGCCCCGCTTGATCATGTGATGTACGAAGACCGAAAGTCCCGTCGACGATGCGACGTCTGCCGGTAGTGAGTACATAAGCGGAGGAGAAGATTTCAGCCAGACGCATGTGGCCAGTCCGGCGCGCAATTTCACCGAACGCTTTCTGCGCGCAATCCAGTCGATAGACCGAGTAGAACGTGGCAGAGTATTTTTCAATATGATTGATCGACCGAAGCAACCGATCCTCAATCAACTCGCTTTTCTGCGGATAGGTCGACAGAGAGTGCGGTAAATATTTCGAATGCGGGCCTGTGCCCGAAAGATTGTAAACGTAGACCGTGCCAGCCGCCGCAGCCAGCGTCTTGTCGTGCTCAAGTTCTTCAACACATTTCAGGACGCCACTCAAAAAAATAAAATCGTCATCTGCCATGAAGTACAAATATTTTGTCTTAACCTGATTTATTGTCGCATTTATCTTCTCATAAAACCCTATATTTTCTTCGAAATGCAGAATAATAACATTTTCAAGGATGGAATTATCTACAATAGCTGTAATGGCGGAACAAATTTCGCCATCGGATGAATCTGCGATGATTATATTCGACGATTTATTCTTTGTCTCAAGGAAATGTATTGTTCTACGCATAAATTCCAAGCGATTCCGTGTTGGGATAATACAGGTTGCAAATTGTTGCATGATATGCCTATCGCGTCAGGTGGAACAAGTACGCCAACCCAGTCGGTCAGCGGGTCGAGACGATTTCAATTCTATCGTCTCTCAGCTGTTGTTATCGCCTCCAGTAAGCGGGCGGAGAAATTATGCTCCCCGTTCATTGCATCCATTTCTGGATTCTTCTCGAAAAATTTGTTCTGCATTTTCAGCATCCGCTCACGCTCGGATCGATCTTCAAAGAAGGAATTCAGCGTTGAGCGAATGTTATCGGAATTTATGATGGTGCCAGCCGTCCGTCGGCTCATGAACTTGGAGACGAACGGTGTCTCGATCATGTATACGCCTTTTCTTAGCGAACCCGCCTCGATCATGGAGTTGCTTGACCAGCCGATCACTACGTCGTGGCTTTTCAGCAAAGGGTAGATGTCTCCCCGACCGAGGAACCTAAATGCCGGAAGCGCTGAAGAATCTAGGCGGCTCTTAAAAACCTCCGTCGTTCCGTGGGAATTTTGCGGGTGCAATTTTATCGTCGCTACATATCGCCGGTCCGATTGGACCAACGCGTTAAGCGCATCAAGCAACGGATACCAGAGGCTAAATTCTATAGGCTGTCCAACCACAAGTATGCGGCGTTCGCTCCCAAGGCCGGTCAGTGCTTGATAATCAGCAGCACGTTCAGACTTGAGCAAGCTGTACCGCAAATTAAGATTTATACTCGGACTCCCCAACTCCACAATTTTTTCGGCAGTAACAGCGTACTGCTGTTTATAGATTTCCGACTCTACGGTGTCGAGCGCCGTGCAGAGCTGGGCGACCGGGCGCTTATATCTAAACGACTCAGAGTTTATGAAGAACTGGATGTCTACGAAAAACGCCTGCGAAATGTATTTAGCCATCAAATAGTTGGCAGGCGTCCGTCCT
>NZ_JBFCVL010000016.1 GCF_040712075.1 Fodinicurvata sp. EGI_FJ10296
ATCAGGGCTGAGACGCTGGCCGCTGAAACCGAACGCCGGAACGCCGTCGACAGCCTGACCGCCGGCCTCGCGCACAACCTGAACAACATCCTGATGGTGGTTCAGGGCAATGTCGACCAGATCGCCGCCGAGCTTCCCGACGATCATCCGGCCCGGCTCAACGCCGACATGACCCGGCTGGCGAGCCAGCGGGCAGCAGCAATTACCCGCCGGTTGATGGTCTATTCCGGGCAGCAACTGGCCGACATACGCCCTGTCCCCATAGATGCTGCCGTCACCCGGGTCAAGGCGGCACTTGACGCGTCTCTGCCGGCGGGCGTTCGAGCGATCGTCGATCCCGGCGCCGGCGATGCGGCAACGGTCGAAGTCGACGCGACGCTCCTGGAAGAGACGCTGGAGGAACTGACTGCCAACGCTCGCGCCGCCGTCGGCGACAGCGGCACGCTGCAGCTTTCTTCAGCGCGCACCGATGGCCGCGACGGCCCCATGATCGTCATCACGATAGCCGACAACGGCACCGGCATGGATGAGGACACCCGCCGGCGCGCCAAAGAGCCGTTCTTCACCACACGCGCGATAGGACAGGGTGTGGGTCTCGGCCTCAGTCTGGCCGACGGCTTTGCGCGCTATACCGGCGGGATACTATCGATCGACAGCGCCCCCAGCGTTGGGACGATTGTGACGCTGACCCTGCCCGTGCACGGTCAAAACGGGCGAGAGCGAAATCCGCAGTGATCTGACCACCCCTCAGCCGCAATGTCGAAAATGATTACACCAACGGCGATGAGGGCCGAACACGGCATCTGCTTCAGGCTGTATCGGCGTGGCCTGGCAGATGAGGAGATGTCGACTGCCACGCGGCGCGGACCATTGGGGCACGTCTCAACTGCGCCTGCACGACCGGGTGGCTCCGTGGGCATTCCCAATAATCCCAACGGAGCCCCGGATGGTGGGCCTTGAGACCGCGAAAGCCGGAGGCGGGTTAATCGCAGAGACCTGCCTTGCCGACCTGTCGATCGTCCCAGACGAAGCGCAAGCCCGCCTGGCCACAACTTTCGGTTGTAGTTGCCGCCGAGGCTGCCGTCATAGGCGGCGAACAGGTCGATGGTGTCGGTGATGCCCACATCCAGCGTGACGCCCAGTTCGGCGATGTCGCGCGGCAACCCCTGGCCCTGAATGGCGAAGCTGTCGCTGCCCAGCAGCGAGGCCCGCAGCGCGGTTTCCGGCGAGCCGATCTCACGGCTCCAGGCAGCACGGGCGGTCAGGGCGACCGTCATGCCGTCATCGACAGGCGTTTCATAGCGCGTTTCCGCGCCCAACCTGGCGCGCAGGCTGTCGCTGGTCAGCGAACCGACCGACAGACCGGCAGTGCCGCTTTCCTCTTAGCCTTCCTGACGCATGCCGATGAAGCGGACGCCGACCAGCGGCGAGGCGGTCAATCCCTCGGGGCCGGGCCGGAAATCATAAGCCGCCTGGGCATCGACGTTCCACACATCCGCACTGTACTCGGCCGACTGCTGGCCGAACACCGGCACGCCCCGGTCGCTGTCGTACTGGATCCGGGAATAGCTGAACGCGCCCGACAGACGCAGGTCAGCGAATTGATAGCGGCCATAGACGGCGCCGCTGTAGCTTTCGGAGTCGACACCCAGCATGCCGCTGGAGGTAACGCGCCCCTGCTCGTAGCCGATCGCCGCGCCGACCGAGAAGCCTCGTTCATCGGCATGTCAATGCCGGCATGGAGGCCACCCGATCGGCTGTCGCTGCCGGGCATGCCATTGGAACTGCCCTAGGTGATCGTCCTGAACGATCCGGACGGCCTGCTGCGCAACGTCAACAAGCTGTGCCTCCAGCACTACCCGGCGGAAGTTCGTCCCGTATCGCTCATCAGCCGGGACATCGACGAGATCCGCGCCTTTGTCGGCGAGCGGGACGCGCCGTGCATCATCAAGCCCTTGTCGGGATCCGGCGGGCGCAACGTGTTCTTTCTAGAAGGGCAGGCCGACCCGAACATCAAGCAGATGATCGAGGCAATCCTGAGCGAGGGCTTCGTCCTGGCTCAGGAGGCGGTCAGCGGCAATCTGCGCCTGTTCCTGATGAACGGCGAGATCCTTCAAGTTGGCGGCACTGCCGCCGTGATGCGCCGCCGCCCAAAAGCCGGAGAGAAACGCGGCAACATCAGGCAGGGAGCCGTCGCGGAACTCCACGAACTCACGCCCGAGATCCACCGGCTTGCCGAACGTATTCCCCCCGAATCATGCAGGACGGGCTGTTCTTCGTGGCAGTCGATTTCGCGGGCGAGAAACTGCTCGAGATCAACGTCTTCAGCCCCGGCGGCCTTGTGCCCCTGTCGCGGGCCGCGGGTATCGATTTCATTCCGACCGTGATTGACGCGCTGGAGCGCAAGTCCGACTGCGGGCGCGCCCGTGGCGGACGATCCAATGCCGAGGTCAACCTCGCGACGGGATGAGCGCACGGGGCGACGATGCCGCAAAAGTGTCGACAGCCTCGGAACGGGTCGTTTCCGTTTGGCGTTGGCGATGATCGTCCCCGTGAGAGAGGAGCGACCGACATGGCCAATGCAGCAGCCCTGAATTCCCTTCACGACATCAACCTGTCCGAAATGCAGCGATGGGATTCCTGAATTCAGGAGAAGTGTCGCCAGAGTGCCAAGCGCGGCAAGATCGACTTGCGGAGCATCCGCGATGCGCCAGTCCGTACTGGGAACCCGATCAAACATCCATGGAGGAACCTCCAGCCAGCGATCCGGTCCCTGTCTGGAAAGACTGCAGCGGAAGACCACCGCCTCGTTCTTGTCGATCACGTCGTGGACAAAGACGTGCCGCCGAGTCCAGGGATGCCACGGGTAAAGTAGCTCGCGCTCAATACCGGTCCCGTGGGCGTTCTGTTGTCGAGTAGTACAACGAAAATCACCCGCACTCAGGGCTGAAGATGCGCTCACCCCGCGAGTTCATTGCAGCTCAAACCGCAACCGCCTGACTGTCGGGGGCAAGACCAGGTATCTGGCCGCCATGACAACGGCTGGCGGATGTTATCTCACGTCTGTCGCTGATCCTTGAGTAGTGCTTCGAACTCATGGGCAAGAATCGCCCGGCTGAACCAGAAGCCTTGACCCCAGCAGTTGGCACCGGCCATTTCCAGCAGGAACCGGCGTTGCTCATCGGTTTCAATGCCCTCGGCAATGGTGTGCAGGTTCAGGCTGGTGGCCATCTGTTGGATGATGGACACCAGCGCCGCACCCTTACTGCTAGGCCGGCCCAACTCGTTGATGAAGCTGCGATCGATCTTCAGCGTCTGGATGGAGAGGTGTTGCAGTCGGCTTAGCGATGAATAGCCGGTACCGAAGTCATCGATCGCAATCTGAAATCCCTTTCTGTGTAATTTTTCCAGCAGGATTTCGATGGCTTCCGGGTCTATCATCAGGGCGTTCTCAGTGACTTCCAGATGTATCCAGCGGGGGTCGACATGAGGCTTCACCAGGGAGACAAATTTCTCGGCGATGCAACCTGGGTAGAACTGGTTGAGGCTGACGTTGACCGTCATAGCCAGCATGTATCCCTGGGCATGCCAGGCTTTCAACTGCCTTGCGGCAGTCTCCAGCACCCAGTCGCCAAGGGGCCTGATCATGCCGGTTTCTTCGAGCACAGGTATGAAAGTTCCGGGCATCAGAACATCACCATTGGCCTGAGGCCAGCGAACCAGCGCCTCGGCGGCGACAATCCGGCAACTGTCGAGTTCGAAGATCGGCTGGTAATGAAGTTCGAATTCTTTGTTTTCCAGCGCCTCGCGCAGACGCGATTCCATGGTGAAACGCTGCTGGCGGTTGGCTGAGAGATCTTCTGAAAACATCCGACGGCAGCCGCTGCCCTGGCGCTTGGCCTCGAACATCGCCTTATCGGCATTTTCGATCAGCACGGTGGCCGTGCGCCCATGGTCGGGATACAGGCTGATCCCGATACTGGCGCCGATATGGTGCGTGAAGCCGCCTTCCACCAAAGGCTCCGCTAGGCTGGATATGATCCGATCAGCCAGAGTACAGGCGTTGATGATAATCTGCTCTCGTGTCGTAACGCCGCCTTGACGAGGGTCATCGATCATCAGCACAAGGAATTCGTCTCCTCTCTGGCGGATCACCTGGTCAGTATTGCGTACGGTATCTTGCAGGCGCTGCCCGACCTGAATGAGAACACGATCGCCTACTTCGTGGCCCAAGGCATCGTTGATCAGCTTGAAGCGGTCAAGATCGATGAACAGCACCGCTCCGGAGGTTTCGGTGTGCTTCGCGGCATCCAGCATGCCGTTCAGGTAATGCACGAGATGGTGACGATTGGGCAGGCCTGTGAGCGCATCAGTAAAGGCCAGGTGATGGATTTCGGCCGACTGGTGTTGGCTTTCCCGCAGGGTGCGTAAGGCGTTCAGCCCAAACACCAGGTTGTCGCCGATCCGTTGCAGCAATTGGCACTCTTCATGACCGAAATGATCCGGATTCGGCGAGGTGATGGCCAGGTAGCCCGGGGACCCGGACTCGAAGATCAAGGGTAGTGTGATGGCCGACGCCAAGCCGTGAGCGCGCGCATGATCCTTTAGGGAAGCTAGGCTGGGTTCATGGGCGATGTCGTTGACCACGCGCGCCTTGCCCGAGTGCAGTGACTGACCGACCATCTCCGACCCCTTGGGGTTCTGGCCCCAGCCGATCGTGAACTCTGACAGGAAGGGGCCGGCCGCACCGGCACTGGCCCGAACCTCCATGGCCTTGCCAGCCTGGTCGGTGGCGAAGCCTACCCATGCGAGGTTGTAGTCCTCTTCATCGACGATCGTCCGACACAGCGAGCTCAGCATCTCCTCTTCGCTCCTAGAGCGGACCAGAATCGTGTCGCAGGCGTTCAAAGTCCGCAGCGCGCTGACGATGGCAACGAGCTTCTGGCGAGTCATTTCCTGTTCCTGCGACAGGACCCGCAGATGTAGCAGGTTGGCGATCCGCGCCTTCAATTCCGCCTGGGTCGTAGGAATGTGCAGGATGTCGTCGACACTGTGACCCAGCTCGGCGGAGCTGTATGCAGGGACCCGGGTACGGCTGTCGGCGACAAGCAGTACCGGTAAAATCATCGGCGCGGCCTGCCGGCGCAGATGTAGTATCCGTTCGCGATAACGCTGCAGTAATGTCGTGTCTGCGATGATCAGGTTGGCATTCAGGGCCGCCTCGTCGTTTTCCTCGGCGAGCACGTCCTGCACTTGAAAGTCCTGTCCGAGCATCCGCTTGAGCAGCGCGGCATTGGCCCTGTTCGCCAGGGCGATCGTCACAACGGGCATTTCTTGGATTTTATGTTCGCAGGCCGTCACGGCGTATCAATGCGCTGATTGGGTTGAACCATTTCCGGTACGCCACTCAGCAGACCACGCATGCCCTGCAGTGGCCGGCCAACCTGAAGCCCATCCGGCGTGATGTCGAACTCGCGCAAAGCTTTCTCGAAGCTGCCTGCCCGCTTCTTTAGCACGCCTATGGTCTTGCGCAGTTCGCCGTCCAGTTCGATGTAGCGAAGCATGATGATGTTATCGGCGACATAGCTCAGGCCATATTCTGTCACGCGAGCCTGACTTCCGGCAATCGTGAAGATTTCGTTGACCAGAACCACAGTCACACCCATGTTTATTAAGTAACGGCACAGGGCGTGTACGCGCTCCTGCAGTTTTTCACCAGACATTGATTGCTGGTACCCTGAAAGGCTGTCGATCATCACCACGGTCGCACCCGCCTGCTCGACTTCCTCGCGGACCCTCATAGCAAACTGATCGGGGTGATAGAGCAAGGGTTCGACGGCTTCGAAGAGAAGTTGGCCTTTGCCGACCATTTCATCCACCGGCAAACCAATCTGCCGACAGCGGGTGAAAAAGGTCGAAGCGTTTTCATCGAAATTGTAGATGACCGCCCGCTCCCCGTCGGCCGTCGCCTGACTCAGAAACTGTGCGCCAAGCGTGGTCTTGCCCACGCCGGTCGGCCCGGACAGCAAGGTCACCGTGCCGCGCTCGATACCGCCATGGGTGAGCGCGTCGAGCTCGGGGAGGCCAGAGCTGATCTGGGTATGCGTGTTAGTTCGGAAGAATTTGTTGGGCATCAGGCGCGGAAAAAGCGTCATGCCTTCCTTGCCGAGCTGATAAAAGTGTAGGCCGGCCTCGAAGCCCGAGCCACGAAACTTGGTGATCCGGCATAGCCGCCCATAATCCGTGGACTCCAGGCTGATCACACCGTCGCTGAGGAACGGTAGGGCTTGGTTGTCTTCGTCGCCGATTTCCTCCGACGTGAAGATCACTGTTGCCCCTTCCCCGGTCAATGTGCGCAACAGTGACAGCACCTGCTTTCGAAATTGAAAAGTGTCGGGCGACAGGTAGCGCATCTGGCTGAGCGAATCGATCAGAACACACTGTGGCCGATGTTCGAGAACATGGCCGAGAATCCTGTCATGGTTGGTATTGCCTTCAACGTCCCAGCTTTCCAGCAGGTTATAGGTGTCGCCGCCAGTGCCGTCGGCCTGGCCGGGTGACAGGTCTAGGACGCTAACCCCGTCAAGCGAAAGTCCGCTGCGTTTGGCGTTGTCGCGCAGTTGGTCCTCTGCCTCCCCCAGGGTCACCAACAGGCTCTTTGAGGGATCACCAGCAAGCAGGCAATGCAGGCCGAGCGTGGTCTTACCAGAGCCTGGACCGCCCCGAACCAGGTAGGCCCGTCGCGGTATCAAACCCCCATGAAGGATCTGATCGAGACCGGCGACCCCTGTAAGCAATCTTGGGTCGTGGGTGTTGATCATCCTTACTTAGCTCCTGTGTTGAACAACATTGGGATTGCCGAAGGCAGTTCAGGCTGAACGATGTGGCATGCTGGATCGACCATCACGGGCTCACTTTCTCATCGCTCGGCATTGGTCGTGGGCATGTCCTTGAAACCTAGGGCATTTTTAGGTGAGGGGTTCGCGCAAGTGCGATCCGCCGGCATGATGATGCGCACTATCGTGCCGCGGCCTTTTTCCGTATCGATCTCCAGCCGACCCTGATGCAAATGGACGAGCGCATTGGCGATCGGAAGGCCCAGGCCAATGCCGCCTTCACGCCGGGTGTAGCTGTCTTCTGCTGACCCGAAGGGCTCCAGCGCGCGGCGTTTTTCGTTGCGGTCCATGCCGGGCCCGGTGTCTGCGATCTCGATGCAGATTTTGGCGTTACTCCCGAGCCGTGCTGCGACATCGATCCGGCCGTCGGCCGGGGTGTACTTCGTGGCGTTGGTGATGAGATTGGTCAAAACTTGGCGCAGGCTGCGCTCGTCCGCCCATAGATCGGGCATGTCGGGCTGAATGGCTACTTGGAGAGCGAGGCGCTTCTTCTGCGCGTATAGTTCAATTTGCCGTATGGCGTAACGCACGATTTGCGCGACGTTCAGACGATGTGGATTGATTTTCCATTTCCCGGCACTGAGCTTGGCGGAATGCAAAATGTGATCAATGACTTCGAACAGATGCCATGCGCTTTCATTGATATCCTTCAGGTATTCGCGCTCTTTTTCCCCGATGGCGGTGTTGGTTTTGAGGATGTCTGAAAACCCGATGATAGCGTTCAGGGGTGTCCTGAGTTCATGGGAAACATTGGCGAAGAACGCGGCCTGTGCTTGGTTTGCAAGCTCCGCTTCTTCCTTTTTCTCGCGCAAATTGTCTTCCAACGCCTTGCGTTGCGAGATGTCATTAATGGCGGCAATGACGTAGGCTTGGTCCTCATCGGTGTAGTAACTCAGGCCGATTTCGACCGGGAACTCCGTCCCGTTATGGCGTAATGCGCGAACAGCGCGATCCGGCCCCATCTGCCGTTTGCTGGGCGATCGCTGGAAAGCCTCACGCAACTCTTGATGCCGCGAATGCAGGTTCGCCGGTATCAGCATCTCAACCGAACGGCCAATTAGTGTCTCGCCTGCGTAGCCGAACAGCGTTTCCAGTTGCGCGTTGACCCGTTGGATCACGCCGTTGACGTCGACAACCAGCATCGCGATCGGCGCCGCGTCGATGATCGCTTCCCTGGCCCGCTCCGCTTGGCGTTGGGCGCTGATGTCCGTTTGAAAGCCGATATAGAAGCTCGGTTTGGCATCGCCCGCGTTGTAAACGGGCCGTAATTTTAGAAGATTTGTAAATTCTCGGCCGTCTTTGCGAACGTTCTGTAATTCGACCGTGCAGGCTTGGCCGACGGCCTGGGCCTCACGGATGACACGGCGTTGAGGTTCGTTCTCAAAGTTGCCTTGCAGAAAGCGGCAGTTGCGACCCGTGACCTCGGCGCGGCTGTAGCCGGTCATTCGTTCGAAGCCACGATTGACGTAAATCAGCGGTGCATCGGCCGCCATCATGGAGACGATCGATACACCGACCGGTGCATCGTCGAGAACGGCGTGGATCGACGGCGCGTTGACTTGGATCATGAGTTCGCTGGTGACTTCGAGGGCGAGCGCCCGAAGCAATGCCCAAGCACTATCACGCTGCATGCCGTCGGTCCCAGCAACGGCGACAACGAAAGATTCTGGTCCAAGCGGCGAGATGACCGGATAGGCGGCGATGTAGCGAACATCACCCATGGCAGCGTCGATCGGCTCGACCGTTTCGATCGTGCCTCTCGAATCCCGGATCAAAAAATCGGCATCGATGCGCTGGCAAACGCGCAAAGCGACATCACGGTCGCCGATCCAGTGATCCATCTTGTTTTTTGGATGGGATAGAACGACGATCGACCTGCATATAAGTGCTTTGTCCAAGCCTTCAACTATCATCAACACAAGGTCTGGGATTTCACCAAGTTCTGCCATTCCGGTCTTTCGAACAATTTCCGATAAATTTTGCGCATCGTATAAGCAAGAACTATACCAGCTTAAGTCAATATCCGTCACGCGTCGTGTGTGATGAAGGCGCAGGCCAGGGACCATCGGCCGGCGCTTTCGTGTCCAATCTGACGCCATCAAAAGTGGCATCGCTACATCGCGCGCACCTCCTGAAGGAAACGGTCCACTTGACCCTCGATACTCACCAGCGATCGACTGAGATCGGCCGTTGCCGATAGCATTTGCTCCGCCGCTTGTCCGGTTTCATTGGCTGCCGTTGTGACACCGGCGATATTCGAAGAAACCTCCATCGTAGCGGTATTTTGTTCATCTACGGACGCGGAGATCTCGACGTTGATTTCGTCGATCTTCTTGATCGTCCGCCCGATTGTCTTGATCCCTTGGACCGCTTGATGGGTCGATGTTTGCATTTCACCCACTTGGGCGGATATCTCCTTGGTCGCCTTTGCTGTCTGATCCGCAAGGTGCTTGACCTCACTTGCCACCACGGCAAAACCACGCCCGGCCTCACCGGCGCGTGCGGCCTCGATGGTGGCGTTCAGCGCCAGCAGGTTGGTCCGGTCGGCCACGTCTTCGATTAGCTTCACGATATCGCCGATCTTGTCGGCGGCGGCTGTCAGTCCGGCAATCATCGCATCGGACTTTTCCGCCTGGTCGACCGCCTCGCGCGCAATCGAACCGGACCTTTCGATCTGCTCACCGAAAGCCGCGATCGATCGATTGAGTTCCTCCGCTGCCGCCGCCACGGCATTGGCTTGGTTGCTGGTCCCGTCAGCCGTAGCTGTCAAGGATTGGGCTGTCCCTTCCATCTCTGTCGCGGCCGCAGCGACGGTTTTGACCATGCTTTGCACATCCTGTTCGAAGCTGTCGGCCAGTTGGGCTTTTTGTGTTGCCACCGACCAGTTGAGCATGGGACCGAGATACCGGCCTGCCTCGTTGGTCACGGCCGACACCCGAAGATCCAGCGTTTCGTCGCCCAGCTTGATTTTGGCGTTCCAGGGCAGATTGGCTGGATCGCGGAGGATTCTTCGCTGGTGATCGGGATTTTTATGAAAGACGTCGATCGACGTGCCCACCAGGTCCCGCGCTTTGATCGGCAGATGTTTCTCCAAGCCGGTCAAGGTCTCAATGCTGGTTTGGTTGGCATAGGTGACCTTGAGCGTTTCCGGGTCGCACATCATGACATTGAGCGGCATCCGGTCGATCATCCGGGTCAGAGCGTCCATCCGGTCGTTGGCGTCGACCTGCTCTGTCACCCGCTGCCACGTCACCAAGGCGGCAACATAACGGTTACGGCGCCCATGAATCGCCGTAACCGCTATATCGAGAGTTTCGCGACCAATGGTCGCGCGCGTCGAAAAGGGCAAGCGGTGCGGGTCGGCGATGGCTTGACGCAAAACGCCTGGGTCGTGATGGAATATATTGATCAACCCGCCAACGATGTCTCGGGCTGCGATCGGCAACGCTGACTCCCGGGTGTCGAGGGTCGCGAGCGCTGCCGGATTCGCATAAGTAATCTTGAAATCTGATGGATCACAAAGCATGGCATTAACCGGCATGGCGTCGACCATGGCCGATTTTAACGCAGACTTGAAACGAAGAGCCATGATCGACACTTCTCCCATAGGTTGACAATAGCTATTTTCTATAGAAGGGGGCTCAATAATTTCAAAACTAGGCGCAAAAATATTAATAGAATCATAAAAACCGAGAACTTCTATCTCATCGTACATCGCTTTGGCACCGACATTTAGGAATGAATGTCTGTCTGAAGAAGCCGCGACAAAACAGTAGAATTTGATTCCCGGTTTTTCTCTATAACGTAGCGGCGCTCTTGAATTTGGGCCCGCTGCACCCACGCTATTCATGATAGCCGCGCGTGCTACTCCACAACCCAAACGACAGGTGCTAATTGGCAGTTGATCGGGTGGTTATGCGGCCGAAGTCGTTCGAGGCCAAGGCGACGAGATTCGGCTTTTTCCGTTCAAGCAAACCCAGCAGCCAAGGTGAGGCATTCCTGCCCCCGCTCCGACGTGCATGCTGGACGATGGCGGTCGCTCTGACCACAAGGGTACTTCGCAATAGTTCATCGCCAGTTCGTGTGATGACGCCGAGCCTGACCTTGCCGGCCGTTGAATGATTTCCGGGGGTCAAACCGATCCAGGCCGCAAAGTCTCGCCCGGATTTGAACATGTGCGGGTCTGGCGTTTTCATCATCAGCATGGATGCGCCGATTGGGCCGACGCCGGGTATTTTCGCCAGCCGCTGACTACAGTCGTCGTTGCGATGAGGTGGTCCCACCTTGTTGGACAGCATGGCGGCTAAATTAAGCTCATCGTGTATGGTGTCATGCCGCCATTTTGGTCATCCGACCCTGCGGGGCATGCCCCCCAGGGTCGGAAACGCTGGTATGCCCATATGCCTCGGCCGGGGTTCTCCCGGCAAGGGCCGAGTGAGGGCGTTGGTGATTGTAATAGAAGAGCCACTGATCCAGACCAGCACGCAATTCGGATCCCGTTTCGAAAGCATGGAGATAGACGCATTCGTATTTGATCGACCGCCACAGGCGCTCGATGAAGACGTTGTCCATCCATCGGCCCCGGCCATCCATAAAGCATTGCTGGTGAACTGACTGCCTTGGTCGGTATTGAAGATCTCCGGCCGACCGTACCGGTCGATGGCCTCTTCCAGCGCATCGACGCAAAAACCGGCGTCCATTGTGTTCGATAGCCGCCAAGTCAGCACCTGGCGAGTCGCCCAATCCATGACGGCAACCAAGTAGAGGAAGCCCCGGCGCATCGGTATGTATGTCACGTCCGCACACCACACCTGATTGGGGCGCACGATGTCCAGTTCCCGCAGAAGATAAGGGTAAATTCGATGCTCCGGATGAGGGTGGCTGGTCCGGGGACGTTGGTAAATCGCCGTCAGCCCCATTTTGGCCATCAAACGCCGAACACGGTGACGACCGACAGCCTGTCCATGACGCTTCACAAATGCCGGGTCATTTGCCGACTGCCGTACCAGGGGCAATCCATGAACACTGCGTCGATCACCGTCATCAGTGCCAGCGTGTCCTCACTTTCCGGGACCGGTGTGTAATACCAGGATGATCGGCTGATCGACAGCAGACGGCATTGGGCCGCAATCGATAGCTGAGGGTGCAACGTCTCAATCATTGATCGCCTCCGCGCCACGCTCATCGACCGAAGGCTTTCGCCAAAAAATCCCGTTCCACCAGAAGTTGGCCAATCTTGGCATGCAGTTTCTCGATCTCCGCCTCACTGGCCGCCTTTGACGATTGATCCCCGCCCTCAAAAAGGCGGGCCATGCCCTCCATCGCCTGACGCTTCCATGTCCCGATCATCGTATGGTGAATGCCGTGCTTGGCCGCCAATTCCGCCACGGTCAGATCGCCCCGGATCGCCTCCATGGCCACTTTCGCCTTGAATTCCGCGCTGTAGCGCTTTCTCGTCGTCTT
The DNA here is from genome assembly GCF_040712075.1 of Fodinicurvata sp. EGI_FJ10296. Taxonomy (NCBI): domain Bacteria; kingdom Pseudomonadati; phylum Pseudomonadota; class Alphaproteobacteria; order Rhodospirillales; family Rhodovibrionaceae; genus Fodinicurvata; species Fodinicurvata sp. EGI_FJ10296. The sequence continues at coordinate 12,360 of NZ_JBFCVL010000016.1, forward strand.
CATGCCCGTCCGTCCCTTACGTCGTCGGGATGAGCTTAACACCCTGTCCAAAAATCCGGCACCACCTCAAATGTCGTCGGGGGAAAGTTCGATCTGCATCGCTGGGCGCCTCGGTCATCGTTTCTGATGAGCCCAAGGTGCCGGATTCGGTCGTGTCGGATTCGGTCGTTGCGCAGGTGGGAACGGTGTGGGAATAAGGTGGGGGTTTGGTGGGTTTGCACTTCTCTCAATTGACGGCGATGGCAGCATAGTGTTTGGCTCCACCATTGCTTTGGCGACAAGGCTCCGTATTTTGTCGGGAAACCTTGCGATGAAGATCGTCGCCCGCCAGGTGACCTGAGCCGACGCGGCAGACGTTCAGACAAGCTGGGACGAGTCAGACGCGCAGATTTGCGTTTGATCGGTATCAACGCAGCTCTCAGGCTGGTACTTGGAAATGAATGTGGGAAAACCCGGTTGGCAAATGTAATGTCTCAGAAAACAACACCTGAATGCTCATCCTGGCTCGGGATCTTCCAGGCGGCTGTAGAGGCGGCCTACGATGCGGTGTTGATCACGGATGCCGAACTTGAACTTCCGGGCCCTCGGATCGTTTACGTCAATCCTGCCTTCAGCCGGATGACCGGATACAGCCTGGACGAGATCATCGGGAAGACACCGCGCATCATGCAGGGTCCTGAAACGGACTGGTCCGTCATTCGGAGGCTGCGCGACGACCTTAAACACGGCCGAACGTTCGAGGGAAAATCAAAGAACTATCGGAAAGATGGTTCAGCGTTCATCATGGAATGGACGATCGCGCCAGTGCTGGACGAAGATGACCAGGTCACACATTACGTGGCCTTGCAGCGCGACATCACAGAGCGCGAACGGTTGTTGGAGATGCTTCAGCACCAAGCGTCGTTTGACGGTCTCACGGGTGCTTTCAACAGAGCGGAGACGGAACGCATGCTGTCGATCGAAGTGGAGGGAGCGCGCCGATATAATCGACACCTGTCGATAGTCATGTTCGACATTGATAACTTCAAGGCGGTCAACGATAAATATGGCCATAACATGGGGGACGAAGTCCTTCGTCGCATCGCCCAGGCTGTCCTTTCGCGCATGCGGACCGTCGACTACTTCGGGCGGTGGGGTGGTGAAGAATTTGCCGTCCTTCTTCCGCAAACGATTCTTGGTGGCGCGAAGGCATTGGCTGAGAACTTGCGCGCCCTCATCGAGGGCCTTGAGTTTGATGATGACCTGAAAGTAACAGCGAGTTTCGGCGTTGCAGCGCGCCTCGACGAGACCGATGCAACGGCTTTGATCAAGCGCGCAGATGAAGCGCTTTACGCCTCGAAAGATAGCGGACGGAACCAGGTTTCTGTTGCATCATCCGACCGATGAGGGCGCATGCAAGGAACTTCGGTTTTCGATGGCTTGAAGATTCGAAAGGCGCACAACGACCGAGGTTGACCTTCTCTCGCTTGCCAAGTTGCCGAATGCTGTGCTCCGCACGATTGGCCTCGCACCATTCGAGCGGATCGCAAAGATGACCCGCGGAACCAAAGTTGTCACGATGTCCCCACAGCAGATGAAGGTAGCGGCGTCCGCAGCAAATCTTTCTCCCGGTATGTTGCAATTGCATACATGGCTGGTGGATCGGTGGCGGTTTAGCCATCGACTACGATATCGGCAGCGACGACGCCGAGCCGATAGCCCCTACCGCGCTCGTTGATGATCAGGGCTTTGCTCTCGGCATCGGTGAACCCAGCCGCCTTGAATGCATCGCGCAACTCGCGGATCAGATCCCTGGCCTCGCGCCCTGTCGTGCCTTCGACATAGGATGCGGAAGCAACCTGATCGCGCGATAACGCTTTTTCGAGCAGGTGACCTGCCACGGGATTTTTCCTCCATCTGGGATTAGAGTCCGCCCCAAGGAAGGGACGGACAATGAAGCGGACGCGATTCACGGACGAGCAGATCATCAGCATCCTTGCCGAGCATGAGGCTGGCGCGAAGTGCGCTGAGCTGTGCCGCAAGCACGGCATGTCGGAAGCCACTTTCTACAACTGGAAAGCCAAGTTTGGCGGCATGACGGTATCGGAGGCGAAGCGTCTGAAGGCGCTC
>NZ_JBFCVL010000017.1 GCF_040712075.1 Fodinicurvata sp. EGI_FJ10296
GCTTGCATTTGCATCGTCGGCCCTGACACCTCGCGCCGACAGCATCGAGCGCAGCCAGAGCCCGTAATCCGCAAACAGCGCCGGGTCGCCGCCGGCCACGGCTTCCGCCAGAGTGGAGAGATGGCGCCCATCATTGGCCCGATCGTCCGCGTACCCGTCTTCGGTCGCGGGCCGGAAAATCTCGATCTCTTCGTCGATCCTATCACTGCTTGTCGTCATCTGTTTCCAGATCTTGATGCAAATGACAAATCGAGATGTGGATACTGAAGGCGAATTTCAACCGGCAACGCTTTACGCGTGTATTTTCAGATAGATATCTCAGAGGTAGAGTTGGAAAAGCGCTATAAGACCGTATAAATATTGATGAATAATCTTAAAACGCGTTAAAATTCTGAATTTTAAATGTCAGAAAATTAATATTACCCGATAATAAGTGTATTCTAATAACGGATTCTGTATTATGACGTTAGTGGAGAGATCCATCATCGTACGAATTGGTGACTAGCAGGATGCTGAAAAAGTAGCTGACGTTGGCGTTTTGGCGTGATTCTCTCCGGTGTGAGCGAGTTTGGGAGGGAAGAATGCGCGGGGATGACAGCCGATCGGGCAGCCTTTTCAGCTATGTCGATCTGGAAGCGCGAGTGCCCAGGGAGCATCCGCTGCGCGTGATCCGTGGCATCGTCGATGATGGGCTGCGGCAGTTGTCGAGTACATTTTCGGAGATACACAGCGATCAGGGTCGTCCCGGCATTCCGCCGGAACGGTTGCTGCGCGCCCTGTTGCTTCAGGCACTCTACGGCTTGCGCTCCGAACGGCAGATGATGGAGCGGTTGGATTTCGACCTGCTGTTCCGCTGGTTCGTCGGGTTGGGGATCGATGATCCGGTCTGGCATTCGACGGTTTACGCCAAGAACCGTGACCGTTTGTTCGAGGGTGCGGTGGCCGAGCGATTTCTGGCCGCGATCCTGGTCCATCCCAAGGTTGCGCCGCTGCTCAGCCGAGAGCATTTCTCGCTCGACGGCACGCTCATGGAAGCATGGGCCTCGGTGAAGAGCTTTCAGCCCAAGGGACAGGATGACGACGGCACCGGCGGCGGCGATCCGCCTTCGGGCGGTCGCAACGTTTTGCGAGATTTCCACGGCGACCGACGATCGAACGCGACCCATGCGTCAACCACGGACCCGGATGCTCGGCTGTTCCGCAAGGGACGGGGCAAGGAGGCCAAGCTCGCTTACATGAGCCACCTCCTCACGGAGAACCGCAACGGTCTGATCGTTGATGTCCGCACGACCCGCGCTCACGGTAACGCCGAAACCCTGGCGGCGGTAGATATGCTGGCCGCCCGTGCCCGTCGGCCCGGAATGACCGTGGGCGCCGACAAGGGCTACGACACCGCGGATTTCGTAGCGGAATTGCGCGAACTTGGCATTACCCCCCACGTCGCACAGAACGCCTACGATACCGGCAAGGCCCGCCGGCGTTCTGCCATAGATGATCGGACGACCCGCCATCCCGGTTATGCCGTCAGCCAACGGGCACGCAAGCGGATCGAAGAATGCTTCGGCTGGATCAAAGACGGGGCCGGTGGGCGGAAGGCGCGTCATCGCGGCCTGGACCGCGTTGGCTGGCAGGTCACGCTGACGACCGCCGCCTACAATCTGGTGCGCCTGCCGAAGCTGATCGGGGCTGCGCCATGACGGCTCCGATCGACTGCCAGATCATCGGCCGCTGGCGCATTGTCGGCGCCGACCTCTGGGAGCGCGACTATCTCGACCTCGTGGGACCCGCCACCTTTATCGTGGCCACGAACGGACGCGGTGAGATCACCTTCGGAGCGCTTCAAGCCGGCTTCGATATCGGCTACAGCCGGACAATCATCCACTTCACCTGGCGCGGGTTCGACGAGATGGACGAAGTCGCCGGCACTGGCTCGGCCGAGTTGCTTGACGATGGCGCCCTGGAGATCGAATTCATCTTCGACCAGGGCGACGAAGCCATACTCACCGCCGTCCGGGACAGTTTTTCAGCAGCCTGCTAGCAGCCTTTTCTGCGCGACGCCGTGCGGCAGGCACTCGGGCTGATCGTCGATCATGCATTGAATTTCCGTGCCTGTTCGCACGGGATCACGCCGAAATCATGGCGTGTCCGGATGGCTCGACGCCAATCGACATTCTGATCACCAACAGGGTGGGGGATGCATCCGGCCTGGATGTGCTGAAAAGCATTCGATCCGGAGTGGCGGGGCTACCGGGAGCGCTGCCGGTTCTATTGGTGATGGATATGACGATCCGGAAGGAGATCGAAGGGCTGATGGGCATCTTTCCGGGTCGATCGATGTCGCGGCCGGTTGCTGACGCGTATCCGGCCCTTGTAACGACCGAACTCTCCCACCTTCACCGCAGCGATGTTCATGACGGCATAGAGCCCAGTGCACGCTCGACCGATTCCGTTCCGGCTGACGCCGTAAAAAGCGTCAGGGCTGCGAGAAGGCTTTTGGCCATGTCAATGTCACCGTCGTTCCGGCATCAATCTCGCTGTCGATGTCAAATGCGCCGCCCATTCGTTCCATCAACCGTTTTGACAGGGCAAGACCGAGCCCGCTGCCTGGTGTTGCGGTTTTCTCCGCCGCAGGACCCCGCAAGAACGGCTCCCCGATCGCGTTCAGTGTTTCGGCATCGATGCCGATGCCGGTATCGGAAATCAGAAGCGCTGCCCGATCGCCGCCATCCGTGCCGGAAATCGTAACAGTACCATCGGCGGGCGTATATTTGACGGCGTTCGTCATGATGTTGAGCAGTACCTGGCGGGTCCGTTGACAATCGGCTGTCACCATCGAGGAACTGGCGTCAATGTCGTTGTGGATGGTCAGTCGGGCGGAGGATGCCTTTGTCCGCATCAGATTCAGACACCAATCGACCTCTTCGGCCAGATCGACCGTCTCCAGCGAGAAGTCCGAGCCATCGGCATCGACTTTCGAAAGACTCAGGATGTCTTCGATCAGGCTGAGCAGATGGCGGCTGCTTTCCAGTATATGGGTGGTATACTCTTTGTAACGCGGGTCTCCGAGTGGACCATAAAGCTCGCAATCGAGGAACTCGGTGAATCCGATCACCGCATTCAGCGGCGTGCGGAGTTCATGGCTCATCGTGGCGATGAAAACCGTTTTCGATCGGCTCGCTTCTTCTGCCTCGCGCTGATTTTGAAGCGCCATCTGCCTGATTTCTTCGGAATGGATGCGGTCGCTGATGATCCGGCCGGCGGCCTGAGCCAGATCCTCCAGTATAGTCACCATGGCAGCGGTGATATCGTGCCTGGGACGCATATCGAGGACACACACAGTGCCGCCGCGCACCCCGCTGTCGAGCACGATCGGAACACCGGCATAGAATCGGAGATCCGACATATCGCCCTCCAGAATCATTCGACTGAAGCGATCATCCTGATGAAGGTCCGGGATGACCAGTGGGGCGCCCTGTTGAGCCGTGGTCGCACAAATGGCCTGATCAACAGGAGTCTGGGTCGTCTCCGTGCCATGTCGGCCGAGAAAGAATTGCCGATCGCGAGTCAAAAATGTCACCAATCCAATGGGCAGATCCGTGGTCGTGGCCGCCACCTTGGCAATCGCATTCAAGGCATTGTCAGACTCGAAATTCCGGGGAAATGAGAACTGAGCTCCGTTATCCGACGGGTTGTCCATCGTCGTTAAAGGCAAAATAAAAATCCCCCAGCTTTAATACATCAAAAATTACATGGCACCACCATTAGTAGTTTATATGGGGGTCGGGCATTTATTCTGCATTGCCCATTTGTGGGATGGGGGTATGCACGGCACACACGCAGTGAGGGGCGGCGGGTCACGCCGCCTGCATCTCCTTGATGTAAGCCGTGATCTGACGTTTCAGCGCCTCGCTGCGGGTCGCCACGCCGTTCGCGGTCGAGGCCACTTGCTCCGCCGCAGAGGCAGTGTCCTGAGACACGCATTTCAGACCGTCGACATTGTCGGCGACCTGCTGGGTACCGTGAGCGGCTTCCTGGATGTTGCGAGAAATCTCCTGAGTGGCCGCCGATTGCTGCTCACCCGACGCCGCGACGGCCGTGGAGATTTCGTTGAGTTCCCGAATGGTCTCAGTGATGGCCCGGATCGCGGGACCGGTGTCTTCGACCCCGTTTTGCATGTCGCCGACCCGCGCCCGGATATCATCCGTCGCCTGGGCCGTCTGCCGCGCCAATTGCTTGACCTCTTGGGCCACGATTGCAAAGCCTTTGCCGGCCTCGCCGGCGCGCGCAGCCTCGATGGTGGCGTTCAGCGCCAGCAGATTGATCTGCTCGGCAATGTCGGAAATCAGGGTGACGATCTCGCCGATCTTTTCCGCACTGGTGCGCAGATCCGTCACCCGTGTCGACGCGGTATCGGCCTGATCGTCCGCACGCTCGGCTATTGAGGAGGTTTTCGCCACTTGCTGGCCGATTTCCTCGATCGATGCCGTCAGTTCCTCCGTGGCGGAGGCGACGGTCTGGACGTTGGCCGTGGCCTGAGTTGAGGCAGCGGCAACGGTTTCGGCCTGACTGCTGGTTGTATCTGCCGTGTTCGCCATGGACCGGGCAGTGGTTTCGAGTTCCTCAGCGGCCGACGCCAATGTCTGCATCGCTTCCTCGACCTCGGTTTCGAAGGTTTGCGTCAGCACCTTCACCTCCGCTGCGCGTTCTTCCTTGCGTTGAGCTTCGGCATGCTGTGCTTCAACCATCGTTTGCTGATCCTGGGCGCCGCGTTTGAACACGGCCAAGGCGCGGGCTATATCGCCGATTTCATCTCTGCGCGTCTCACCGCGAACGGTTGTCTCCAGGTTGCCGGCAGCGAGCCCCTTCATGGCAACGATCATCTGGTTCAGAGGAGCGACAATGCCTGTTCTGGCGATGACCAATCCGGCGGTAATGCCAGCACCAATACCGGCGACAGCGATCAGCACCATGATCGTCATCGCGGTCGATGCCTGCTGTTCCGTCAAAGCTGCGCGTTCCGCAGCGATGTCTTCGGACTCGGCCACGAACGCATCGACCGTGTTGCGCAGTTCGACTGCCTCATCGCGACTGGCCTCGACACTGGACAACACCATTTCCTGGTCGGCCGATATCGTGACGTCGACGTCTTCGGCCGTTTCAAGCGTGCGTAGCAGTTCCGCGAAATAGGCATCGTATTCGCGGCCTATCTGCTCCAGATACGCCATTTGAGCGGGTGTGGCCCGTGCGCGCAGACGATCCAGACGCTCTGTGAACACCTGATGCCGCGTCATGATTTCTGTGCGCATCTCTTCCACCATGCCCGGATCGGCAGCCGTGGCATATTCCGCCCGATTCAGGGCGAGGACATCGGCGGAGAGCTGCGCGCCCAAACGAGCCTCAGTGCCGGCCCGGTCGATGGCATCGGCCGCTCGGGTCATTCGATCCAGCGATTGAACCCCGACACCGGCAATGACGATCGCGACAAGGGCCAGTACAATAACAACGGCCATTGATTTGGTTGATACGGTAAAGCGTCCCAGCCATTCTCTCATGGACCATATTCTCCGCGAAAATTGGATGTTTTCGGCATTATTCGGAGGCATGGTCAGCCTGTCATTTTAAATAAATTATTAATTCCTGATATAAGAATACAAATGTACAATAACGGCAGTACGGTCGGTGAAAATTCTCGAAAAAAGATGTAGATGAAAATTGATTCCGTCTATGAACAAATTGCACCATCAATCTATAATCATTATGGTCACATGTATTGACTGCGCATAAGTACAAAGTCATATTCTTACTAATTGCGTCCTGAAATCGGTCCCATCATAAAATGAGAATTCAAATGTATGACGCACATTTTGCCCCCATACAACGCGATCGCATCGTCCGGGATACCGCAAATATTATTTGTGCCTATTTACGTAACAATCCGGTTGATCCGATTGACCTCCCCTCGTTGATCACATCGGTCTCCGACGTCCTGTCCGCCGTCGAGGCTTCCTCTCAACCACCGACCCCGGCCGTCCCCTTATCTCAATCCGTGCACAGCGATTATATTATCTGCCTTGAGGACGGTCATCGCACGGCCATGCTCAGACCGTATCTGAAAAGACAATACGATCTGACACCGGAGGCTTATCGGCTGCGTTGGGGGTTGCCGGCGACGTATCCGATGACCGCGCCGGGATATTCGCAACGGCGGCGACGCATTGCGAAGCAGATCGGCCTTGGGATCCGATGGCCGATGGGCTCCCTTCGGATTCGCTCCGGATATTTCGCCAGGGATGCGGGCGAAGGCCTTGGAGAGCCAGAAACTTCCGGCACCGTCGTGGCCGGGCTGCAATTGAAATTTGGAGAAAATGACTCCGCGCAGGTCGCACCCACTCGATGCATCCGGCACGTGACGAACGAAATCTGTTAGGCTGGCAGTATTGTGCGGCCGGTTGAACGGCCTGTCAGTGCACTCTGCGGGCCCATAGATCACCACCTGGATACATGCGCGAAGCAAGGCAGTCATCCATGATCCCGTTCAACCAATCCAGCAGCGGAATCTCCCTCGGCTTGCGCGCCGCCTCGGCGATGGCACGTTTGAGGGTCTGCGCGACCAAATGGTCGCCCCTCTCCGCGCTTCCGGTCATAACCCGCGCGGCAAACCGCAGCTTGGGCAGAAGCAGCATGATTTCGGCGGGCGACGTCTCCTGCCTTCGCATTGGTCGGACATCTGCATACCGAAAGCCGTTTCGTTGCTGTCCGCTCCTAGTATCAGGTTTTTGCAGGTCGCGGCCCAGCAGCACGCCGATCCGTTTTTGCCGGCCGGCCGGCTTCCGCAGGTAATACTGCCGACCCCACGAACGAATTGCATGATCGGCAAGCTGCATATTCTTGCCGGCCGATCCCGCCGCGTGTACAGTTGACGTGAAGAATTTTAAGCTTAGGCGGCAGGCCGTGAGCCCGGCGGTCGCCCGTGACATTGCGGCTTTCGATGTGACATCGAGCGCCATGATACGGTATTGCTCCTCGGGGTCGGCAAAGCTATAGGCGCGGTGGAGTTCCGGCGGCGCCGACGCGACGCCACAACGCTCTTCGCGTTCCGCATCAGCCTGCGGCCCCATGGTCTGCGTTGTATGCGCCTTCGACGCCTGCTTTGCCGGGGCCTGTTCGTCCGGTCCCTGCTCAGGCTGTCGACTCTTTTTCGCCCCGGCCGTTTCGCTTTGGTCGGGAGCGCCCCCTGGATGTTTTGGGGTGGCCGCCGAACTTCGAGCCATATTATTCCGACTTCCAAATTGTGGTTCGGGGTTCAGTCCAAACGGAAGCCGCCGCTGATCATTCAGCATGACGCGCATCCTGCGGACCTTCGCCGCCGTCAGGAAAGGCATTTCCAGCGTATAGTGATCGTGGCAGTCACGCTCATCGAAGGCATGTACGGTCCCGGGGCCAGATTGCCTCTGAAAGAAAGCCGCGAGGGCTTCGGAGGCGTCGCCACAGTTGTGGCATTCGCGCTTGCTCGGCTCGGTCAGAAAGCCGTTATCGGCAAAAACATCTCCGACGCGCTCACTGGCTGTGGGATCATCCGGAATGATAAATGGATAACGATGCTGCGGGATCCTGCGAAAGGCCGTATTCATCTCGGTTGCGGACGCGATCTCGCCGATGCTCGCGGATTTGCATGTATCATTTCTCGTATTGGTGTCCGCTTCGTAGGTTCGATCCTGCGCAGCCGCCGAAGGGGCTTGCCTTGCCACCTTGTGCCGGCCGATCCAACAACCGGAATCGGGCCTGCCCGGAGCGACTGAAAAGAGTTGAGACAGACGCCGGACGGAAGCGAGCGTCAGGCCGTAGTAGCGGGCGATGTCCAGGTCGGAGAGGCCATAGTCTCGCATGGCACGAAGCGCGACATCCGGCATGTTGCCCAGCTTGCGGGTTATGCTGTGCCGTCTCCCGGCCCGGCCCGAACTCAGGAGCGGAATGCTGACGAAGCGGCCCGTCGTGCATCGTTCGGTCATTGCTGCACCCCCCCTGTTTCGGGAGCGGCCTATTCCCGGTGGCCGCGCCAGAATCTTGATGATCCACTCTTCGCACGGCTCGCGGGCACAGCGCATTAACAGCGATTAACCTGCCGCGGGGATCCCGGCGCAGAAAATGCAAATTGATATGCGCGCGGCAACGCAGGTAAAGGCAGGATCGTGCAGATAAGCGCAGACTGCCTGTTGAGGGGCTTGCAACCCTTAATAGAACGAATGCCGGAGGGTATCGCGCGAGGCAAAAGCTAGAATTCGGCCCGCCGGCCAGAAAGGAAGAAGAATGGAAATCAGCAGACTGATGCGCAAACCGGTCACGGTTACGTCCGGCGAAACGCTCGCCGCAGCGGCGGCGCTGATGCATGAACACGACGTCGGGTCTGTCGCCGTGATGGAAGGAAGTCACATTGTCGGAGTGCTCACGGACCGCGATATCGTGATCGGTCACGTCGCCGCGGACAGTTCGACGCGTGCCGTCGTGCAGGATGTGATGACCCCTCAGGTCGTGAGTTGCCCTGCGACCGCAAGCGTCGAGGAGGTGGCAGCAACCATGGGCGATTATCAGGTCCGGCGGCTGGTAATATGCGACGACGCGGGACGGCTGGTCGGCATAGTCTCTGTCGGCGATATTGCAAAGCATTACTCCGAACATTTGGCCGGCGAAACGTTGGGAGAGATCGTCGAGTTCCGGTAGCCGCCAGGAGCAGGCAGGCAGGACGCAGCAGGCACTCACCCCCGGTCACCCGCGTAGGCAGGCAGGTTTGTATCCGCGAGGGCAGGGAAGGCAATACCCCGCCGGGACACTGACTAAGCAAGATCCGGGACTAAGCAAGATCCGGACTGGCCGGATGCCGGCTGACGGCAATCGCGTCCGACGTGCGCTGCGCTATTGCAGCGATTTACCACGATGCAGGTGAAATTGAGGCGTGCTCAAGTGTCCATCGGCAACAGGATCTTGTGCCGCAGCGTGTCCATGTCGAAGCCCGCAATTTCGCACAGGGCATCGACATCCGTCAGCTCGAAGGTCAGGTGATCGG
>NZ_JBFCVL010000018.1 GCF_040712075.1 Fodinicurvata sp. EGI_FJ10296
GATGATCTGCTCGTCCGTGAATCGCGTCCGCTTCATTGTCCGTCCCTTCCTTGGGGCGGACTCTAATCCCAGATGGAGGAAAAATCCCGTGGCAGGTCAGGTATACCCCCGGGAAACACGAAAGTGCCCCCCTCAATGAAGGACGACTGATCATGCCGATCCACCGGGAAATGCGCGCTCTTTATCCCGCTGACTGGCCGCAGATCAGCCGGCATGTGCGTTTTGAACAAGCAAAAGGATGTTGCCAGCATTGCGGCCGGCCCCATGGCGAGATCGTGCGTTGTCTGCCGGACGGGCGTTGGTTCGATCCCCTCATCGAAGGGTGGCGCACTCAGACCGGGGCGCTCGCCAATTCTTGGCCCGATATCGTTGATTACAGCCGGTTTCGGTACACTCGCGTCATCCTGGCTGCGTGTCATAGGGATCACGATCCCGGCAACAACGCCCCCGGCAATCTAATCGCGCTGTGTCAGCGCTGCCATCTGATCCACGACCGTCCTGAACACCGGCGCCGCATCCGGCTCACTATCCTTCAGCGCCGGGCTCTCGGCGATCTCTTCCTCGGGCTTTATATAAGATGGCGCGACACGCCATCGACGCACGCCCAGGCGCTGACCCATGAAGCCCGTTTGAAATGATGGCGCACTATTTCGTTGCCCCAGAGTCACCCGTGTGTCCCTCGCCGCACTGGGCGCCGCAATCAAGCAAGCGAGGGTTTGCACCCCATACGGAATTCCCGTATGATAGAAGCCGATGACGCAAGACAGGTTCGACCCTGCCAAAGACGCGGCCAATAGGGCCAAGCACAAGCTACCGCTGGCCTTTGGCGACCAGATCTTTGAGGATGATGACCACCTGATTTTACCCTCGATCCGTGCAATCGACGGTGAGGAACGATTCAAGGTGATCGGCATCGTCGAGGAGAACCTGTTTACCGGCGTCTTCGTCTGGCGAAGCGGACTGCCCCGCTTCATCTCGGTGAGAAGGAGCAACAAGGGTGAAGAACGAGCATATTACGCTATCTGCTGAGCCATCCGACGCCGAAGATTTCGACGTGATGGCCGAGGCGATGGACCGGGGCCAGCGCGCTCGCCTGATCCGAAAGACGAGAACCGGGCTTGGTTTGTCGCAGTCCGAGTTCGCCAGCCGATTCCGGGTTCCGGTTGGGACCTTGCGCGATTGGGAGCAGGCGCGGGCAACTGCACCGGATTTCGCCATCGCCTATGTGCGGGTGATCGGTCAGCACCCGGATATCGTGGCAAAAGCAGTGGGATAACTGACGTTGCCTGGGATGGCGGTTCGCCTGCTGTAGGCTTATTCCTGCAAGCTGCAGAATCCCATCCCCTTGCGGACGCGTTATCGTACTATTCTGCCCCCTCCGGCATTCAACCCCACCGATCAAGGGCCTGGGCCGCTAGCTGCTCACCGATTAGTGATCTCGCCATAGGGTGTGGTGGTGTCCAGGTTCTCCTGGTAGCTGATAAAGTCGACCCCGAGCGCCCGGAATTCCTCAAGCGCATTCACCAAGGCCTGCGCCGGTCGCGCGAAGCGGTCGTACCGCCAGGCCAGCACAACATCTGCCTGGCGCTTCCGCACGACATTCAGAGACGCTTGTAGCCTGCCCGGCGTTCCTGGCCCGAATAGCAGCCGCTCAGCGAAAATCGGCCTGCGGTGGGGTAACCAAAAGTGAACGGGACAAAACGAGTCCGGATCGCACCGCCGCGTGATCACCGACCGCGCGTGATCATGTCGACCTCGGAAATCCATCACCTAATCGCCCGCCTGATCATGATCCCACCGATCAACACAACTTTCGTCTGGGCATGGTCCCTCTGGCGGCATCACCACCAGATATTGGCGGCAACGTGCCACCGAAAACGACCAAAACAAATTAAAATGCAACTGTAATACTAATTCCCCGTCTTGTCCGCTGCATGGCGAACCCATGAAGCGAAGTTCTGCTGACCTTTATTGGCAATATAGCAATATGACCGCGCACAGGAGCTGAGTGCGACGACATTTTTAGAAGTCGGCTTGCGCCAAGCGGAAGGAAGGGTCACGGCCTGTGTATAATCTTCGTATCGCACCCAATTCCCGTTCTTCTTCTCAGCTAGAAGAATGCGGCCGTCATTCGTCTTGTAGGTTCCGATGTAGTCCAACGGGTTCGGCCCTTGCTGCAAGGTAAAGCCTGCCTGGTTCTTCACGTTATGGATATGCACGACAAGCAAGCCGTTTCCCTTCACAATGCTACGGGCGATCTCGTAACGCACCCATCGGCGATCGTACGTCTCAGCACCGGCCAGAACGCAGGTAACGGAGGTGTTCTTCATACCCTCACGAATAAGGCTCTTGAGCGATTCCGATCCTTTTCGCTGGGAACTTTCCCAGATGCTCCCATCAAAGAATCCCTCTGCGACTCGTTGCTGCTCATGTTGATAGCGCCACGAATTTCTGACCTGATTAACGCGCCATATGTCTTTCTGATAATGGAAAGAGAAAAATACGATCCTCTTTTGAATGGTAGCTTCTGCTGAGCTCAATAAACCTTCCACTCATCCCTCCATTGCAATTAAAATGGAAATAAATCCTAATGACAGAAGTATGGCAAAATAGAAACAGTTCACAGACCAAGAAATGGCTATTTTAAGCACGGCCCATGGTTTGTCCATGAAGGGCGACGCATCAAGGTCATATGCCTCGATTTCTTCTCCCTTGCGTACACGGTTGAAAAGGCTTCTGTAGGCGCGTTCGTATCGAAGGTACTGTGCATCCATCAGCCAGAAGATCAAAATCGGCAGAACGGCAGCTATTGCATAGTATGGGGACGGTTTATCGGCGTAGGCCATTATGGCGACGGCCGCACTTCCAAAGGTTGCGGAAAGTGCCTTGAGCGTAAAAGAGTTCGAGCCCATCCGCGAAATCACACCCTGCAACATAGTGAGGTGTGCAATGCGGATGCTCTCGCTTTGATCTTCGTCGGTTCCCACTTGTCCTCCTTCAGCAATCACCGAAGTGTTCTTGTACTCTTTAGCGACGAGCCTAAGAGCCCAACCGAAAATTAAATCGAGTTATTTCAGTCAGTTATGGTTTTCTAGGGTTGCGACACCTTGGAGAAAGCCATGCCCTAGACCGAAATCACCTGCCGAAAGTATGCCCGCGAGGGCCTTCGCTACGCAAGCGACAGCACGGACTGAACCGCGCCGGAATTCTTGGAGGCATACGGGTCACGCGGGACCGGCACAAAATCGGCGTACAAAACCAGATGCCGTTCAAAACGTGAAACCGTATTTTCTAAACACGGTTTTGCCGGAGGTTTTGACCTGTTCATATACAGTCCCTTTTGGACGCCGATCGGGGGTCCCTTTCCAATGCCGATTGACACTCACTCCCTGGTTTGCCGGAATCCGGGATAGGCAAACGCGCCCTTCAGCAGGTCGCAGTCCCGCTCCGATACCCCTGCTGCGCGCATGACGGCGTACCAGGTATTCCGAACCCGCTGTTCCATTTCAGTTACGATAGCTTCGGCCTCGGGACGAGCGAGAAAGAACCGCTCGGACTGGGAAAGCAGATTGTCTGCGTTGGCAAAGCGCCCCTGATCACCGCAAATAAGTGCAAGGTCGCGTTGCTCAAGGCTTACGGGTGTTGATGGTGTGATGTCGTACGCTGGGGAGAGCTTCCAATCGCGATCTGTGGCAATGACCGCGTGATTGCGGGGATGGTCATCGGTGTTCGAGACCAACGCATTGAAGCACATGCGGCGGAACAACTCGTTCGCCTGCTTTTTTGGCTCCGTGCATGCGCGCCGCAGTTCCTCTGCCAGCAGCACGTATGACCATCGGTCTCGTGAGCGGTGGCTGTCTTCGGCGCGCAGCAACGTAAGGCCACTGACCATTCGGGCACGCAGATAGCCCGTGTCCGTTTTCTCCCGGTCAAAGCGTTTGATGAGCAGTACGTCGCGTCCTGCGATCGTGGCGACTTTGCTCTCCGCCGTCATCAGGCCGCACTGGCGAGCAAGCACCAACATGCTGTGCTCAGCTCGGGCGTAGTTCCATTTGTCGTCGGTGCGATTGAACTTGGCAATCCAGAGGCCCTCACCGTCCTCGACGACGACCTTCGGCCTGGCACCGCCCATCGACGTGCCGATGAACAGGAGTTCTTCGACTTGTCCCGCGACTGCATTGGGCTCAACCTCTTCCTCATTCACGATTGCATTGGCGATAGACTGCAATTTTGCCAGATCGAGGGTCTGGTTGAAGTTACGCCGAGGAGCGGGTGGTCGCGGCCCAAGGCCGAAGCCGAGCGCTCCTGCCCGGTCATCGGGGGAGTGCAGAAGGTAGTCGAGTTCGCCCAGTTGCGCACGACCCACATAACGCTCAATCACCCGTCGCCCCCAGTAGTCCGGGCCGGCGTCGCGCAAGGCACCGAACACGCCGTTCATGGCAGTTGTCTCATAAGTACGCGATGTCAACTTGAGTTCGACGGGGTCGAACTCAACAGCATCAGGCCGCTCCCGGTAGCTGCGGCCATAGACAAATCGCCCAATCGCGGCACCGTGCCGATCCGAAGTCAGCGCTAAGCGCCCGGCGGTTACGGGCTCGATCTGGCCCGGCAGGGTGATGTAAACGAAGCATTCGGCCGGGCCGGCATCAGAAGTCATCGCTCAGCTCTTTCGATGTGCCGGCTCTTCCCCGCTCGCGCGACTGAGCGAGGGTCTTTCCTTCCGCGTCACGATCAGGCTCAGCCACCTCGGCCAGTTGATCGATCAAGCCAAGCGTCCAGAGCATCCCCGCATAGATGGCAATCCCGGTTGACGGCTTGCCTTTTTCGGCGGCAGAGACGACATGGCGCTCGACGCCAATCTTTTCCGCCAACTCCTGAAGTGAGAGGTTGCGGCGCAAGCGAGCCGTTCGCAGGTTTGCACCGAGCGCCTTCAACGCCTGCTCGACAGGGTACGGTGGTGCTGCAAGGAGTGGGTTGCGGGCACCCATGGTATCTTGAAACTCCCCATACCAATTTTGTGGTATCTTGAGCTACCATATTTGCTTTGAGGGGAAAATTCAAGGAGCAGGTATCTGGAGGCTGGAGTGAGTGGGTATAAATCATGCCTAGCAATTTTATGTTTTGATAGGCATGATGTGCCAAGCAAAAATATAAAGTGATTGGCATGCCGTCATTAAGCGGTATAGCAATGAGCGCGTACACCGATTTGGTGCGGCTCTTGAAGGACGATGCGGTATCCGGCGTCAAAGGTAAGCCGCTTCTAAAGCAACGCGGCAACAGGGCCTATTGGTATGCTGCGCGTCGCGTCGGATCAGAGATGTGCTTTTCCTATATCGGCGAGGACGGCAACGAGACACGCGCGCGCATCGATCGCATCGAAGCCCTGCGTGCGACAGCGAAGGAGAGGCAGGCTGAACGATCCCGGCTGGTACGCCTGCTGCGAGCGGAGGGGCTGACACCGACAGACCGGGCAACGGGTTCCATACTGTCCGCCATGGCGAATGCAGGGACATTTCGGCTGGGCAGCACCCTCGTTGGCACGAATGCGTTTCGTCTGTACGAAGGCGAGCTTGGTATCCGTCTGCCCTTGGGTGGAATGGCAAACACCGGCGACATCGATATCGCTCAGTTCGAAAAGCTCAGCATCGCCTTGGAGGACAAGGTTGACCCGAGCCTGGCTGAGACATTCTCGACCTTGAAGTTTGATCCCCTTCCAGGGCTTGACCAGAGGGGTACGTGGCGTTGGGTGCAGGGCGGCAGTGGCCAGTTGGTCGAATTCCTCACCCCCGCGTTCGGTGAGGAAACCATCCGCGACCTGCCGGCACCAGGCGTCAGCGCTCAGGCGTTCAATTACCTGAACTACCTTATCGCCGAACCGATCCACGCAGCGGCCATCTATCGATCTGGCGTTCTGGTGCAGATACCTCGTCCCGAGAGGTTTGCGATCCACAAGCTGATTATCGCTGATCGGCGCCGCGATGGTGAGGGTAGTTTGAAGGCGTCGAAGGATCGAGAGCAGGCGGCGTTTCTGATTAAGGCGATGGCCAAAGAACGGCCTGATGATCTGCGTCGGGCCTATGTTGCGGCAAGAGATGTCGGTCTTCGCTGGCGTGAACACATATCGAATTCGCTAAAGCGAATGCATGATACGATGGACATTCTCGACAGTACGTAGAGGCAACGATTCAGGGCGTCCAAGAGACAGCCGCCCGGTGGGGTCGCGGATCCCGAAGCCCGGCTGACCGCTGGGGCACATACCCACGTTGACAATCGGTGTCAGAAATTGTACATAGTGTCCAGATCTGGGATAACCCCAGCTTTGGAGGTTGCATCATGGCTAATCCTGCCATTGTCGAGGTCGATGATCCTCGCGCCCTGCCGCCGGATCTGTCGCAGCGGGCATTCAGATCCGAAGTCTCCGGTTCATCAATGCGGATGTTCCTGGGCATTGCCGACAAGCTGGAGCTCAGCGTTGAAGAGCGATGCGCTCTGCTGGGCGATATCACCCGGCAGACCTACTACAACTGGGCCAAGTCGAAAAGCATCACGCTGTCGCGTGACCAGCTCGAACGAATAGCCCTTGTGATGGGCGTTTTCAGGGGATTGCGCACGCTTTTTGCCGATGATCAATCCGCAATACGCTGGCTGAAATCGCCCAACCGAGAGGTGCAATTTGGCGGTCGGAGCCCCTTGGATGTCGCCTGTACCGACGGATTCGGCGGTCTTTATGCCGTACGCCGCTATATCGACGCCTGGCGAGGCTGAGTGAGCGATTTACCGAAAACCAGGTTCCAGGGGCGAACGCACCGCCTCATTGCTGAACGTCATCCGACAACGGGCCCGTTCGACGATATTGGTGTTGATCCGGAAGACATCAGGACAGCGCTACGGATGGAGGCGGCAGCGACGGGTCGGGGCGATCTTGTTATGACGCGGTTCAACGCCCTGCCAAAGGATCAGATCTTGAGTGGCCCCGGCGCCAGCATCGTTATGGCAGCATTCCTTCATGCCGACGAAGCTGGTGCCAGATTCACCGACAGCAGCCTTGGTGGATGGTACGCAGGCACAAAAATCGAGACAGCCATAAAGGAAACGGTCTTCCACCACGAGCGCCGTCTTCGTCAGTCTGATGGCGGATTTCCTACCAGAATCGTAATGCGTGAACTGATCTCCGATCTGAACCTGGATCTCTGCGACCTGGTTTCGGAGGCGGATGCGCATCCGGAAATTCTTGATCCGGACCTTGCATCGTATTCGAAATCTCAAGCCTTCGCGCGATCGCTTCGATGGCCTGAGAAGGGGCACTCCGCCAACGGCATTCATTTTCCGAGTGTGCGCCATGACGGAGGACACAACGTTTGTCTGTTCTGGCCAAAAGTTGTGCCGTGCCCTCCGATACAAGGGGACTATGTTCAGTATTCCTGGGACGCTTCCGGAGATCTTTCGATCAAGCGGATGACGGAAATTTGAAGGTTTCCAAGGCGTCAAAACGGGAATTGCGGGGAAGTTTCAGGCGGAAAACCCACTTATCCTGACTGTCCAGATTCCCCGAGCCACCTCTCTTTCAGCAGATCGGTGAAGGCCACGCCGAATCGCCCGGAAAATTCTTTCTTTCTGAGATTCGGCTTTCGATGCGATAGTCTTAAAAGTATCTCAAAGGAGGCTTAAATGGGGATAGGCGGACGCGCCCTGTTGTCGTTTATCGTAGGCGTTGTTGTTGTAGCCATCGTGGTTCTGATTCGCTGTGGTGCGGAGATAGAGCCGGTAGTATCCTATGGATTGACCGGCCCAGGCTTCCTCGGGTTCGTGTCGATGTCCGTCACATGGATGCTCACAGGCATGTTTGTGATTCGACGCTGAGTGATTTCTCAACATGAATAAAGATCGCTCGATAATGATTGAACATAGCACTTGGCCGGCACGGGCTTTAGGTGGAATATTTTTTTTGACGGCTAGCTTTGCAGCACCATCCGGCGGTGCTCAAGATGTTGTTCGTTTTGAACCATTCTTTTTCAATCAGAGTGATCCATCAACCATATATTTGATGGGCGATATCGATGTGAGAACTCCACTTAATTTCAGACGGGTACTTAACGCTTCAGGGATGGCGCGTACGCTAGTGCTCGTAAGTGATGGTGGGCTTGTACATAGCGCTTTGTCGGTTGCGACTGACGTCCGCCGCGAAGGGCTTGTAACCCATGTTCCCGCCGTAAGCGGAGCCTGCGGCCCACGGTATTATGGGGTTGACGGCGCTTTGTAGTTCCAGGGCAACAGTTCGTCGATCCGGTTCTTTGGATGCCCTTCTGCGAGCGCTTCGAGCGTGGCCTTCAGGTAAGCATAGGGATCGACGCCGTTCATTTTGGCCGTTTCGATGAGCGAGGCGATGCGGCCCCAGGTCCGGCCGCCTTCGTCATGCCCGGCGAAGAGGGCATTCTTCCGATTGAGCGC
>NZ_JBFCVL010000019.1 GCF_040712075.1 Fodinicurvata sp. EGI_FJ10296
GATCGCCGCCTGGGTAGATGATTACAATACGCAGCGCCCACATTCGGCCCTCGGATATGAAACCCCGGCTGACTATGCCCGGGCCCTGACCACCGCAATCGCCCGACCCGCTGCACCAGATGATAGCTCCGCGCGTCACGCGATTGCTCAACCCACGCCGTTCGGCGTAAACAGTAACCGGGCTCCGGTCGCGGCTGGATGAAAGATCAGTGGCAGGTCATGTACACACAAAGAAGCGCTGCCGTCGTGATCAGTCTTGGTGATCACCAACGCATGCAGATGCTCATCGAAAAGAAAGTGATCTAGCCATGCCGCAGCAGTGCGTGAAGACACGAGATCGTGCCATTGGCTCGATGATGGGCCTTGCCAACGGTGATGCTGTCGGCGCCACAACGGAGGTTCGCAAGCGCGTTACCTATCCCCCGCTGACGGATATGGTGGGGAGCGGACATTTTAAGCTGGAGCCCAGGCAGTGGACCGACGACACATCCATGACGTTGTGCCTCCTTGACCGGACGACTCAATGGCCTGACAGCTCACCAAGCCATCACACGGGCACTGGACGGCCAATCAATCTTTGCCAACTGACCACGCCCGTGATCAATTACGGTTGGTTTTTATTAGCTATCGACACGATCAAGATGACTGGAGATTACATACGTCCGATACTGGCGCATGACTGTGCGATGTTACTGAGAACTGAATGGAGGCATTACCGTTGACACCAAATTGGTCCGATGAACTTACCGCACTCACTCGCGAGCATATTGAACACATGCTTGCCATAAATCCCCGTGAACGCATGCCCATTCACATGAAGAATTGGGATGATAGCTTCGGTTTACTGCTGGCGCAAGTTAGCACCCCTCAAACTCTGGTGATCGTCGATTTGAGAAGTAATAAGCACATCCAGTGTGGAGCAATCGACAAATTACTTGATGCTGGCTGGGTAATAGACTGATCGATACCGAAACAAATATGTGCCAGTTTAGTAAAATTATGTGTGGACTAATGATATTTATAGAAGATTGACTCCGAGAGTCACTGATCCGATTAATGGTATGCTCGTTGACACGCCATTGGCACCGATGGTGATGTCCGAGAATATATCGGTGTCCGCGATTGCTGTAGCCCGCCCTTCATCCAACCGAAAATGACGTCTCCAGCATTTTTTATCCCGTCTATATCCCGCTTACAGCCAACAGTGAGGTCCCATCTTTGTATCGCACCAGCCAAACCCATCCCCTGCGCATCGACCCGCTTCCAGTCGCCAACGGCTTTCTTGGCCTGACCCTCTGCCCCGGCAAGAGCGGTGACAGTGTCTTCGGACAATCCTGGGCGCGCGATATGGATATTGACCTTGACGCGATTCAGGCTTGGAGCGCTGCGGCGGTCGTCACCCTAATCGAGGAACATGAGTTCGAATTTCTTCGCGTGACCAGTCTTGCCGCCGGTTTGAGAGCGCGCGGAATTGCCTGGCACCACGTGCCAATCGGTGACCTGAACGCCCCGGACGACGCTGCGCTCGCCCTCTGGCGCGACCTATCCCCACGGCTGCACCATATTCTCGAAAGCGGTGGGCGTGTCCTTGTGCATTGTCGCGGTGGGCTGGGGAGGGCCGGCACCATCGCAGCCCTGATTCTGACCGAACGAGGTCTCTCCGCGCCGGCCGCAATCGCCGAGGTGCGGTCAGCACGTCCGGGCGCCGTGGAAACGGCGGCACAGGAACGTTGGCTGATCGAGCACGCCCGCGACCACGGCTTGCCGGGCATCCAACTGCGCACGAGTTTGCTCGGGGGAGCTATTGGCGATAGTCTTGGCGCCGAAATAGAGTTCCTGTCACTCGGCGAGATCCGCCACCGTTATCCAGATGGTCTTAATGATCTGCCCCCGCATAAGGGGTTACACGGGGCCATTACCGACGATACGCAGATGACACTCTTCACCGCCGAAGGTCTGATCCGCGCGCAGATACGGAGCAGCCTCAAGGGTATCAGCCACCCACCCTCGATCGTGCATCATGCGCTGCTGCGCTGGTACAGCACTCAGGGCGGGACACCCGAGATCGAGATCGACGAAGTCGGCCTGATCACAGACCCTCGGTTGCGGGTGCGGCGCGCCCCGGGCAACACCTGCCTTGGGGCTCTTGCTAAAAGCCGCCGGTTGGGTGCGCCCGCAATAAATAACAGCAAGGGCTGTGGCACCATCATGCGTGTGATGCCAGTGGCACTTATGTCGCCACGCCAGCAGGTGCGCAACTTTGCGATCGAGACGTCGGCCCTTACCCACGGCCACCCCACCGGACAACTGGCTGGCGCCGCCTGGGCAGAGTTGCTGGCCGACGTTGCAGCGGGCGCAGGCCTAGAGGACGCTGCGCGGGAAATACTGCAGACCTACAAAAGCTTTGAGTACGGCGAAGAGACAGCAGCGGCTCTGCGTGCCGCCCTGGACGCCCCGCGCGACGGACGACCGGAAACGGTGGAGGGCCTAGGCAGCGGCTGGACGGCGGAAGAGGCGCTCTCGATCGCGCTCTACGCCTGCCTATGTGCCGAGGGTTTCGAGCACGGTCTGAAGATCGCAGTGACCCATGGCGGCGACAGCGATTCTACCGGAGCTATTGCCGGCAACATGCTTGGGCTTCTGGATCCGGTCGCGGTCTTGCACCACCGGTGGGCTGGGGCGGTCGAATGCGCCGACATCATTACACGACTGGCCCTGGACCAACTGGCCCTTATCCATGATGTCGCTGCGGAAGAGAGACTGTATCGATCCTATCCTGGATCGTAATAACGGCGACGATGAGAGTGGCCTCCGAAAAGATGGTATCTTTTACCTTGACCGCCACCGAGATGCGCCGCAAGGGGTTATGAGCGCGCCCGCTTCCGATCTGGTGCCGGTCGAGGTCGCCGATCAAAGGTATGGTCGGCGACGGCGGTGACCATTCCGGTTCGACCGATCACTTCGAGTTGGTTTTCACCAACGGCCGCAGCCTTCGCGCCCGAGCGGCGATGAGTAATGCGCAAGGGATTTGGCTGATCCGGATGATCGAAACCACCAGAAGAGCGACACGCGCCCGTTTTTGGGTTCGGTTTACGCAGGGTGCCTTACGGTTTCAGAAACCCGCTCCCGATTGAAGCTAAGATGATCCTCAGAGAGGTCAGCAAGGTTTACCCGAAACGTGCCGACATACCGCAACAGTCGGAAGCCCAGTGAGTCACGAGCCTTTGCAAAAACAATCAAATTTTGATTGGGGTTCTCCTCAAACTCCTTTCTTTGCTTCCGGATAGAGGCACGGCCATCTTCATTGATGGCGCGCTCATAGATAACCTTACCCTCTTTGCATAGCTCATTTCGCCACATCCCGTGTTCATACAGCCGTGGGAACCAGAGCATGTCTCCGCTCCCGTCCCGGACCTTCCAAATACCCCGCTGATGGCCTTTGCCCGTAAAACCAAAGCAACGCATCGCGTCGACTTGAGTTCGGAACAGGACATTGTCTGAGACGGAAAATTCTCCCATCGCTATGATCCGTTTCGGATCATAGCGATGCTCGAAATCCCAAGGTGAAAACGTACCAGATTTTTGCTGCGCGTTCTTCTCCGACCGGAGCCGCTCCACAAAGGAATCCGTTTCAACGCGTACTTCCGGAAGTTCCCTCTCAATCCCACGCTCGTCCAATATTCTTATCCGAATCATCTCATGCCCGGTCTCATCAACGATGTCCTGCTCGCGCCTCTCGTCTGCTGCGACGGACCCATTGTGATGCGGCTCGTCAATTTCAAGGTGAAGGTTGAATTGGGGAAAATACAGATCGGTAAGGGCGCGTTGCCCATTCTTGCAACGAACCAGTTGTTGTGTGACGAATTCAATATGGTCATCATCCAGTTTATGAATAACGCGCGAAATTATAAAATATTCCCACCTTTTGTGAGCAACTTTTTTCAAGCTGCGGAGGATGTAATCTTTTTTGGTGAATTTCAAAATATTCCCCTCGAGTGTTTGAGCGTCGACATTAAGTCGAAACTACTTAAAATAAAGCTTACAGATTGCTACGGACACTACCTTGATCTGGAGGAGGTTCAGGGACTTAAGGTCAGGCGGCTTAGCCATACCGGCTGTCTCCCGCTGGCATAAACGCGCCTTGGGTGGCGGTAGGGGCAAGACGCGCAAGTGGGGCGCAAGCCGTGTAGAGGGGAATCGAAAGCGCGTCTTTTATATGCGAGCAGCAGCCTAGGTTTTTGGCGGGCTGACCCTCGGATGGTCGCCATTCCAGCTTTTTCAGGCCGCGAATACGCAAAACAGTGAGTTTTCTGATAACTGCATGATCTACCATCCGCCCTCCGGTATCGCGTGATGCCAGTTTCGGCCTTTCACGCTGCCAACAATCGCAACTGCTTTCGGCATCGACCGTAACTGTCTTGGCGCATTGGTCGAGCCGACGACCACGCAACCGTAGCATCCCCCCGCACTGGGCGATAGATTACCCTACTATTGTGCCGGTGGCTTCCGCTTCTCCATAGTACCGAGCGTACATCGTTTGAGCCGGCGAGATGATGAGAATGTGTCACGCGACGCGGATGCAGTACGATCAATGTTCGCTTTTTGATCTACCGTCCCAGATTAGGTTCGATAAGCGGGGATTATCGAATCCAATAACCCCCTCCCAAAATTCGCCTGTGCGTCCGACAGCCTTACCTTATCGACCTGTTAAGGCACTTTCCGATCTGCCATCTTGCTGTTCTTCTTCGCTTCATGGGTCGTTCCGGCAAACGTCTTGAGGACTGACCATGGCACCTGTCACCGCGCCGGACGACGCGCTGATTACTCAGCGCTGGCTGGAACGCCTGTCGCTGCGCTGGCAGAATGCTGCCTGAGACCGGGCGCGTGGTCGCCTGGCGCTTGCTGACCGCCATTACGCTCGGCTGACCGGCGCAACAAGATCTGGCGCTGGCAACAGTCGGACCGGACAACGCTGATCGAGTTTCCTACGCCCTCCTTTGAGGGTGGAAATCAGCTTGATTATCGCTCTATAGGATGAGTTGGTATGTTATCTTAATCTACCATCAAAAGGGCTTTTGGAGCCTCAAGCTTCCATACCCTTCTTCGAAGGACCTGTGGTTGCTCAAGATGCCGCCGTGTGGGAACCGAGCACGGCCGCAAGGGCGGTTACCGGGACCTGGTGTTCTGACGCGTCAAAGCCCGAGACGGTCGCGCATTCCATAGTACCAGACGGCGGCCGACAGGAACCAGGGCCGTCCGGTATAGAAAGGGCGTGTCGGGAATGTCAGGCCATCGAAGGCCGTCTCGCCTTGGTCCGATTGCACGACCTTGTGGCCGAGACGCATGCCAAGATAGCTGGCCATACCGACCCCAGAGCCGCAATATCCCGTTGCGTAATGGAGGCCGTCATGCCAGCCGACATGCATCATCTCATCGAAGGTATAGGCGACGAAACCGCACCATGAGTGGCTGATCCGGGTCTCGACCAGTTCGGGAAACAGGGTCGACATGGCCTGATGAAGTTTGGGGCCACTTTTACGCGGGTCGGTTTCGCCGAGAGACACCCGGCCACCAAAGAGAATTCGGCGGCCATCCGGGCTTGGCCGATAATAATAGACCACATGCCGTGTGTCAGTAATGTTGCGGCCCTTGGGCATCAGCCGGGCCATGGTGCTTTCGGGCAGTGGTTCCGTCGCGATGACATAGCTGCCGATCGGAATCACCCGGCGACGCAGCCAGGGTGTTGCGGCGCCGGTATAGCCGTTGGTTGCGACCACGACCTCGCGCGCCGAAATCGTGCCATTGGCGGTGGTCAGCCGCCAGCCCGTGCCCTGCTTTTCGATCTGGGTGACCGGACAATGGGCGACCGGCGTGGCGCCAGCGCCCACCACACGTTCAAGCAACCCCTGATGATACCGTCCGGGATCAAGCGACGCGTGGTTCGGGAAAACAACACCGCCAAAATATCCATCGGTGCCGATTTCCCCCTGCTGGTGGGCTTTATCAATCAAGATGGCATCGCTGTCCGTGTCGTCCGATTTGGCGCCATATTGCCGGGCCAGATGGTCGAAGGCACGTTGGGTATGGGCGCCGTGAAACCGGCCGCAAAGTTGGAAATCGCAATCGATGCCTTCCTCGCGGACGAAGCTGCCAAGCCAGGAAAGCGAGGTTTTGCCTTCGTCAATCAGCCGCTGTGCCCGATCGGCGCCGTGTTGGCGGGTCAGGGTCTTCAGGTCCGGCTTGATGCTGGCGGAGACCTGGCCCCCGTTCCGGCTGCTGCATCCCCAGCCGAGATCGCCGGCATCGAGGACGACGGTGCTGCGTCCCGCCCGGGCGGTCTGAAGCGCGGCGTGCAGTCCGGAATAACCTGATCCGATCACCACCACATCCGCAGCCTTCGGTAAAGACGGAAAACCGGCGTTCGGGCGCGGCGTCCGGTCCCACCAATAAGGCGCGAAGGTTGCGGTATCGGAAAACAAGGCTTCATTCATGGGCCGGGCCTCGTATGAGGTGATCGTGGGATCAAGGATCAGGTGACGGAGCAGACGCGCTCGCCAGAACGAGATCGGCTCCATTTTCCGCCACCATATGACGGGTGAGTTCCTATTACTCGATTCTACCGTCGAAAACACCGATGCGTCGATCGCTCTTAATCCTTCAAGGCGGTGAACACCAAGATCCGATCCAACTACATGGACACCGGGGCCGGGGCTCATTTGGCAGGTGCTGACAAGATGAAAACCTGCGCTGCCCCGTTCGCGGGCACCTTACAGCAGCGCCTCGTCAGCTTATCCGGTCCGGGTCTGGAAGTTCTGGCAAATTGAATGCACGGTCAACCCCGGGTTGACCGTGTTATGCCGTGCTACAAGGTGAACAAAACAAGATTAATGGAATTCTATTGCTCCCAAAAGCCGCAGAAATCCGCCAATTTCTGCGACACCAATACAATGGCATTGTAAAGGTCGGCGGTTCGATCCCGCTTGGCTCCACCAATTCTCCTAAGGACATAGCAGTAGAAATGTAAGCGGAGCCTGCGGCCCACGGTATTATGGGGTTGACGGCGCTTTGTAGTTCCAGGGCAACAGTTCGTCGATCCGGTTCTTTGGATGCCCTTCTGC
>NZ_JBFCVL010000020.1 GCF_040712075.1 Fodinicurvata sp. EGI_FJ10296
CGCAGAAGGGCATCCAAAGAACCGGATCGACGAACTGTTGCCCTGGAACTACAAAGCGCCGTCAACCCCATAATACCGTGGGCCGCAGGCTCCGCTTACAGAGCCTTTTCAATATAAGTGATTATAAGCGCCCGGTCGTCTGCGTCAGAAGCGTGATGATCCTGCAGAAACGTGTCGAGGCGTTCGCGGCCGTCGTCGGTGTTCGGGAACTGCTCGCGCCACTGAGGAATGTCGCCTTCGATATGGCAAGTGGTGCAGTTTTCATCGAAGGCGGCGGCTTCGTCATCAGCCGATGCCTGGGATATCGTCGCACCGCCGATCGTCAATGCGGCCATGCCGGTTGCGATTGGCAGAAAAAAGATTCTGATCATTCCTTAGTGTCCCCGTTCCATGGATATCAACTCGTCCTGCGCCAGAGCGGCTTCGAACGTAACAGGTGGGGGCAGGGTCGGTTCTGTTATCAGTCTGTCCCATGGCTGGCAGCAAGTCCACATCCCAAGTCGCTCCTTGGCGTGACAATTGCATAATAAGTTGATCTACAGCGAACGGGAGAATGCGCATCACAGGCGCAGAGATGGGTGACACTCCCTACAGCGGGATGTATTCTGATGAATCGCTGGTTCAAAAGACGATAATTCAGGGCTTTACGGAAGGGCAGGTAAATCAATGACGATCTCACTTCGCGGCTTGCTGGCGTCGACGGCGCTGGCTGCATCCATGGCGCTGGTTACGCCGGCGGCGTTCGCTCAATCGATTACAGTGGCCATCGGGTCCGAGCCGTCGACGCTCGACCCGCAACTGCGCGACGACGGTGGCGAGCGGCAGGTAAACGACAACATATACGAGACGCTCATGGCCCGGACGCCGGAAGGCGAATTGGAGCCGGGTCTCGCCGCAGAGGTCCCGACGCAGGTCGATGAGACGACATGGGAATTCACGCTCCGGGAGGGCGTTACTTTCCACAATGGCGAGCCCTTCAATGCCGACGCTGTGGTTGCCAGTGTCGAGCGGATCATCGATCCGGAAAACAATTCCGAGCAGATGGCCTATTTCGGAACGATCGCCGGCGCCGAGAAAGTCGACGACCTGACCGTTCGAATCCTGACCACGGGCCCGGATCCGATTTTGCCTTCGCGCATGTACTGGATGAAGATGATTCCGCCGGACTATGCCGAGGAGGGAGATCTGGCCTCGGAACCGGTCGGGACGGGGCCATATCGGTTCGTCGACTGGCAGCGCGGCACCAGCATCGAACTTGCCGTGAACGAAGATTACTGGGGTCCGGAACCGGATGTCGAAGCGGTAACCTTCAGATTTGTCGGCGAACCCGGCACGCGGCTTTCGGGCCTTATGGCCGGCGAGTTCGATGTCATCATCAACCTGTTGCCAGAATTCACGGCGAGCGTTGAAAATTTCGCTGCTGTCGAGGGCCTTGAGACCTCTGTTTTCGTTCTTGGCGCCGACAACGAACTGACGTCGGACGTCCGGGTCCGCGAGGCTCTCAATCTGGCCATCGACCGGCAGGCCATGGCCGACAGTCTGTTCCAGGGCTATGCCACAATTGCCGCCGGGCATCATGTCAACCCACGCGCTTTCGGGTTCAACGATGACCTGGAATCCTATCCCTACGACCCTGAGCGCGCGCGCGAACTGATCGAGGAGGCGGGCGCCGTCGGGGCTACCCTTGAGGTGATCGGCGAATCCGGCCGCTGGCTGAAGGATCGAGAGCAGATCGAAACCGTGGCCGGCTACTGGTCGGAAATCGGACTTGAAACCGATGTCCAGATCCAGGAGTTTTCCCAGTATCTCGACAGCCTGATGGGCGACGGGCCGCGCCCGGATTCTATCTTTATCGCCAATTCCAACGAACTGTTGGATGCCGATCGCGAAGCCTCATACATCTATCATATGGACGGCGCCGCTTCGTCGAATTCGGATGAAGAGATGGCGGCGATGATCGACGAGGCGCGGGTCACGACCGATCCTGAAGCCCGCCAGGAATTGTATGACGCCATATTCCAGCGCGGCCACGACATGCACTACACTGTGCCGTTGTTCAACCTTCAGGACATCTATGGCATGTCGCCACGGATGGAATGGCAACCCCGCGTCGATGCAAAAATGCTGATCAAGGAAATGTCGGTCAGCGAGTAGGACGTGGCACCGCATTCCGGCAGCGATGTGCCGGAATGCGGGCATTGAAAGATAGGGGCTGGACGGAATGGGGACATTCATACTCCGACGGGCATGGCAGGGCTTCCTGGTCGTGCTCGGTGTGACTCTGACGGTGTTCGTCGTCACGCGCGTTTTCGGAGATCCCGTCAGCCTCATGCTGCCGCTCTCGGCATCGGCGGAACAGCGTGCTGCCTTTGCCGAGGGTCTGGGGCTGAATCAGCCGTTGCTGGTTCAGTTTGTTCAGTTCGCGGCCGACCTTGCCACGTTCGATTTCGGTGAGAGTGCCTGGCAGCGAAGGCCGGCCATAAACGTCGTATTCGAGCGTTTGCCGAACTCGTTGCTGCTGATCGGCGCCGGATTGGGACTTGCGGTCGTGCTGTCGGTCCCCATGGGGGTGGTGGCGGCGCTTCGGCCGGGCGGTATCGTCGATCGGCTGACCGTCGGCCTGGGCTTGCTCGGTTTGTCGATGCCCCAATTCTGGGTCGGATTGCTGCTGATTGTCGTCTTCGCGGTTCAGCTTCAGGTTCTGCCGACTTCCGGCATGGGGACCCCGGCCCATCTGGTGTTGCCGTCCGTCACGCTAGCGTTGGTGCCGCTCGCCCGGCTCACCATGCTGGTGCGTTCGTCGATGATTGATGAACTCAATCAGCAATACGTCAAGACAGCGCGCGCCAAGGGAATGCCGCTGAGGCGGATCATCGGCGTTCACGCCCTGCGCAACGCGTCCATACCGTTTCTGACGCTGGTGGGGTGGGAGCTGATCCTGACCCTTGCGGGTTATACGGTGGTTGTGGAAACCGTGTTCGCGTGGCCGGGCCTCGGGCTGACGGCGATCCAGGCGCTCCAGCGCGGCGACCTGTTTCTGGTGCAGGCAATAGTGTTCACAATCGCCATCATGATCGTGCTGATCAATATCGCCTTGGACGTCGTCTTCAAGCTCATCGATCCAAGGATCAATTTGAACTGATATGACCCACAGCGAATCAATATCGTCCCGGAAGGCGGCTTCCGAGGATACTGAGGCCGATGCCCGTTCCAATGACGGCGATCCCGGAGATGTACCCTGGAGCCGCCGGATCGTCGAAGTCGGGCGCGAGTTGTGGGAGGACAAGGGCGGTGCCATCGGTCTCGCGGTCATTCTGCTGATCGTGTCGGCCGCCCTGCTTGCGCCCTGGATCGCGCCCTACGATCCGACGTCACAGGCTGTGACGCAGCGGCTGACGCCGCCCTTCTGGCTGGAAGGCGGTACCTGGGCCCATGTGCTGGGCACGGATCATCTCGGGCGCGACGTGCTTTCGCGGCTGATCTGGGGCGGCCGGGTGACGCTGTTCATCGGTGTCAGCGTCGTGCTGCTGGCGGGTACGCTGGGGGTCGTCGTCGGCCTGTGGGCGGGATATCTCGGCGGCCGGGTCGACAGCATTCTCATGCGGCTGGTCGATATCCAGGTGTCGTTCCCCGGCGTTCTTCTGATCCTGCTGATCGTGTCGGTGATCGGACCCAGCATCACCACCATCATCGTGGTGCTGTCGATCACGAACTGGATGGTCTATGCGCGGCTCGTCCGGGGCATCGTGATGTCGGTCCGACAGACCCCCTATGTCGAAGCCGCCGAGATCGTCGGTTGCAAGCCGCGACGCGTCATCTTCATGCATATCCTGCCCAACCTGATTTCACCGCTGCTGACTGTCGGCATTCTGGAATTCACCAACATCGTCCTGGCCGAGGCGGCCGTATCGTTCCTGGGACTGGGCGTGCAGCCGCCGGCGACGAGCTGGGGATTGGATATCGCCGGCGGCCGGGATTACATCTTCATCGCCTGGTGGCTGGTGACGTTCCCGGGCCTCTGCATCGTCGCCACGGTCCTGTCGATCAATCTGTTCGCCAACTGGGTGCGCGTGACCACGGATCCGCAGGAACGTGAAAAGCGGTTTGCCAGATCGCGGCAGGCACGCCATGTGCCGACAGTCGCTCCCGATGCGGGCGACGGTAGCGGCACGGGCAGCAGCAGGGAGTCCGGACCATGACGGCCGACAGCATGGAAACGATGCTGGAAGTGGAGCGGCTGCGCGTGGAATTCGCGACCCGTGCCGGCGTTGTTCACGGTCTGAGCGATGTGTCGCTGACGGTCGGCAGAGGCGAGACACTCGGCATCGTCGGTGAATCCGGATCGGGCAAGAGCGTGACGGCCCAGGCCGTCATGGGGCTGATCTCCGCACCGGGGCGAATCGTCGGCGGCGATATCAGGTGGCGCGGCCGGTCATTGCTGGGACCCGCAGGAGAACGGTATGGCCGCTCGATCCGGGGGCGGGAGATCGCCGTCGTCTTTCAGGATCCGATGACCTCTCTCAATCCGCTCATGACCATCGGCGCCCAGATCGCCGAGGTCGTTCGCTATCATCTTGGCCACAGCCGCGCCCAGGCGCGCAACCGGGCGGCGGAACTGCTGGGAGCGGTCGGCATTGCGGTGCCGCGCAAGACCCTCGACCAGTATCCCCATGAATTGTCAGGCGGTATGCGTCAACGGGTGATGATCGCCATCGGAATCGCGTGCGAGCCGTCGCTGCTGATCGCCGACGAGCCGACCACGGCGCTGGACGTCACAATTCAGGCGCAAATTCTGGAGCTGCTGGCCGATCTGCAGCAGCGGCTGGGGCTGTCGATTGTCCTTATCACCCATGATCTGGGCATTGTGGCCGGTCTCTGCCACCGGGTGGCTGTCATGTATGCCGGGCGCATCATCGAGACCGGTGACGCCGATGCCGTGTTCGAACAACCGGCGCACCCCTATACACAAGGACTGCTCCGTTCCACCCCTCGGCTCGACGGCGTCGACGAGCGCCTGATCTCGATCGAGGGAACGCCGCCGAACCTGATGACGCCGATCGTCGGCTGCCCGTTTCTGGCCCGCTGTCCGATCGGCGACGATCGCTGCCGCGCCGCGCCGCCGCTGGTGACGACTCCGGGCGGCACGGCCGCCTGCTGGAAGGCGGGAACACCCGCGTGGGATGACCGGACACCGGCACTGGCGGAGGCCCCAGGGTCATGATGATCGAAAAGCGGTTGCCGACGAACGATGATACCGCAAATCCCGTTCCGACTCTGAGTGTTCGCGATCTGAGCGTGCAGTATCAGGTCAAGGGGCAGGGGTTCTGGAGTCCACGCAAGGCAGTTACGGCCGTGGAAAACATCTCGTTCGACGTCATGCCCGGCGAGACCTTGGGGCTGGTCGGCGAGTCCGGCTCGGGCAAAACGACCGTCGGCCGCGCCATCCTGCGCCGGGTCGAAGCGGCGACCGGGCGTATCCTGTTCAAGGGTGCCGATATCACCAACATGCGGGGGGAGCCGCTGCGGCGGCTTCGCGCCGGGATGCAGGTGGTGCTTCAGGACCCCTATGCCAGCCTGAACCCCCGGATGCGCGTGCTCGACATCGTCGCCGAGCCGTTGCTCGTCCACGGCATGGCCGGTTCGCTGGGCGAGGCCAGGGACCAGGTCATGGAACTGCTGGAGATGGTCGGGTTGCCGCGCGACGCGTACCGGCGCTATCCGCATTCGTTCTCCGGCGGTCAGCGGCAACGGGTCGGCATCGCCCGGGCGCTGGCGCTGAGACCCGATCTGATCGTGGCGGACGAGCCGGTCTCGGCGCTTGATGTCTCGGTGCGCGCCCAGGTCGTCAACCTGATGCAGGACCTGCAAAAGCAGCTTGGCCTCAGCTACCTGTTCATCGCCCACGACCTGTCGATCGTCCGCCACATTTCGCACCGCGTCGCGATCCTGTATGCCGGCCATATGATGGAACTGGCCGATCGGGATTCGATCTATAGCCGGCCCCGGCATCCCTATACCGAAGCCCTGCTGTCAGCGGTTCCGATCGCCAATCCGGCATTGCAACGCCAGCGCAAGCGCATCGTCTATCAGGGGGAGGTACCCGACATCTCCGCCCCGCCGGTCGGCTGCCGGTTCCAGACCCGCTGCCCGCTGGTTTCGGATCGATGCCGCAAGGAAGTCCCGCCACTGGCCGAAAAGGCGCCCGGCCATTTCTCGGCCTGCTGGAACCGGGACTGACCGGACGACGTGCTCAGTGGTATGGTGTGGATCGTTGGGAAACGTTGAACGTGGGGAAAATATCTGGCAAATAGAGGTGGTTCGGGGAATCTGGACAGTCGGGATAAGTGGATTTTCGGCCTGAGATCGGCATGATGCCGGGGACAGGAGAGACCATGACCAGACGACCAC
>NZ_JBFCVL010000021.1 GCF_040712075.1 Fodinicurvata sp. EGI_FJ10296
TTTGTCGTAGTTGGAGAGTGCCTTAATCGCACCCTTCCGATTTAGCTTCGTCATCAGTATCCCAATCATCTTTGTCATTCTCTTCGGAAGAAGGCGCTGCAAGGGGAGCCTGCAAGGGGCGTCTTACAATGATCGTGACAGGCGGATCTTCTGGGTCTGAGACTAATTCTTTCTGAAACTCATTTGTTCGCCAGAAGTCCTCTGGGATCTCATCCGCATTTTCAACATCTCGCTTATTGTTAAGGAATTTGATCACACGACCATCGCTAATGGAGGGAGACCACTCTGCATAGAAATCACGAAATCGATCTACATGAGCTGAAATGTGGAGTACTGCACCTGGGATCGATAGTTCATTCAAAAGTAGCTCGAATCTATCCGGATATATTTCTAGTTCAATAAAGAATTCATTCTGATCCTCTAGATCGAGATCCCCATTTATATTAATACCTGCCATTGCCACCGCTTCACCATCACTATTCTCATTGATAGCAATTGATATTTCACTAGTGGTGATATTTTTGCCCAAAAAAGAAAGGGTATAATTACCCCATCGCGCTGGATCTATTTTACCAGTTGCGCTAACAGTCTTAATACATTTTCGTACTTTAACTTCTTCGAACTCACAATTAACTCCCATTTTCGTTCCAACATTAAATTTGGTGGCGATTATGTCGAGTCTCAGATAGCTCTGTCTTTGGTATTCTTTCATATTTTGAGTAGGTGCATCGCCTTCGTATTCGACAAACGCTCCATTATTGTTGAAACCGCCCTTTGGTAGAAACCGTACTTTCATTTTATCCACCGATATTTCTAGTTGTGTTCAAAAGGATCGCGAGATCTTCAAGGCGGGTCCGATCGCCCCAAAACCACAGCCTTCGCACGTTGGACACCCTGTTTCCGTTAGAACCTGGCGCTTTCGCTCTTGAGCCAATCGTGGATTTCGTTCTCGTCGATGGTACTGATGGATCAGGAGGCATCCTTCCGTCGCGTCTGTAAGCGCCCAGGAACAACAATCTGTTCGTCTGGGTGGTGGGTAGGGGAATGATGGCTGATGGCTCTCCTGCTGGCTATAGCGGCTTGTTGAAGAGCCTATCTGGATGCGGGTAGTGGATTTGTTCCGCATCTGATTGCTGTGCTGCACATAGAACGCCATTGCGAGGATCAGCTCGTCCCGTGCCCAGTGCCCAGGGAGGATTTCTATCTGCCATACCAAAGCTCGCTTTCGCCTACCGGCGTTCAGCTTCGCCTTTCTCGATCGAAAAATCTACGGTTATGGGAATTATCTGAAGGCGATATGGTATCGAATCCACCATTATCAAGTAGTATAACGTCTTTTTAAAAAACTTCTTTAAAACTATAACTGTTAATGATAGTGCTTTGTAAGCTTTTATAACGTCATTAACTACAGTTAACATCATCGGTTACACTATGTAACCGATGAGTGCTTCGCATTTTTTAATACAAACATTATGTTATAACAAATTTTAGATGCACTAAAGACTGTGACGATATATGTGATATAGCATCTTTTAACATATTTGCCACATTTGGACAATTTTACTATGTGATTTCATCTAGAATTGCCGGAGAATCACTACGCGGACATATTCTTATTTATAATTTTACTGTTTATAAGCAGTAAATATTGATTTTGAACTTCTAGTTTTAGTGCAATATCTAGTCCACCCATCTAGATCTGTTATAGGCTCTAAAAGAATATCGCCGCTTGGACACATCTTATCATATTCATAGAATCTAAAACTCCCATCACTACGAGACTGGCACCTTCCTATTTCTTGTAAGCAATTTACTTTCTCTAAATTATCTTCGTGGAATGCTATAACACCGTGCGCGTGCGGATTATTTGTATAATCATACTCAATTACTAAAAATGATTCCGTCCGCATGTTAGGCATATTAACGTACCTAGGACCAAGAAATTTTCTATCATAGCGATTGATTATGTTGTCGAGAAGCCTTTGCATTGACAGTACGCTGGATTTACCCTTATATCCAAACCTTATTGTTATAGCATACTGAGGCAACATTCTTTTCATTTGCAACCTAAATCCATTTGATAAATGATCTATACTTGTGTAATTAGGTTCTATATTCATATTGATATTATGAGATCCTTCTTCCTTTCCTTGGTTGTTTACAGACATTGGTCTGATAATATAACTTATTACATCAATGATGTCAAGCTGTATTTCATAATAATCTCTTGTGCGTGCGGTTACTACGTTTTGTAGTTAGAAGAATCTCTTTCGGCATGCGCGACGCTGTATATTCTCAGGGTTGTTTTGGTATCTTCTTTGTTCTCAAATTTGAAGTTATCCCCAGGGTCGGTGAGGCTGGGGTGGTGTTATATTGTGTTAAATGTGGTGTTACGCTGTGGATAACCATCTACAAGTCATTGATAATAATGGGTGATTGGAATCGGGCGGTGTGTAAAAACACGAAAGACGGTGTGTAAAAACACGAAAGATGGTGTGTGGAAGCACGAAAAGGATTGATGCGGTGTGTGGAAGCACGAATAATGGCGGGATGGTGGGTGATAGCACAAAAGATCGACCGCCCCTTCTGCCCGACCGTATGAGGCAAGCGGATTTCTTCGTATGCGATATCTTCGATGCCGCACCTAAAGGCGATATGGCGTCGATGCAGAACCCGGTTTTCTCGATCTCAACAAAGCCCGATCGGAACGTTCGCCGCTACGAGAATGGCGAGAACTTCGTAGAGGTAACACCGTCTGTGAAAGGACTAGCAACGGTTCATGATCGCGACGTTTTGATCTTCTGCATCTCCCAGGTCATGGCGGCGATCAACGATGGGCGTAACGACGATATCCGCCCGACACTCCGCTTCAAAGCGTACGATCTGCTGAAGGCGACCAATCGGGGAACAGACGGGCGTGGTTATGAGCAGTTAAGAGCTGCCTTGGAGCGGCTATCGGGAACCCGCATAACAACCAACATAACTACCGGAAATGTTGAAGTTCTAGATGGATTCGGATTGATAGATCGTTTCCGGATCATACGTGAAACACGTGACGGGCGTATGCATGATATTGAGGTCACTCTATCGGAATGGGTTTTCAATGCCATTAATGCGCGTGAGGTACTGACCTTACACCGAAACTATTTTCGACTTCGAAAACCGCTGGAAAGGCGCCTATACGAGATTGCTAGAAAGCACTGTGGTAATTCTTCTGAATGGCGTATAGGACTTCATAAGCTAAAATCTAAATGTGGGTCATATTCAACAGATAAGGAATTTAGGCGTCTGCTATCAAACATAATTATTGAAGATACAGCACATGCACATATTCCTGACTATAGCGTCACTCTCGATGGCGAGATGGTAATCTTTCAGTCTCGGGGCTCGGTGCCTGTCCGGCGCGAAGAGGTTTTTAACGGTCGCCTTGATCCAGAATGTTTCCATGACGCCCGAACCGCAGCCCCTGGTTGGGATATCTATTACCTTGAGCGCGAGTGGCGGCGATGGCTCGGTGAGAATGAGATCGTAGCGAAGAATCCTGAGCGGCATTTCGTGAAATTCTGCCGGAGCTGGTTCGAAAAGCGGGGGAAACCTTCCTAAAAAGTTATCGGCTGATGATCCAGCGTTGGCGGAAGATCCTTGGGTCAAAAGACTGCAGGCGAAAAAAAGCGAGATTATTTCATCTATGCAACCTTCACGCCACGCCATCACCAGCATGTTAACAGCCGCGATCGACGAGGCGATAACCGAAGCAAAGCTGACTCAAGTTCCACATTCAGTTGTCGAGGTGCCTGGTCAGTTCATCGCAGTGCCCTTCGATTGCGCGGTAGCTCCACTCACCACAGTTCAACCAGATAGCAGTGACACTGCGAAGGTCATTGCCGATCGATGGTTCAGATCAAACCGTAGCAATATGAACCCTAACCCGTTATGATCGCTGCAAACGGGGGTTTCGATGGGCAATGCAAACGGTGAGGGTAACGGTTCCGAAACCCATTCCGACACGGTTAGGGAAACGGTTTGGCTAACCGTTCCTGATGCCGCCCGAAAATTGGGTGTATCCTCCACAGCCATACGAAACCGTGTGAAAAGAGGGACGCTGGAATCGAAACCCAATGGGAACCGGGGGGTTCTTGTGAAGATTGCGAACGGTGAGCCTAACCGTTTGCAAACGGTTTCTGACACGGTTTCCCTAACCGTTTCGAACCTGGAATCAGAAAATGCCGCCTTACGAGCTGAGAACCAGCTCCTACGGGATGAGCGAGACTGGTTGCGCTCAAGACTCGAAAGACCTGGCGGCATCGTTCCCAGGCTTAAGCGCTGGTTTCTTGGATGATGCTGGCTGACAACGGAAAGGTTGAGCCACGATGAGAACACTCGCTGCCGGCGTCCTCATAGGGCTGGTTTCTTTTCTGCCGGTAAACGCATTGGCGCAGCCTACACAGGCAGAAGTGGAAGATCCTTATGAGTTTTTCTTAACCGCTCCTCAATTAACGTCAGACGAAAGCAATGACATACGTGGTGAACTATGGGATACAATAGAAAAAATAAGAGAAGAACGAAGAATTGAGTACCGCAGAGCCGTTAGAGCCGCTTCGCGAGGAGATCCCGAAGCCCAGAATAATCTTGGGACAATGTATGAACAAGGGTATGGTGTCACACAAGACTATGCTGAGGCGGTCCGCTGGTATAGCAGTGCTGCCGAACAAGGTAATTCCTATGCACAGCGCAATCTTTCTGCTATGTATGCTGATGGTCGTGGGGTAGCTCAAGATATTATCAATGCATATATGTGGATAATTATTTCTGCTGCCAACGGACATGATGGTGCTATTGAAGCACGTGACAACATGAATGATCTTTTTTCCAGAACTAACAATGAGAACATTATGTTTCAAACTCAGAGACGTGCGCGTATTTGCATGGAATCTGGTTATACCAACTGCGATTGAACTTGCCTATTACCTGCCGAGCCGAAAGATCTTCACTGCGCAGCCCAGCGCCGCGAGCTGCTTGATCTCGCTTTTTAAGGGGCAGTTTCTAGCCGCGACCGGAGGATCTGAAAAGAATATAGTATCCATCTTCCATATGGCATATCGAATAATTTTTTAGTGCTTTCTCCAAAAATAAGACTAACTTGTTGTAAACAATCCGTCTTTTTGGCTCATAAGCAGAAAATGTTATAACATCTGGTTTTTTGATAGATACCCATTCTTTGATTACATATAAAACTTTGCGAAATACGATGATGGCATACTTACCCATTCCATCAAGCTCTGTGGTAAGAACCTCGTCATATCCAAATCGATCAAGTGATATTACATGTTGCCCACTAGCTGTTCGTCCTTGGTGGTAAAGAAAATATATTTGTCCAGATGGCTCAGCGACAAACTTGTACGTAACATCCTTAACAGTGAAAAAACGAACAAATTCATTATTCCCGATCATACTTTGACCATTTGTTATTTAATGACCGATTTTATATCACATTGATTCGTAGGCGCGTCGGGTCACCAGGCGCAGGAAGGCGGTCGGAACCTCAATGGTCTCGCGATCTTCAGTGCTTTCCAGCCTGGACGCGCATGATCGTGGCGCGTGACGCATTGAACTCACGTGCCAGGGCTGAGATCGTCTCGCCTTTGCCCAGTCGCTCACGGATGGTTGGAATATCAACGGGATTGATCTTCCTGGGGCGTCCGAGCTGCTTTCCCTGAGCCTTTGCTCGCTGTAGTCCGGATTGCGTACGCTCGACGAGGAGATCTCGTTCCATCTCAGCGACCGCTGAGAGCGTTGCCAGGATCAGCTTCCCAGCTGAGGATGTGAGATCCAGATCTCCGAGCTGAAGGACCTTCACTGCGCAGCCCAGCGCCGCGAGCTGCTTGATCGTCTGTTGAACGTCCACGCCATCACGCCCAAGACGATCCAGCTTCGTGACGAACAGGCACTTTGGTTTCCGGGTTCGGCTGATGGCATCAACCATCCGAGCGAACTCGGGTCGGTCCATTGCCGGCACTTTCCCGCTGATGGTCTCGGCATACGCCGCATCCACTGCATAGCCTGCACGTTCGATCTCTTGATCCTGGTTAGCCGTGTGCTGGTCGGCGGTCGAAACCCTCGTATAGCTGAAGTTGTGCATCCGGCTCAAAACCCCTGTTCAAATTCCATGTGCAAAATACCATACTGTCCAAAAAGCGCAATCCTATTTTTTGAACGGGCATTATGGGGGATTCCGGACGTGTTCATAAACGGTCGTTTTTGTCGTAGTTGGAGAGTGCCTTAATCGCACCCTTCCGATTTAGCTTCGTCATCAGTATCCCAATCATCTTTGTCATTCTCTTCGGAAGAAGGCGCTG
>NZ_JBFCVL010000022.1 GCF_040712075.1 Fodinicurvata sp. EGI_FJ10296
TTAGGTGGTTAAGTTATTGATATCATTGGGGTCAGATTCGCCCCTATTTGAAGATAGAAGATTAGAAGGTTCCGCTGTGGACAGTTTCCTCTGTGGATAAGTTAGGGGTTCTTAACCAATAGGTTGTGTAATTTCGTAGTCACAACCTATTATGGAGGGCTGATTTTGGTAATGTTTTGAACTGCGCACCAGCTTATGCATCTGGCTCCGTTCCGTTCGCCTATTGGCCTAGCCTATCAAGGGGTGTTGTTACCTGGGCGATATGCTGCCAGGGTTTAGGCTATATGGTGAAGTGCGAACAAAGCAGGGGGGCTTGGCCTACGCCCAAATCTTAGTCGTACTTTAAGGATAGTCAGCCTTATGCCGACATTATAGTAGGTGGATACTCGCCTTTCCAGGCGTGATATTGAGCCACGTCCTTAGCAGAATAGTGCATCCACCTATTATCGTCATACAGTTTTTCAACCATGCAATCGGAAGCTGGAAAGTGCCGATCTTTAACATCTACCCAGAAGCATGGTTTCTGTGTCTTTTTATTTATATCACCTGTGAAGAGACTGGATACACGATCCACCAAACTATCATGTACATGGATAACCCCATGCAAATGAGGATTTGTGCCGTGCATGGCCTCTGGAATACAAATTATGGTGGTAAGTTTATGCTGATTATTTGGACGCTGCCATCTGGGGCCGAGTAACTGACTGTTAAACCATGCCTCCAGATGCCTGATAATCCCCCTGGCTTTCACTTCATCCCAAGGGGTGTGTTCCCCAAACCGCAGGGTAAAAGCATATTGAGGGCAAGCAGCTTCCATCAAGTCTCGGATGGCCTTGGCGTATCGATCAGCTTCCGAAGCTGAAAGGGTATCAGGAGCCAGCAAACCAGACTTTGAACAGGTCGCGTTCTCGAAGCCGTGGATGCGAGCTGATGAGGCTTCGGGTAGGGCGGTAGCTGGGGCTTCCATTGCCATCACACAGCCCCCAATTCTGCGCCGTATGAGCGACATGCAGTGAGCGGGGAACCTTCAAGCTCCGATGAGATTGCGCGAAGGCTCTTCCTTGTCCGTGAAAGGCGAAGTTCGGTATTATATCTCCACCTGAGAGTGGTGTGGTGGTAAGTCTCGCCGGTCATGTGTTCGAGCCAGGCAGCTACACGGCGTTGTGAGAAGCCCTTCTCGATGTAGAGCAAAGCTTGCCGGAGATACTCCAGGCGTTCAGGGATGGCGATTGACCAGCGAGGGTCGTCTTCATCCAGTCGGTAACCGAACAAGGGCAGGCCGGCATTGCCGGTTCTGCGTCGTTCTTCGTACTGCCCATCCAAAAGCGATGGCCTCTGGATCAGGTTAATCGGATCAAGGGTTTCGTGTTCCATCGGCATAGGTATATGTACAACGGTGAGTTATACAAGACTTTTCTGTTGTATCCTCCGTGGAATCGACCAGAAATTTTATCGCCTCCAGCGAGCAGAACAATACATGAACAAACAGACTTGCTTCCAAAAACAATAATCTCAAATGGGGAATTTGATTCCGTCAGAACCAGAATAGGTCGTCCGTATTGAGCGGGTATATATGTACGGGCGGAGGGGTGGTGGCCCTTACCTGGCGGTCAGATGAAAGCCAGGCTTGGCAAGGTGTGATCGGTTTGATCTGCGAGGATGCAAAGTCCATTGGCGGCGATGCTCGATGCACCAGCGATGATATTACCTGGAGGCGCGATGCAGCGTCCATCGGCAAGGAAGCCGGTGACGACAGGGAAGCCTATATCCCGGCTGTCTGGAAACCCCATCCCCCTTACGGAATCCTCTTTGGCATAACCTACTAGCGATAACCTGGCGGTTATCACGTAGGCGAAGGGGAAGCCCCTTTCGAAACCCCAAGGCTTGATTCAGGACATGTTCAATAACGACCGTTTATGAACAGGGTGAAGCCCCCGACAAAACCAATGTTCAAAAAATACCTTGCGGAGTTATGAACAGTCCGACATTATGCACATCCATTATGAACACAAGGATGCGCCGGGATGCACACGTTCAGCTACACGCGGGTTTCGACAGCCGATCAACACACGGCCAACCAGGATCAAGAGATTGAAGCGGCAGGATATGCGGTTGATGCCGCCTATGCCGAGACGATCAGCGGGAAGGTGCCGGCAATGGACCGTCCAGAGTTCGTTCAGTTGATCGACGCTATCAGCCGCACCCGGAAGCCTAAGCGCCTCATCGTCACCAAACTGGATCGCCTGGGCCGTGATGCCGTGGACGTTCAACAGACGATCAAGCGGCTATCCGAGATGGATTGCTCTGTGAAGGTGCTCCAGCTCGGGGATCTTGATCTCACATCCTCGGCAGGGAAGTTGATCCTCGCCACGTTGTCAGCCGTGGCGGAGATGGAACGGGATCTTCTCGTTGAACGCACACAATCGGGCCTGCAACGGGCAAAGGCCCAGGGCAAGCAGTTAGGGCGACCACGGAAGATTGATCCGACAGATGTGCCGACGATCCGTGAGCGAATGGGTAAAGGTGAGACGATCTCGGCACTGGCGCGTGAGTTCAATGCGTCTCGGGCGACTATCATGCGCTTGGTCAGGTGATTAGTCGCAGTCAGTATATCCAGATCCCATGCATGCAGTCGCCCGTCTCTGAGCTTCATATATATCGTTATCTTCCATTGCTGTTTCTAAAAGTTCAATCATATGAAGGGAATTCGCTTCCCCGTTAAAAGAGGCTATTGTGGTCCACATGTATC
Source organism: Fodinicurvata sp. EGI_FJ10296 (assembly GCF_040712075.1). Lineage (NCBI taxonomy): Bacteria > Pseudomonadati > Pseudomonadota > Alphaproteobacteria > Rhodospirillales > Rhodovibrionaceae > Fodinicurvata > Fodinicurvata sp. EGI_FJ10296. The sequence goes on from NZ_JBFCVL010000022.1 coordinate 2,750, forward strand.
CCGTAATGTAATCCCTCTGTACAATATTGCCTTGTATATACATAGCGCCTAGCCCTAGCTGCGCTCTAGCATGACCCTCCTGTGCAGATTTGTGCGACCAGAAATATGCTCTTTGACTATCCTGTTCGGTTCCTTCTCCACGGAGATACATATTGCTCAGGTTATATTGAGCATCCGCATGGCCTTGTTCTGCGGCATTACGGAACATGATATACGATTGATCATAACTTTGCGGGACACCAATACCTCCATAGTATAAGGAACCCAGCATATTCTGCGCTTCGGCGGCTCCGTTATTGGCAAGATCATGCAATTGATTTACTTGTGCTTCTGATGGCTGGGCTGAAGCACCCATCGGCAGGAATGCCATCACACCGATGGCGATGGCGGCCGCTAGATTTCTCATTGGCTTGTCTTCCCTGGATTTTCCTCAATCATGGGAGCACGATCCTATTCGTACGATCAAGGGAGGAATAGCCATGCAGGTTGAGGCAGGGAGTTAGTGCCGGTACTATCGTTGCATCTATAACCGGTACTAGGTGCGCCACTATGGCCGAAGATAATGCCGATGATGCAGCCGGTACATGGCTCACGATTGAGGATGCTGCGTCCGCTTTAGGGGTGAAGAAGGCAGCTATAAGATCACGGATAGCCAGGAAAACTCTACGTGTTAAGCCGGGCAAGTCACAGAACGATGGCCGCACAAGGGTATGGGTGCTGCACTCCGACGTGAAGGATGAAACTGGTACCGGTGCTAATGCCGACAATGATACCGATGATGGTGGCGACACTATAGCCGGTATGATGGCGGCTTTGCAGTCTGCCCATAGCGCAGAGATTGAGCGCCTTCGCTCGACACATGCAGAGGAAATAGACCGCTTGCAGCGATCACATGAAGCTGAGTTGAAACGTCTGGCAGAAGCCAATCGGGGATGGCTGGAAAGGCTTATCAGCAGCCTTCGAGGGCAGAAGTAGGAAGCCCATCAAGGGCCAGACTTTCGCTGACTGTCGTACCAGGATTCCATCACCTCTTGGTCGGATCGGGGATCGTCCGGTGTGACGGTAACCATTGGGGGCGGGACGGCGATCAGGTTGAGACCTGGCAAGTCTACAACACTATGCGGGGTGTTGGTTAGCTTGGCCTCGGTTCGGGCCTCATCGATGGCCGCGAGGAACATTTCGCGGAGGACGTTATAGGATTGCATGGCTAAAGCCCTTGTTGTGAAGGCTATACCATACGACAGGAAGCACACGATCGTAACCTATAAGTTGTTCCCTGTTGTGCTTGTATTATAGATAGGGTTGTTATTAGATGATAGCGTCCGTGTTTCCTTGGCGAATACGGTGCTTTCTCCCGACCCTGGGGCGTCTCAACTCAGCCCACGCTTCCTTTTTCGCCTCGGAATCCTTCCATCCCCAAGCCATGATAATGCCGATATACTTGCGGCCTCGTTTTCGTGGACGGATAGTCACGATGAAATCCGATAGGGCATTCACTTCCTCAAGCGCAGGCTTGATGGCGTAGGCGTTTAGGTCCGAATATCTGGGAAGTTTAGTTTCAGGTACACCCAGCAACTCTCTAAATTCATCGATTGTAAATTCCTCAACTGCACTATCCATACGAATTCGTCGGGCAACAGCTTCATACAAAGCGAGGGCGTATTTGCTATCAAAGGACGATAACACTCGTAGTTCTAGTTTACCAAACACGTAGGATTCTTTTAGGATTTCGATGAGTCTGTCATCGAAAGAGTATGTTAAAATTCCATCGGTTCGATCATCGTCATGGAAGTCAATTCCACCTAAAAGCTGAACCTGTCTTGTTCTACCGTCTGATAGGCGTACTGTTACAATGGTCTGTTGTAGAGAGGTTAGTACATCTCCTATCCTCTCATTTCCGGAATGTGATCCCTTAATCTCTTTGAGTTCTATTACAAAGCTCCGGTCATTCTCTCCAATCTCAGGGCCAAAAGCATTGTGCAACAAACGGTTATAAACCAGTCGGGCATATCGGGTTAAGGCGCTCTGCCCCCGAACATCAATCAGCTCGGCGGGCTTGAGCATCTCGCCAGGGCGGGGTTTTAGATCAATCGTTCGGTAGCGGGTTGTCATGGTGCGATGATCTGTGAGTTTGCAAGTACGGTCAACTCACCATCGACCCGATTCCTCACCGCGACCATCCCAGTTGCTCACCGCGACCATCCCAGTTGCTCACCGCGACCATCCCAGTTGCTCACATTTAGGTGGTTAAGTTATTGATATCATTGGGGTCAGATTCGCCCCTATTTGAAGATAGAAGATTAGAAGGTTCCGCTGTGGACAGTTTCCTCTGTGGATA
>NZ_JBFCVL010000023.1 GCF_040712075.1 Fodinicurvata sp. EGI_FJ10296
TGATATCGAGGTGTCCGGGATTGCAGCCAGGCATTCGCGGGTGACGTCATCGACGATGTTGAGCACTCGGAACCGCCGCCCGCAGGCGAACTGGTCATGGACGAAATCCAGCGACCATCTGGCATTCGCTCGCACCTCGACCAAGATCGGGGCACGTGTGCCGAGAGCCTTGCGCCGCGCACGCCGCTTGCCGACGGTCAGCCCTTCCTCGCGGTAGAGTCGATAGATGCGGTTGATCCCGGATGGCTCGCCCTCGCGACCGTCTCGAAGCCGTGCCGCCGACACCAGCGTCTCGTTCATCTAATCAAGCATCCCACTATCACGCGAAATATAGAAGTAGTACTGGACCGTGGCAAACGGCGGGAAGTCCTTCGGGAGCACGACCCATCGGCACCCTATTGGATCGCATCACAGACGGCACGCAAATCCGTCGCTCGAGCACGTCCTACATGACTCCGGGGCCGCACGAAACCCGCGACTATTCCCGCTCTGGTACCTGCTGACCACCGCCGATCTCGGCCTAATGTAGGTTTTCTGCTCAATTGCTACATCGAGGCGAATAGGACGGACGGGAGTTAATGCAGAGCGCCGGCAGGATTATGGGTTCCCAAAAGATCGTCCGTTGGGGTGTCCGGATCATGGGCGTCGACGACCCCGGCGTCGCTGCCGCCGGCCGCCCGGTCCAATTGCAATTCGATTCGGCGGTTGCGGGCCAAGGCCTCCGGCGACGTCCCCTCCGCGATCGGCTGATGCTCGCCGAATCCCGCAGCGGCCAGTCGATCTTCAGGAATGCCTTGATTGGCCAAGAACTGAACAACCTCAAGGGCGCGCGCCGTTGACAACTCCCAATTCGATTGGAATTCCGGCGTGCTGATCGGCACCGCATCCGTGTGCCCGTCGACACGCAGGATCCAGTCGACATCGGGGGGAAACTGATCGGCCACGGTCAACAATTCATTCGCCAATTCAGCGAGTTGTTGTTGGCCGCCCTGTTGCAAAGTTGCTGACCCTGTTGGGAAAAGCACTTCGGATTGAAATATAAACCGGTCGCCGACGATGCGAATATCTTCACGCCCGCCTAGAACCTGACGCAGCCTTCCAAAAAACTCGGATCGATACTGGGTCAATTCCTCGACTTCGCGAAGTAACGCTTGATTTAGGCGCCCCTCAAGCTGGGCGATTTCGAGATTCTGGTCGCCGACCTGTTCCTCCGATGCGGCGAGCAGCGATTCAACCCGGTCGAGTTGACTTCGAAGATCGAGGATTTCCTGGTCGAGAACGGCCACGCGGTTCTCTGCGTCGCGACGCAGTTCGAGTTGATCGTCAAGCAGTCCTTGAGTCGCGCTAAGGCGGGCCGTCAATTCTTCGATCCGGATTTCGCGTTCTTCGAGCTGGCGCTGCGCCAGAACCCTGCGTTCCTGTTCACTACTCAGCGACTCCGCCAAGCCCTGAGTTCGGTCCCGCGCAGCCGTAAGTTCGGCCATTAGGCGTTCGCGGTTTTCCTCGGTCAGGCGCAGCGACCGTTCGAGGGTATCCACTTCGGTCTGCGCTGCACTTAAGGCACGACGGACGATATCAATCTCGTTCTCGGCGGCAACGGTGATCTCCAATCGCGTTGCCGAAACGTCAAGATCGTCTAACGCCGTCGCAAATCGGATCGATTCCCCAGACTCAAGTCGCTCGCGATCGACGTCGAAACTCCATTCGAACAACGCCCTATCGGCATTGTCGAATAATGTTGCCACCAAAAGCGGGATTGGCTGGACATAGTCGCTGTCATTCACCAGTTCGCCAGTCACGACAAGTCGTGGTGGGCTTTGCCCCTCGCCTTCCAGCCGTTCCGAGATCACCCGTCTCATCGCCAGCCCTGGCGCGGGTAGATCCATAAGCCTATAGCGCATCAAGTCGTCATCGATAAAAATGGACGGTGGCTGCTCGACGGGTGTTTGCTCGACTAATCGGTCCAACGCTGCCTGAGCCTCTTCGTTGCCAGCTTCGGCGGCCATCCGGTACCATTCAGCGGCCGCCGTTCGGTCAACCGAACCCTCCAGGCCAGCTTCGAATAGACGTCCCAGTTCCAGCGCGCCGCTTGGGTTGCCACCGGCACTGGCCGCCTGAAACCATCTGGCGGCTTGAACCGGGTCACGTTCGGCGCCACGTCCGACCAGTATCATGCGCCCCAGTGCCAATTGGGCGTCGGGATGATGGCGTTGGGCAGCTCGCCGGAAGAGTTTGACGGCGGCTTCGGCTGATGCGTCTCGGCCTAATCCGTCACGCGTCAGGATACCAAGATTGTAAATGGCGTTGGGAATACCGGCGTCGGCACTTTGCTGATACCAGAAAACCGCTCTCTCCAAATTCTGTGAGATGTCTTCGCCAAGGGCAAAGGCCGTCGCCAGATCATGCTGGGCATCGGCGTTTCCGGCTACAGCGCGTTGGGCAAGATCATGCAGAGCGTTGGGGGCATCGCCCGGTAGGTCGGCGGCATCCTCAAGAACCTGTCTTGGCAGTGCGAACCGCTCACCTTCGATCCAATCCTTCGGCGTATAATTGGCATTGAGTCCCAAGACCTCGATCTCTGTGACGTCGACGTCGAAAATGCTCCAGCGACGATCCGAGAACGGTATTGGCGGATCGGGTGAAGCAGTCAGAGTAAAGGTGCCACCGGTATCACTTTGTGCTAACAACTCGCGCAGAGCCAGAAAGACACTCCCCCGCGGATCATCTTGGGTGACCAGAAAATTCGCATCGGTTGTCCCTTCATCCAAGACATCCAGAAGATCGTCGCGCGACAAACCGAAATGCATACTCTGCGCATCAACAAACTCACGTACGAAGCCCTGATCGACGATCGAGAACGAGACAGTCTCAACCGACGCATGCCCCAAGGCATCGAGCCCCGCCGGCTCTCCCCGAACAATTGCCAGGTAATTCAGGGTAAGTGAGTTCGGGATTTCAAAATGCAGACGTATCTGGGTATCATCCATCATCGGCATGATGCTTGCTGATACTGTCGCCACGTCTGTCTCCATGTCGGCCAACGGCACGCCCATTTCCATGGCCACGATTTGCACTAGCTCCATGTAATCAATGTCGATCATCTCGATATCGAAATAGGTGGGCTCCAACCCATATCTTACATTGTCGATATCGAAGGCATGGACCTTGACCGATGGCACGGTAATCGGTTCATCGAGCTCGGGATCATTGATTGAAAGATCGGTGATTTCCAATCCGTCGATACCGGCGGGCACCACCGATTCCGCCGTCAAATAGGTGCCGAAAATCTCCAAGTCGGCGACCAGCACCTCCCAGATTTCCGCCATAGTTTCTACGCCGGAGAAGGTATCATCAGGAACGGTGTTCTCGTCGGGCCAATCAAAGTCATTGCTGGGTGACAACATGTCGCCGATTTCCGCCACAGGCTCTCGCGAGACTGTCAGCGTTGCGCTGCGCCTTCCACTCGCCCCCCAGGACCCGACCCAGACATCGTACTCTCCAGCCTCAGCAGCGGAATACGAGATCTCCGGATCCCGCCCATAGGTTTTGTCATCGCAGGCTATCGCACCAGACGGGGTCACCACCATGAGCGTCGTATCGGCATCAGAGCGAACCCGTATGGTTAAGGGATCGCCCTCATTCTCGACCTCGACCACGAAATCGGGACGAGATGGGTCGATCCGGCCCCAGCAACCGGATTTGAAATCAGACGCAGCGACTGACCCAGTCAGCGTAAACTCACTAGAGACGGGCGGATCGCCCTCCATCGGAACGAAAATCCAGTTGAATGCCGCTTCGGCACCGATGGCGAGGCGACCGGCGCCTGGAGGCGAACTGTCTTCATTTTGTTCTATAGCATCCCGCTGGCAGGCCTGGATGATGCCGAGGAACTCCGAACTGGCCATCACTTCGGCCTCGGAAACTTCGTCGTTCAGCCAAAATTCCGTTTCCTGAAGATCCGTCAACACGCAGCCGCAATAGGCTATGCACATTTGGCCGCCGCTTTCTGGGCGGCAACTACTCTCACAAGACATCAAAAAGGACGAGGCATCCAGTGTCGGCGTGGGTACATCCAGAAGCCCATGACGCACCAAGTCGTCTTCAGTGAATACATGCATCTCTTCACTGGGCGTTTGCAACATCCTTACGATCACCTCGCTAGGAACGCCGAATTCTGAGAGCACGTCCACTATATCGCTGATGGTGATTTGGCCAGACGCTAGATCGCCATGATCCGACGAAATCTGATGGACACCGACCTCACCATCTGCTGTCCGTTGCAAGCCAGCGAACCACAAGAACGAGCAGGCTGAGTAGCAACCACTTTCGGCGGGAAGTAAGCGGAGCCTGCGGCCCATGTTTTCCGGATTGAGGTATTGTGAGAAGACGTTGGGAAGGCTTGATTGTTATGGAGTTTCTCCATGGAGCACTCAA
>NZ_JBFCVL010000024.1 GCF_040712075.1 Fodinicurvata sp. EGI_FJ10296
GCCGTTCATTTTGGCCGTTTCGATGAGCGAGGCGATGCGGCCCCAGGTCCGGCCGCCTTCGTCATGCCCGGCGAAGAGGGCATTCTTCCGATTGAGCGCGAGGGGGCGGATCGTATTCTCCACGGCATTGGAGTCGATCTCGATGCGGCCGTCGGTCAGGAAGGCCTGCAGCCCCTCCCAGTGGCGGGCAATATAGGCGAGCTTTTCACCAAGGCGGGATTTGGCGGAAAGGCGGGAACGCTTTTCTTTCAGCCAGTGACCGAATGCCTCGATCAGTGGGGCGGAGCGCTCCTGACGGATTGCCAGCCGTGTTTCCGGTGGTTGCCCGCTGATCTCGGCCTCGATCCTGTAGAGCGCCGCGATCCGGTCAAGACCGTCGGCCGCGATCGGCGAGCCGTCGCGCTCATGGATCTCGTGCAGCTTCCGGCGCGCATGCGCCCAGCAATGGGCCAGCACCAAGGGTCCGCCGGGGCGGTCCGTGCGCGTGAGCCGGTTATATCCGGCATAGGCGTCGACCTGCAGGATGCCGGCAAAGCCGTTCAGAAAGCGTTCGGCATGGTTGCCACTGCGGCCCTCGGCATAGAAATAGACGACCCCCGGCGGATCGGGGCCGGCCCAGCGCCGGTCGTCGCGGGCCAGCGCCCACAGGTACCCGGTTTTGGTTTTACCCCTGCCGGGATCGAGCACCGGTGCACGGGTTTCATCCATGAACAGCTTCCCGGACCGTCTGAGATGATCGGCGAGACGGTCGACCACGGGCCCGAGATGAAAGGCCGCATTGCCAACCCAGCCGGCGAGTGTCGAGCGATCGAGGTCCAGTCCGGTCCGGCTGAGCGCTTGACACTGACGGTAGAGCGGCGCGTGGTCGGCGTATTTCGCGACCAGCACATGCGCGATCGCCCCTTCGGTCGGCAGCGCGCCTTCGATCAGATGCGCCGGCGCCGGTGCCTGGTGAACACCGTTCTCGCAGCGCGGGCAGGCAAAACGGGGACGGACGGTCGCGATCACCCGGACCTGCGCCGGCACGATATCCAGCCTTTCGGTGCGATCCTCGCCGATGCGCACCATATCGCCACAACCGCAGGGGCAGGATGTACTCTCCGGCTCGATGATCCGTTCCACGCGCGGCAGATCTGCCGGTAGATGGCCCAGCAGGCGCTTTGGCGCCGGGCGCCCAGGTGTTGTCGGGGGCGTTGTCCGGGGATGGGCGGTGGCCCGTGCCTCCTCGACCTCGGCAACCGCCCCTTCCAGATCTTCGAACGCGAGCTGACGGGCGTCGGTGTCGAGCTTCTCCGATCGTTTGCCGTATAGCGCTTGCCGGAATTCGCGGACCAGATGTTCCAGCCGGGCATTATGCGTCGCCAATTCGGCGTTCTGCTCGGCCAGCGTGATCTTCTCTTCGGACAGCGCCGCGATCCTGGCCTGCTGTGCCTCGAAGGCCGCCCGGTATTCCGGCGGCAGTCTGGTCAGGTCAAGGTCATCGGCGCGCGTCTGCATGGTCTCATCGTACCATGGCGGTAAAGCCCCATCACACCCCGCTCGTGCGACCCCGAGTCATTCCGCCGCAGCGGGGCGACGGCCTCGCGGCGGCGTCACACGCCGCCAGTCCAGACCTTCGAACAGCGCTTCGAACTGGGCTTTGGAAACACGCATCACGCCGTCGCGCACGGTGGGCCAGGTGAAGCCACCTTGTTCAAGGCGCTTGTAAATCAGGACCAATCCGGTGCCGTCCCAGACCAGGATCTTCGCCCGATCTCCGCGTTTCGAGCGGAAAACCACGATCAGGCCGGAATGCGGATCGAAACCAAGCTGCTCCTGAACGACCGCCGCCAATCCATCAGGGCCCTTGCGGAAATCAACGGGCCGGGTCGCGACGACGATCCGGACGCCATTGCCGGGAAGGATCATGCCGCCTCGCGCAATGCAGCGGCGATCTCGGCCACGCGTCCCGCTGGGGTGGTGGCCGGCACGCGTACCGTCATTGTTCCGACCGTGATCTCGATGCGCCCGTCGTCCGCAACCTCATCCGGTCCGTCGCCAACAGCCAGCGGCGCGAACACCTGGCTTTCGGATGGCGCGGGCAAAACCAGCTTCCCTTCCCGGGCCTGACGCCGCCAACCCGACAGATGGTTCGGGTTCAGATCATAGCGCCAGGCGACCGCTCTCACCGACGCGCCCTCATCCAGCGTCTCAGCGACGATCCGGGCCTTCACCTCATCCGGCCAGCGCCGGCGTGCCTTACCGGCAACAACCTCACCGCCCGAAGTGAGAAACTCCGTTGAG
>NZ_JBFCVL010000025.1 GCF_040712075.1 Fodinicurvata sp. EGI_FJ10296
GCGACGTCGAGCCGGCCATCGGCCAGATCGTTCATCGATGAGGCAAGGCCGGTCAGGCGCCGGACGATCGACCGGCCGACATACAACCACGCAATCAGCACCGATACCAGTACGCCCGCCACCGCGATCGCCACCAGAAGCAAACGGCTGCGGTCCAGCAGGTCCATGGCGGCATTGCCGTCGTTCACGGCGCCGGCACTGATGGTTGTCGTCCTGTCGGCGACGGCGCCAAGCAGCGATGCGGCTCTGGTCTGATTGTCAGCGAGCAGGGCAGCGGCAGACTGGTCTGCCTGCAGCAGCTTCTCCCGCAATGCGATAATCCCGACTTCCGGAGCACCGACGGTTTCCATGAGTTCGGACAGCGCGTCTTTCAGGTTTTCCCGGACCTCGGGTGACCGGATAAACGCAAGCGTCGTGTCAAGGGATTGGGTTTCGCTGTCCAGTTGATCGCCCAGCGCACGGAGGTCGGCTTCGGATCGAGTGGTTGCGGCCTCATCGGCCATGCCGGCGATCAGATTGGCAAGTGCGTGGATTTCGAGCAGATTGACCAGATCGCGGAGGTCTTCTCCCATCATCCGGCCGATCTGGCTCGATATCTGCAGCGTCAATGACTGACCCGCTCTGCGCATGTCCTGACGGGAATCACTGACCACGCCGGAAATGTTCCCCAGCAGCGCGCTCTCCAGAGTCCCGGCTTCGGTCGCGGCGCCTGCCAGCGCCTCCTCCAGCGAGGCATTGGCATCGTCACCGGACGGGGTATCGGACTGTTCCTCAAGCTGCCGGCTGCGAAGACCGAAAATTGAGGTGTCGGCATCGGCGTGCAGGAGCAACTCTTCGCCCAGCGAGACCACGTCCTCGAATCCGTCACGGCCGAAGAAGTTCAGCAGGATGATGTCCGCATCGCTGGCCTTGTCGCGGAACTGTCCCTCCAGCGCTTCCACTGCGTCGATGGAAGTGGCCGCTTGCGCCTGTCGCAGAATACCGAAGAGGTTGATGACATCCCCGCGCAGCGTCAACACGCGTTCGAGGTCGCGGGCGGCCCCGTCGATGAGTGATCGGGTCGACTCGTTGACGATTTGCGTCAGCGCTTCTCCCTGCTCGTTCAGAGTGAAACGGGCGTCCATGACATAGGGATCCAGTATCTCGGCCAGAGCGTCATGCTGGCGCGAGGCCAGAGCGACATTCTCCCGGAGCGTGCCGGCAATGGTTATTCTTTCAGCGACCGCGTCGGCATGCGTTGCGACCATTGCCGCCATGGCGTCGATTTCGCTCCCCAGGCCATCCTGTCGATCATTCCTGTCCGCTCTGTCGAGTTCAAGAAGCGCGTCCCGCATCCGTTGGGTAGAATTCTCAAGCCCGGTAACCCGCCGTTCAAGGGCGGCCTCGGTTTCGGCAAAATGGAGGTTGCTGAGCATCCCGGCGAATCCGGCGCTCGACTCCGCCAGCGTGTTGCTTGCGAGCAAGGCCGGAATCGCCTCGTGGCTGACGGCTTCGAGAGCGGACTTCGTTTGACCAAACGACATCCAGCCGACGGCTGCGGCGATGACCGCAGTCGATCCGGCCGCGGCCATTGCTACGAACAGTTTGCCTCGGATGCCCATGGTGTGCCCGGACCGTTGTGTGGCCTTTCGCGATTCCGGTTTTGGCTCCGATTCGGTCGTGGTCACGGTATTTCTCCCGGCTTGCATATCAGGTAACGAGCGTCGCTCGAAGACCGCCGGAGCCTACGAATGCACGTAAAACGGAAAATTTGCATTAACGACAGGCCATATTACGCGCATTCCGCGCTGCTATTCCTGTCGTATTTCAACAAGAAAGGATTGAACCTGGTTGCGCAGGGTATCGGCCTGCATCGCAAGTTGTTCGGCGGCGGACAGGGCCTCGCCGGCGGCCTGTCCGGTGTCGCCGGCGGCGGCTGTGGCTTTTCCG
>NZ_JBFCVL010000026.1 GCF_040712075.1 Fodinicurvata sp. EGI_FJ10296
AGAGGTGGTTCGGTTTGTTTGAACAGGTTCTGTACTGCCGTTAAGTGGATTCCTGCCTCGGTTAAGCCGCCATCGGGGTTGATGGCAGCGCATTGAAATACGCCTCGTCCGGCGTTTGCCTGGCAAGGCTCGAATGGGGTCGGCGGGTGTTATAGAAGCCGTCGATGTATCGGCCAAGCGAGGCCCTGGCTTCCGGCACGTTGGCGTAGGCCCGTAGGTAGATCTCCTCGTATTTGATTGTCCGCCAGAGCCGTTCGACAAACACGTTATCCCGCCATGCGCCCTTGCCGTCCATACTGATGGCGATCTCGTGCTCTTTCAGCAGATCGGTGAAGGCCGCGCCGGTGAACTGGCTCCCCTGGTCCGAATTGAAGATATCGGGCTTGCCGTATTCTGCCAGCGCCTCTTCAACAGCCTCAATGCAGAACGTTGTCTCCATGGTGATCGAGAGCCGCCAGGCCAGCACCTTGCGACTGAACCAGTCGACCACGGCCGCGAGATAGACGAAGCCACGCGCCATCGGGACATACGTGATGTCGATTGCCCAGACCTGGTTGGGCCGCGTGATAGACAGCTTGCGCAGCAGATACGGATAGATCTTGTGGCCCAGAGCCGGCTTCGATGTGTTCGGGCGCCGATAGATCGCCGCGATTCTCATGCGCTTCATCAGCGTCGCAACGTGCAGCCGGCCGACCTCGAAGCCCTCGCGAACGAGAAAGTCGCGCATCATCCGGCTGCCCGCGAACGGGTAATCGAGATGCAATTTGTCGATCCGAAGCATCAACGCCAGATCGGCGGCAGGAGTCGGTCGCGGCAGATAATAGACGCTCCCCCGGCTGATGCCGAGGGCCGCTGCCTGCTTCCTGACGGGCAAAGGGTGCTGACGGTCGATCATCGTTTTGCGCTCAGCAATCCCGCCTTGGTGAGCGCACCGGCCAAAAAATCGTTCGTGAGCGTCAACTCGCCGATCTTCGCGTGGAGTTCCTTCACATCGATCGGTGGCGGCGCTTCGGCCTTGCTGTCGCCGCCGAAGACTTCGGCAGCCCCTTCCAGAAGCTGCGCACGCCAGGACGTAATCTGGTTGGCATGAACGTCATGCTGCTCGGCCAACTCGGCCAGCGTCTTCTCACCCTTGATCGCGGCAAGCGCCACTTTCGCTTTGAAGGCCGGGCTGTGGTTCCGGCGTGGTCGTCTGGTCATGGTCTCTCCTGTCCCCGGCATCATGCCGATCTCAGGCCGAAAATCCACTTATCCCGACTGTCCAGATTCCCCGAACCACCTCT
>NZ_JBFCVL010000027.1 GCF_040712075.1 Fodinicurvata sp. EGI_FJ10296
GGCTTCTGCAAGCAGTGTGGCGAGGACGATCCTTCCCACTCCCGGCAAGGATGCGAGGATCTCCACGTCATGCTGCTTCCTCTGCCCAGGCTCGGTCTCCTCGGTCGGGATGAGGCGGGCGGTCAGGCCGTCGAGGCGCTGATGAGCTTCTTTAAGCTGCTGGTTCACGATACGGATGCGCACGATCAGCGTGGCGATGTGGGCATTGGCAGCCTCGGTCGTCCCGGCGGCAACTTTAACCGGCGGGGTGCGCAGCTTGGCAAGCACATAGCCGGCGTCGAAGCGGCGGATGCGATGGCGCTTGAGCAATTTGGCGATCGTCGTCTCGCGGATCCGGGTGGCCTTGGCCGGCGTCGGCACGCTCTCCCAAAGATCGAGCAGCCACTCCGCCCCGAGATCGTTGTCGAGCCCGAGCAACGCGGGATAGTAGCGCCAAAGCTGTTGGCGCATCCGGTTTGTCAGCCGATTGCGCTCAGCGCCGAGATCCTCGGCGATGCGCGACCACTCGCGCAATTCGATCACGACAGGTTCGGCGACCGCAAGCAGCCGGAAGCACCGCCGATCGGTGCGCAAGGCAGAGGCCATCACTTCGGCATCACGACTGTCGTCTTTGGCGCCAGCCAGAGTGAAGCGGTCGCGGAAGCGGTCCATTTGCTTCGGATTGATGGCATGCACCTTGAACCCGCGTTCGATCAGCGTTTCGACCACGGGGCCATGCGGCACTTCGATCGCGACCTGGATTTGGCTTGCCTCCACCACGCCACTGGTCTCCGTCAACCAGGTCGCCATTGCGGCGAGACCATCGCCGCTATGGCCGAATACTTTCTCGCCGAGTTTTCGACCATCTCCGTCCGTCAAGAAAGCGTGATGGCTCTCCGAAGCCCAGTCGACACCAGCATAAAATTGCTTCTGATCGGTCATATCCCCTCCTCGCTCAAACACGCGAGCCACCGCGATCTTCGCCGATCCCTGTACTGGCGCTCGGACAATGCATTGAAGGTCCGGCGCGGACTCCCCACGGGGCATCGATCACGGCCAATCCGACGGGGCACGCATCCCCCCC
>NZ_JBFCVL010000028.1 GCF_040712075.1 Fodinicurvata sp. EGI_FJ10296
CGTCGTCATGAAAAGGCACCAGTTTGACCCGCAGATCGACGGCAAGGCCGGTCGGCGACACATGGCGATACCTTACGTCGAGCGCTGCGCCGACGGCATCCTGCCAGTGGCGCATTACCCGTTCGGCGTCGAGTGGGTGCGCGCCGTCGAACCAGGTCGCCGGCCCTGAAAGTCCGGTAAGAGCGTGAAAACGCCGATTGGCCTGCAAGACGGTGCCGTGATTGTCGATTTTGAATGCGCCGAGTGGCAGGGCTTCGTAAAGGGCGCGAAGTTCCTCATGCGCTGAGCTGAGTTCGGCATTCGCTTTGATCAGACGGCGTTCGGCCGTGGCGAGATCGTTGCCGAGGCGGGCGAACGCGTCATGAAAAGAGGCATCATCGCCCATGGTGTCGGACTCTCGGTTCAAGGGGTGGTCTCAGCTATTGGGGGTGTCGGTGGAGGGTAGACCGGCAAGTCGGCGCGCTTCGGACAGGGCCGTGGCCGCGTCGAGGGCGCATCCGTCCGCACCGACGGACGTCGACAGTGTCGCGGAGATCGCGAACGGCCGTCCGCCGACCAGGACCGGAACCCTCTGTAGCCCCGGCGTGCGGCGCAACTGGTCAATGAACGTCACCACGGCCCCGACATTCTCGGTCATCGTTACCGATACCGCCACCAGATCGGGCGGCTTGTCAGCCAGACTTTCGATCATGTCGCTGACCGGGACGCTTCCCCCGACATAGCTGCAATTCCATCCGTCGAGTTCGAGCAGGTCGGCGACCATGCGCAGGCCGACTTCGTGAAATTCACCGCCCAGACATGCGGCGGTGACGGTGAGCCCGTTGCGAGGCGTCTGCAGGATACGGCGAACGAAACCATTCATGATCGCTTGCGTGGCCGCGGTGCAGAAATGTTCCTGGGCGACCGTGATGCGATTCAACTGCCAGAGACGGCCGATTTCACGCATGGCGGGCTGGAAGACGTCCAGATAGAGGTTCTGCAGCGGCAGACCATCTTGTACGCTGCGTTCCGCAAGATCGGCGGCGCTGTTCCGGTCTCCGTCAAGAAGGCGATCGAGATAAC
>NZ_JBFCVL010000029.1 GCF_040712075.1 Fodinicurvata sp. EGI_FJ10296
CCCTGAATCTCCTCCATTTTTTGGTAGAGTCCGTCACGATGAAGGAGGCGGACGTATGAGGCGATCACGGTTCACGGATGAGCAGATCATCAGCATGCTGAAGGAACACGAGGCGGGAATGAAGACCGCCGAGGTGTGCCGCAAGCACGGAATTTCGGAAGCGACGTTCTACAAATACAAGGCCAAATTCGGCGGCATGGATGTATCCGATGCAAAGCGGTTGAAGGCGCTCGAAGAGGAGAACGCGCGTCTCAAGCGGTTGCTGGCGGAGTCGATGCTCGACAATGCGATGCTGAAGGATATCGCAGCAAAAAAATGGTAACGCCCGATGCGAAGCGAGAGGCGGTGGCTCATCTGTGCCGGGAGCACGGTGTGAGCCAGCGTCGGGCGTGCCACGTTCTTCGTGTCGACAGGTCGACCGTGCGCTATCGCAGGATCCGGCCGGATGACGTCGACCTGCGTGAGGCGATGAAGAAGGTCGCTTCGGAGCGCCGTCGTTTCGGGTATCGCCGCATTCATGTGATGCTGCGGCGGCAGGGCATCTCGATGAACCTCAAGAAGCTTCGGCGTCTTTACCGGGAGGAGAGACTGCAGGTTCGCAAGCGCGGCGGCCGCAAGAGGGCGCTGGGCACGCGCCGGCCGATGCTCGTTCCCCAGCAGGCGAACCAACGCTGGAGCCTGGACTTCCTCAGTGATGCGTTCACCGACGGTCGCCGCTTCCGGATCCTGGCGATTGTCGACGATCATACCCGCGAATGCCTGGCCCTGGTAGCCGACACCTCGCTGTCAGGTCTGCGTGTCGTCCGCGAACTGAATGCGGTCATGGCCCGGCGAGGAAGGCCGACCACGATCGTCTCGGACAACGGTACGGAACTGACGTCGATGGCCATCCTCAGATGGTGTCAGGAGGCGAAAATCGAGTGGCATTATATTGCGCCGGGCAAGCCAATGCAAA
>NZ_JBFCVL010000030.1 GCF_040712075.1 Fodinicurvata sp. EGI_FJ10296
CCATAATTTTCGTCATTTTTGCGATAAATTTCCTCTATTTTCTGTGAAATCGCTACATTTTTATCCGACTTTGGCTTGAGATGATAAAAGAACGAACTGCGTGCCAATCCGATTAGTCTGAGTAACAATTCCAACGGGAAACGCGAGCGTAAGGCATTTACGATGACGGCTTTTTCTGCATTTTTTGTTGGTTGAGTTCCTGCAACTTTTTTAGCATTGCATTCTCCGCTTCTAATTCCAAAATTCGGTAACGCAAGCGTTCTTCTTCTGTTTTGGGCGTTGGTGGCATTTTAGGTGAGTTGAGTTTCATACTTGGACGACCTTTAGGTTTGAGTAATAACCCATCTATACCTTGTTTTTCAAAGCGTTGCAACCATTGACTAATTATCCCTGAACTGGGGATATCAAAGCGAAAGCAGGCGGCTTCAGCGGAGCACTGGCCTTTTTTGATAGCTTGAATAACCTTTAATTTAAACTCAACAGAATAACATCGTTTTTTACCTAACACAGCTAATCCATTGATTCCATTATGATTAAATTTCGCAATCCAACGTGCTAACGTGCTTTGGGGAAGCTGAAAATACTGGCGAGTAAGCGAACGGTTTTTTCCATTTTGATGATAAAAGTCGAGCACTTGTTGTTTGAAACGTTGAGTATATTTAGTCATAAAAAATCTGCACCTTAATCAGTTGGTTATTTAGTCCAACTTTTGGGGTGCAGATCACGATGATTAACCCTTTGGGTTAAATGCTATTGGCTAAGAAATTTGATTTTTATGTACCTTTTTCTAGGATAGAGATAAAGAAAAAACCTACGATAAAATCGTAGGTTTGATTAATCTTTATCAGTGAAGAATGAAATTATTCAGCAACAACAATAATGTTTAATGTTG
>NZ_JBFCVL010000031.1 GCF_040712075.1 Fodinicurvata sp. EGI_FJ10296
GCCCACCGGCCGTCAGCTGGCCGGGGCCGAGATGGAACTCTTCGACAAGCGGGTGCAGGAGATCAACCGCAAGCGCCTGCAGCAGCGCCAGATCCAGGTGGCGAGCATCGAACAGCGCCGCCAGCAGCTCCCGCAGGCGTGCGGCGAGGGGCCTGACGAAAGCACCGACGCCAGCTGCTGATCGGCAGAGCGGGCTCGGCCCTGGTCGGCTCCCAGCCTCACGACAGGCATAAACGCAACAAACGGCGGCGCAGGGAGCGCCGCCGTTTGCCGTAGGCTCTACCGGATGGTTACGCCGCCTGGACCAGTGAGCCGTCGATGGTCAGCCCGCCGTCGTCGGCCGCCACCGTCACGCTCTCGCCTTCAGCAACACGCCCGGCGAGAATCATCTCCGCCAGCGGGTTCTGCAGTTCGCGCTGGATCACCCGCTTCAGCGGCCGGGCGCCATAGACCGGGTCGTAGCCGGCATTCGCCAGCCAGCGCTTCGCCGAGTCCTCCATGACCAGCTCGATCTTGCGATCGGCCAGCAACGCTTCGAGATGCCGCAGCTGGATGTCAACGATCCCCGTCATCTGCTCGCGGGTCAGGCGGTGGAAG
>NZ_JBFCVL010000032.1 GCF_040712075.1 Fodinicurvata sp. EGI_FJ10296
CCCGCCTTGAACGGGGATCTCGCGCGGTGGCTCTGGGGGTTGGAAGACGCGAACCGGGCTCATCCGGCTCGGGGCTCCCGATCGATGTCGGGAGCGATCAGGGGTTGGTTTGAGAATTTGTGCCGGATCTCCCACGCCGTATCCTTCCCGATCACCCACGCCTCACCCTCCTGATCGTCCCCGCCTTGAACGGGGATCTCGCGCGGTGGCTCTGGGGGTTGGAAGACGCGAACCGGGCTCATCCGGCTCGGGGCTCCCGATCGATGTCGGGAGCGATCAGGGGTTGGTTTGAGAATTTGTGCCGGATCTCCCACGCCGTATCCTTCCCGATCACCCACGCCTCACCCTCCTGATCGTCCCCGCCTTGAGCGGGGACCTCGCGCGGTGGCTCTGGGGGTTGGAAGACGCGAACCGGGCTCATCCGGCTCGGGGCTCCCGATCGATGTCGGGAGCGATCAGGGGTTGGTTTGAGAATTTGTGCCGGATCTCCCACGCCGTATCCTTCCCGATCACCCACGCCTCACCCTCCTGATCGTCCCCGCCTTGA